>NZ_BAAHBP010000003.1:0-221232 GCF_054776615.1 Spirosoma pomorum
TGTTTTTTTGCTCTTTCACGACTCTGCGAAGTTAAGCACTTGCAGTGTCCCGATTTATTAGACCATCTCAAGGAGGTGCGTCAAAGAGATAAGGACCACAGCACGCTAGAGAATCTTATCCGCGCTACCTGGCAGGATAGACTATCAGTTTGACCATTGATACTGGGACAATCAGTAAATAGACTAGCGATCGTTCACCTGCTTCTTGGCCCTATCCCCGCTTTAAGGATAAGGTTTCGCATTTTTTATTTACTTAGTCTCACAACGCTTTACAATCGGATTGGGTCTGCTATCTTGGCGCGTAATAAGACGCGAATTTTACTCCATAATCAATTACCCAATGCAAGCCAATGTTCTACTCAAGTGGGCCATGTGCCTGATTATGATTGCGACGCTCTTTTCCTGCGCCGACCACCTGCCCCCGGTGGCAACGACCCAATACCGGATTAAAAAAATACGCACCTCCGCGTCCCGCGCTTCTAGTGCCAGTGAGTACTTCTATAACAGTGCCGGCAGGGTCGAGAAGCGGGTCGATTACGCCAGTGGTAGCGCTAATTTCCTGCCCGACGTGGGCCAGCCCTTCTTATATAGCTACAACAATCAGGGGCAACTGACCAGTGTTGAGGGGCAACTGGTGCCGGGGACGAATTTCATCAAACAACTTATTGCCTTCGACTATGATCAGAGTGGTCTGATCAAGACGATCCGTTACTACCGCACATTCACTGGTCAGACGGATCCTACGCTCTACAATACGCGTACGCTGGAATACAACGAGCAAAAACTGGTCAGCAAAACCACGGATCAGCCAACACCTGACCCCGTCAACAATCCAACCCCGTTTCCCGCCGTTAGGACCTATTCCTACGTGAACGGTAATATTTCGGAATTCAACGATATCTCCTTGTCTACCTCTGTGAAATACACCTACGCGACCTATGATGACAAACCCAACCCTTATTACACGGTTCAAAACTACGTAGGTATACTGATAAGCCGAAACAACTACATTGATCCAAAGAATCAATACACCTACAATAACGCAGGGCTGCTAACGTCGGTAGTCACTAACTACCAAGAGCCTGAAATCCGCTTGCAAAGCACAGCTACGTTTGAGTACGAAGCGTATTAACGAAACACGTTGCGATTAACTATTAAAGCGCCTGGTCAAAATGACCGGGCGCTTTTACGTTTACTGCGCTTGAGAGACTGATGTTACTTTGAAGCGTATATGTTTAGTGTAACAAAACGCACAGTTTAAGAAGCAGGTCTATGATAGACAGCACCCCCGTCTCATTTGAGAGCCTTATTTGAGACTGTTGTGAAAAACTGAAAAAAGAAATAGCTAGGCTCTTTAAGCAGATCCTGGAACTCATGTTAATTAATCTTTACAACCTGTCCAACGATAGCTATTCGGTTCAAAACCAATTTTCAATATCAAACAGGAACCAACTCAGGACTGAAGAGGTTGACATACATTAACCGATGCGCATGTATTAAACCCTAGACAGATAATGGATACCAAATCCCTCGTTAAAATGGCTAAATCCCTCAGCGATCCCCACCGCCTGCAACTGCTCAAGGAAATTGCAAAAGGGACAAACCGGGGGTGTGCCGATTTGTTTGATGCCGTTCCCATTAGCCAACCGTCTATGTCCCAACATTTGAAAGCACTATCCGATGCAGGGTTGATCGAGTCTCATAAGGAAGGCCGCAATATGTTTATATCGATTAATCCAGCTAAACTACAGGAGTTAGAAGATTTCCTACAGTCATTAAAAATTATGTAAGCCATTTTGACTGGCGGCCGACGGTGGTTTTCTGTTAATAAATAGATAAACACTTAATTATGTATTTATTAATTAATTAATTATCCTATAACCTATTAAATAACAGCACCTTACATAAAAAGCACTATGAATATTGGAATTGTTGGGGCCGGTAACATCGGCAAGACCCTTGCCCGCAAACTACAACGGCACGGCCACCAAGTGCGCCTGGCTAATTCGCGCGGCCCCGAATCACTGCGGGATTTTGCCCAGCAAACCGGCGTCACGGCCGTGACCGTCCGTGAGGCAGTGCAGAGGGCGGAGCTTATCATTCTCACCATTCCGTTGGGGAAAACGCCAGATGTGCAAGCCGATTTTCGGGACATACCCAAAGAGGTCATCATCGTAGAAACGATGAACTACTACCCGGAGCGCGATGGCGAAATAGCCGCTATTGAGCAGGGGCTGACCAACAGTGCATGGGTCGAGCAAGTGCTGGGCCACCCGGTTATTAAGGCCTTCAACAACATTGGGGCGTACAGCTTTTTTTCCGATGGCCAGCCCGCTGGCACCCCCGGCCGGATTGCCCTGAGCGTATCGGGCGACGACGAAGCGGCCAAGCAAACGGTCATCGAACTGGTCAACCAGACCGGCTTCGAGGGATACGATGCAGGCCCCATAACCGACTCGTGGCGGCAGCAGCCTGGTAACCCAACCTACTGCACCGACCTGCCGTTGGAGGAAGCCATAGCCGCCAGGGCGCGGTCCGTGCGGACCGATGCCCCGGCTAACCGGGACATCATCAGTCAAAAGCTGGCTGACCTAGGCGAGGAGTACATGCAAATAGTCGTGAGTGGCAACTACCCTACGGGGTTTGTGGACCGGGGCATCGACGTGTTGCGGCACTATTACGGCTATCCCAGCCGGCAAAAGCCAGCGTAGCCTACTTACCTGGCCGTGGCGCACGCCAGCGTCTTACTGACTAAAATACGGTTTACTATATTCTTAATTTCATGAAAATCGGAATCATCGGAACCGGCCCTGTCGGCGGCTCCCTCGCTAAAAACCTGGCGGCCCTCGGCCACCAGGTGAAAGTAACCAACACCCGCCAGCCGGCCGAATTGGCCCGGAAAGCGAAGGAGCTGGGGGCTAGCCCCGCCACCCTACAAGACGTGGTGCAGGAGGTGGACCTCGTTTTTATCGCTGTGCCTTTTAAGGTGCTTGACGAGTTTCCCAAAGACTTGTTCCGGTCGCTACCCCCTGAGGTAATTGTGGTGGATACGGGCAACTACTACCCCCACCGGGATGGGAAAATCGACACACTGGAGCAAGGCCAGCCGGAGAGCGTGCTGGCGGCCCAGCAGTTGGGTCGCCCCATCCTGAAAGCCTTCAACAACCTGCTCGCCGAGACAATTGCCACTGGCGGTACCGCGCCCGGCACAGCCGGTCGCATTGCCCTCTCCATTGCGGGCGATGATGAGCGCGCCAAACAAATTCTATCCGACCTCTGCAACGACCTCGGCTACGACGTGGTGGACGGGGGTAGCCTGGCCGACTCGTGGCGGCAGCAGCCGGGCACGCCGGCCTATTGCACCGAGCTAACGGCCCCCGAGCTGACCCAGGCCCTGGCCAACGCCGTGCCCGGCAAGGCACCGCAGATACGCGATGAGATTATCCTGGAGCTGATTCAACGCGAAGCGTGGCCTACGCGCGAAGAGGTGGTGGCCGGCAACCGCGCCAAGCAGCGGGGTAAGATGTAGTTGGTCCCAGCACCCCGCGTAGTTGCTCACGGCCCGACAAACCAACTATATCTATATACTACATTTTTTTAGTACAAACTCATTGCAAACTCAAATGGAAAATAAGCAAAACCCGACCATCCTTGTCCTGGGCTCCAGCGGAACGATCGGCCGTCAAGTTGTAAAAGAGCTTGAAAATAAAGGTGTCAATGTACGAATCACTTCGCGTAAACAGGAAGTGGTAGAACAACTTAGCCGCGAAGGAAAAGACTGCAAATACCTCGATCTGGATGACCCAAGGACATTCGCGCTGGCGCTGGCCGGTGTGGACCGGGTGTTTCTATTAACCGGCTACACGGTGGCCATGCTTACGCAGAGCAAAACGTTGGTCGATGCAGCCAGGAAAGCCGGCGTCAGTCATATCGTGCACGTAGGCGTATTCGCGGAGTGGGATACGACCGATGCGCACTTTGCGTGGCACCAGATGATTGAGAAATACATTGAGGCCAGCGGTATTGCCTGGACCCACCTCCATCCAAATATGTTTATGGAGGTGTTTACTAGTTTCTACATTCCGAAGAATTTAACCTACACCAGTTACTGGGACGACCGGAGAGTCGGCTACATAGCCTCCAGTGATATCGCAGCGGTGGCTGCCAAAGCCCTCCTCGACGGCCCGCAGCGGCACGGTGGGCAGCACTACTGGTTAAGCGTGGAAAGCTTTAACGGACAGGAAATTGCAAAGTTGTTGAGCGAGGTTACCGGCCTTGACATCAAGCACGAAAACAAAGGGCTGGAAGGCTTTAAAGAGCTGGTTGAAACGCTGCTGGCTAATGGGGCGGAGCGCTGGTACACGAAGGCAAACATTGACTTTGTGACCCAGATGCTCGACGGCCGAATGGCGTATATGTCGATGGTACAGAACGATATTCCTTATGTGCTGGGCAGGCCTGCCAAGACAGTCCGGGAATTTCTGGAGGAGCACAAGGCCGCAATTACGGAGTCAGCTACCAAGGAATCGTAATTTTTTCATACTTCGGACAAACTGCACATGGAAACCACGTTCTCCCTAGGAAACGACTTATCGGTTAACCGGCTTGGCTTTGGCGCAATGCGCGTGCCGGGCCCCAGCCTCTACGGCCCCCCTGCCGACCGGCCCGCCATGCTGGCGCTGTTGCAGCGAGCAGTGGAGCTTGGCGCTAATTTCATCGACACAGCCGATATGTACGGCCCCTTTGTGTCGGAAGAAATCATTGCCGAAGCCCTGCACCCCTACGCGTCCGGCGTGGTTATCGGCACCAAAGGTGGCTTAGTGCGCTTCGGTCCGGGTAGTAAAGGCTTACTAAACGATGGCATCCCGCAACACTTGCGCGATGCGCTGTACGGCAGTCTGCGTCGCCTTAAGCTGGATCACATCGATCTTTATCAGTTACACCGCATCGACCCGCGGGTGCCCGCCGAGCGTACGTTTACCTTTTTAGCGGAAGCCCGGCAAGAGGGCTTGGTGCGGCATGTCGGCCTGTCGGAAGTATCGGTGGAGGAAATCAAGCTGGCTCAGCAGCATTTCCCCGTGGCCTCGGTGCAGAACCGCTACAGTCTATTCGACCGTGAGCACGAGCCCGTGCTGGCCTATTGTCGCGAACAGGGTATTGCCTTCATTCCGTGGTTTCCCATCGGCGGGGGCGAGGTAAAGGATACTGAAATGGTGCAGCAGGTAGCCGCGCGGCATCAGGCCTCGGTGCGGCAGCTGGCTCTGAGCTGGCTCTTGCACCATGCCCCCAACATCCTGCCTATTCCGGGCACCCGCAGCATCGACCATCTGGAAGAGAACATGAAGGCGGCCGCGTTGCCACTCACCGCGCAGGACATGCAGGCACTGGATAGCATCGGCTAGGATGGGGTGGCCTGACCCGTCTGCGGGAGGCTACCATCGCCCCCTACTAGCACATACTTAGTTACTGCTTCACTTTTTCATCACCTCAGTATGCGTAGTTTACCCCAAGTACCCCTGGGTAGCCAGGGCCTGCACGTCCCCACCCAAGGCTTAGGCTGTATGGCCATGACGCCTTTTGCGGGCACCGGCTTGTACGGTCAGCCAGACGAGGCCGAAAGCCTGGCCACCATCCACCGCGCCCGCGAACTGGGCGTCAACTTCCTGGATACGGCCGATGTCTACGGCCCCCTGCTCAACGAGCGGCTAGTGGCCAAAGCCACGGCCGGCCAGCGCGCCCAGTACACTATCGCCACCAAGTTTGGCTTCGAAGTAGACGACCAGGAGCAAATGACCAGCGGCTTCAACGGCCGCCCCGAATACGTGCGCAAGGCCATCGAACGCTCGTTGCGCGGCCTGAAGACCGACTATGTCGACCTCTACTACCTGCACCGTCTCGACCCGGCGACCCCCATCGAGGAAACCGTGGGTGCCATGAGCCGGCTGGTGGAAGAAGGCAAAGTGCGCTACATCGGCCTGTCGCAAGTGTCGGCTGATATCCTGCGTCGGGCCCACGCCGTGCACCCGCTCACGGCCCTGCAATCCGAATACTCGCTCTTTGACCGGGGGGCGGAGGAAGACGGTATGCTACAACTCACCCAGGAACTGGGCATCGGTTTCGTGGCCTACTCGCCACTGGGCCGGGGCTTCTTGTCGGGCGAGATTACCAAGTTTGAAGACTTTGATGCCACCGACTTCCGCCGGGGCTTGCCCCGCTACCAGGGCGAAAACTTCCAGAAAAACCTGGCGCTGGTGCTGAAAGTTAAGGACCTGGCCACCCAAAAGCAGGTGACGGCCGCCCAGTTGGCTATCGCCTGGGTACTGGCGCAGGGCGTCGTGCCCATTCCCGGCACCAAACGGCGCACCTACCTGGAGCAGAACGTGGCTGCGGCCGGTATTACCCTGAATCCGCAAGAGCTAGCAGAACTGAATGCTATTCTGCCGGTGGGCAGCGTCAGTGGGGCAGCCTACGCGTCTTAGGAAACGCCGTTTGCCCCGGCAGAACCTGACGCCCGGCCTGTGAGCGTCAGGTTCTGCCGGGGCAAAAACACGCCTATATACACCTGGATATGAACAACAGAAAAACGTTAAAACTGGCCGCAGTCATTGATGGGCCGGGGTGGAATTTTTCCTCCTGGCGCCACCCCGATATGCCCGCTGACGCCGGCGAAAACATCGATTTCTTCATTCAGCAGGCGCAGCTGGTGGAGCAGGCCAAATTCGAAACCCTGTTTTTGTACGATGTGAGCCACGTCGGCCCCGGCAACATCCCGTACTACCTGAGCATGTTTGAGGGGGGAACGCTCATGTCGGCCCTCGCCACGAAAACGGAGCGCATCGGCCTCTCCCTGACGGCTTCGACCTCTTACACCGACCCCTACAACCTGGCCCGGCAAGTCTTGTCGCTGGACAAAATCAGCAAGGGCCGGGCCTCGCTGAATGCCATCACGTCCAACCCCGGCGGGATGGTAAATTTCAGCCGGGGCCACCTCGGCAAAGCGGACCAGTACCCTATGCATAAGGAGTTTCTGGAAATTCTGCTGGGCCTGTGGGATACCTACGAGGATGATGCCTTTCCCCGAGATAAAGAGAGCGGTATCTTTCTGAATCCGCGCAAGATGCACTCGGTTAACTACCGGGGCAAGTACTTCTCAGTGGATGGGCCACTGAACTTGAGCCGCTCGGTGCAGGGCCGACCGGTTCTGTACATGGCCGGCAGCTCGTCCACCTTTGTGGACCTAGCTACTTCTTACACGGACGGCGTCTTTATGGCCGGTAGCACCTTCGAGGAGACCTTGTCCCTCGCCAATGCGCTGACAATGAAGCTACTCGAAAAAGGCAGGCAGCCGGAAGACTTTGTGCGGTCAGTGGCACAAAATCCTATCGTGGGCCGCACCGATGTCGAGGCCTACGCGAAGTATCAGGCAATCCGTTCTTTAGGTCCGTATTCGCACCGACCCGTTCCCTTATTCATGGGTTCAGCCGAACGCATCGCCAATGAGATACAGAAGTGGTATGAAGCCGGGGCAATCGATATGCTCATGGTTCAGCAAGACCATCCCTACGGACTACAAGACTTTATTGAGCTAGTGGTGCCCATTTTGCAGGAACGCGGCCTCTTCCATACGGAATATGAGGCCGACACGCTGCGGGGAAATCTTGAGCTGCCCAAACCAGCGTTCCGAACCATCTAATCGCCAAACCAGTGTGCTTGTGCAACAGCTATGGATGCCACCGCGAATATGGTGATAGCGCACCTTTAGTTAAGTATAGGCCATGCTCGTCTGTCATTAAATTAAAAGAAGTCACCATACGTGT
The DNA here is from genome assembly GCF_054776615.1 of Spirosoma pomorum. Taxonomy (NCBI): domain Bacteria; kingdom Pseudomonadati; phylum Bacteroidota; class Cytophagia; order Cytophagales; family Cytophagaceae; genus Spirosoma; species Spirosoma pomorum. The sequence goes on from NZ_BAAHBP010000003.1 coordinate 7,818, forward strand.
GCTACGGATTGTAGTTGACAGTTACTAAAACAAGCCGTCCAATTAGATGCCCATTTACCGAAACACTTTGTCTTAAAAAGGCCGGAGTTTGAAGGCATGATAAGGGCGCCTAACAACCATTCTTCGAGATCTGTAAGTGGTATGAGCGACACGCCTGACTATGGAGTACTGATTGCACGATGACTCGGCTTATTTCGACCAAAGCCGCGGATCAATCACCAGAGGCTTCTCGTCAAGTATCCGAATGGAAGCATAGCTACTGTGAGCTGGATGCAGTAGGTAATTGATCCCGTCAGGCATTACTGAGGAAGGTACACCTAAAGCTAACACATCGGGCCGAGCTAGCCAATCAGCTGCGATATGCTGACTTTGATGGTAGGTGTTCGCCTGCCAGTAGGAGGGTAGTTGAGCGGCATCCAATAGGCGCTGACTATCGGGGGGTAACTCCAGACTAAACAAGCGATACGCGGGCAACTCATCGTAGGGGACTTGAGGCATGTGCACCAAAATCTCCACCAATGCTAATGCCGGATGTTCTGCTGTATAGAGAATGCCAACACCCGGTGGATTCCACCGCCCGCCATTGAGCCAGGTACCGGTAACGTCCAGCGGGTGGGCGGCATATTTCTGCCGTACTACTCGATAAACAATAGCCATCACTTAGCCGAAGATGCCATAGTCAATCCGGCCCAACACCCGCTCTACCAAGCTATAGCCTGTGACGGTGTCCAGCACCTGGATGGGCGTTTGATAATCCAGTTCTCTCAAAGGGGAACGCATCCAATTGAGAACAGTGGAAGCGCGTCCGTCAAAGGTATCTAAGGCGTGTAGGAGCAGATTCTCTAACAGCAGTAACCGTTCGGAGGCATCCTGACTAATACGTTGGTTGACCTTTAGTCTATGCAGGTACGAAGCTGATAAACCCAGCATGGTGGCCAGTTCTTTATCCGTCAAGCCGACTAAACTCGCTACGCGGTCCGCTTCGGCTCGCAGTACACCCTCTCGACTGCGGGCGATAATTTCCTGTTCGGTCAGAAGGCGGTTCAGCAAAGCTTGGTTAGGGGGCAACAAAGGCAGGGCAATGGCCATGGGAATGAAGTTTGCAACTAAGCCAACTACAAAAATTCACTCCATTAAGTTCTCAATTAGTTTGGTGGATGCATGAGTACGACAATCTATAGATTTTGCTATGCAGACTGGTACTGTTGCTTCAATCAATGCAACTAACTGATGTCTGCCTGCATCTCTTCCAAGTTAATCTATATCAACACTCACTTTGGAGGTTATTTCATGGCAATGTTATTTGGCTACGCCCGCGTATCAACGCAAGACCAAAACCTCGATCTGCAACTGGATGACTTGACGAAGGCTGGCTGCCAGCGAGTGTTTCAGGAAAAGGTGTCTTCAGCCAAGGCCCGCCCGCAACTCCAAAAAATGCTGGATATTCTTCGGGAAGGGGATACGGTCATCGTCTGGAAACTAGATCGTCTGGGCAGATCATTAAAAGAACTCTTCACCCTCGTCGATGACTTTCAACGCAAAGGTATTGGCTTTCGTAGTTTGAACGATGCCATTGACACCACCACCGCACAAGGGCGTCTAGTTTTCAATCTGTTTGCCTCCCTAGCGGAGTTTGAGCGCGACATGATCCGGGAACGGACCAAGGCGGGCTTGGTAGCTGCTCGTGCCCGGGGCCGAGTGGGTGGACGTCCCAAAGGCCTCTCCACCGAAGCACAAGTCAAGGCGCGAGCTGTCAAAGCCATGCATGGGCTCAGGACCCATACGATTTTAGAGATTGGTCAACTCTTTCACCTCAGCCGAGCGACGGTTTATCGGTATCTAGCTTGGCAGGAAGAAAAGATAAATACTGATTCACAAGCAATACTGTTTCATTGAACGGGTGTTTAAAAAGACGCTTTATCCTGTCCACTTCCGAACTGTCAATGTCCAAAAATGGACAGGCACTTTTGACCAATAGGCGTATCTGAGCCGGAGAGACCTTTTCAGCAGGGTGGTACAATAATTGACCATCGCCTCTAAATGACCAATCAGACCGCTTACTAGAAAACGACTATGGTACGCAGTTACGTCAAAATCGCTTGGCGAAACCTGGCCCGTTACAAAGTATTCTCGGCCATCAATATCGCTGGCTTAGCTACGGGCATGGCTGTAACCATTCTGATTGCACTTTGGGTCTACGATGAACTCTCCTTTGATCGACAGAATTCCAACGCAGATCGCATCGCTCAAGTGTGGCAGATTGTTCAATTTGATGGCGAAAAGGCGGCTTATAACGTAGCCGCAATTCCGATGGCGGGGGAACTGCGCCAGAACTATCCTGACTTTAATCGAGTAGCCCTGGCGACCGCTGACCGGGAGGTGGCGTTGACGGCGGGAGAAAACCAGTTCACCCCAACGGGTCGATTCGTAGAGGCTGATTTCTTGCCCATGATGGGGGTTCACATGCTCCAGGGACCACACCAGAACTTAGCGGATGTCAACTCGATCATCTTGTCCAGTTCGCTCGCCAAAACCCTCTTCGGCTCCACGAATCCACTCAATCAGCTGGTTCGGCTCGATAGTAAAGTGAGCCTGCGGGTGACGGGCGTTTACCAGAACTTCCCCCCTAACAGTACCTGGAGTGCCGTGCATTACCTAGCCCCCTGGTCCTTATTCCTGGGAATTAATCCAGGGGCGAAGAAGGCTCAAGATAATTGGGATGAAAACTCATATCAAGTCTTCGCCCAGCTCAAACCGGGGGCTTCCCTAGAACAAGCTTCGGCGAAGATCAAAGATGTTCGGATCAAACGCGACAACCCACCGCCGTATAAGCCCGAATTCTTCCTGCATCCGATGACCAAATGGCACCTGTATTCCGATTTCGACAATGGGGTTAACATCGGGGGATTAATTCAATTTGTGTGGCTGTTTAGTTTGATTGGGGGATTTGTGCTGTTGCTGGCCTGCGTCAATTTCATGAACCTCTCCACGGCCCGCTCCCAGCAGCGGGCTAAAGAAGTGGGTCTGCGCAAAGTAGTCGGTTCGTTGAGAGGCCAACTGATTGCCCAGTTTGCGGGGGAATCTCTGTTGTTTACCAGCCTGGCTTTCCTCCTAGCGCTCGTACTAGTGCAACTGAGTTTGTCCTTCTTCAATCAACTGGCTGACAAACAGATTTCTCTTCCCTGGACCAATCCTTACTTTTGGGTGATTGGCGTCAGCTTTAGCTTGCTGACCGGCCTAATTGCGGCTAGTTACCCCGCACTCTACTTATCCTCGTTTCAGCCCATCCGGGTCTTGAAAGGAAGTTTCAGCGCTGGGGGGCGGAGTAGCCTGCCCCGTAAGGCGCTTATTGTTTTTCAGTTTACCGTCTCGATAACGCTCATCATTGGTACAGCCGTTGTGCTCCACCAGATCAAGTATGCCAAAGACCGGCCTACGGGCTATAGCCGTCAGGGGCTCATCGAGGTCAACATGCGAACGCCGGCCCTAATGGGTCATTTCGAGGCATTGCGAACCGATTTGCTGGCGACGGGGGCCATTCAAGAGATGGCCGTTTCCAACGGGTCGGTGACGGTGGATCAGACGGGGGTGACCAATGTTTCCTGGCCTGGCAAATCGCCCGATTTACATCCCTTGTTCATGACCAATCAAATCTCCCCCCAGTTTGGTAAGACCATCGGCTGGCAAGTAAGCGCAGGCCGTGACTTTTCGTGGGCTTTCCGGGGCGATTCGTCGGGGGTGGTGCTGAACCAGTCTGCCTTAAAATTGATGGGCCTGAAAGATCCCCTGCATACGATGATCAACTGGAACGGTCGTGATTTACCCATCATTGGTATTATCAATGACCTCATCAAGGACAGCCCCTTTGGGCAGGTTACGCCATCGCTTTTTGTCCTATACGATGCATCGGTGGGCGTGCTGACGCTCAAACTCTCCCCCACCATAGCCACCAGCCTAGCACTGACTAAAATTGCGGGTATCTTCCATCAGTATGACCCCAGTACGCCTTTCGTCTACAAATTTGTGGATGAGGAGTATAGTAAAAAGTTTAGCGCAGAAGAGCGGATTGGTAAACTAGCCACGTTGTTTGCCAGCTTGGCCATTTTCATCTCCTGTTTGGGCATGTTCGGGCTAGCCTCCTTCACGGCCGAACAACGGCGCAAAGAAATTGGTATTCGCAAAGTACTGGGGGCCACGGTGCTGACGGTATGGACTCTACTGGCTAAGGACTTTGTGGGACTGGTTGTATTGGGTTGCTTTTTAGCGTCACCCATTGCTTGGTATTTTCTACATGATTGGCTGCAAAGCTATAGCTACCGTACGCCGATCTCGGGGTGGATTTTTGTGGGGTCGGGGGTGGGGGCGTTACTGCTTACGTTGGTAACGGTGAGTTACCAGAGTATCAAAGCGGCTTTAATGAATCCAGTAAAGTCCTTAAGAAGCGAGTAGCATCACCAATCAGCTATTCTCTTTAAATGCTCAATTTAAGAAGTAGATAACACAGAAGTTCCTCTGTTTCATGGGTGAGGGTATTTTGATACAGAGATTAACCCGACTAGTCTTCGATGGGAGCGGCTATTGCTTCGCTAAGCCCTCTTTTGTTTTATCCGGCTAAAAGAAGCATCCTGGTAGGCTGGTATAACAGCCCACACACATCAATAATAGAACCTGGGTCTTGAGGGGTGATCCTATTGACAAATCAGTGCCCTTCCCACGGCTACCAGACTGGGTAGACATCACGCTCGCCTGGCTTTTAGCCGTACCCCTTAACCCCACGGCTACGATGGATACGGTGACCCGGTTTGTTTTGTCAATCAGTTGGCTAGCAGCCATAACCACAGCCCTTGTCGGCTGCCGACAGCCTGAAGAGAAACTTCCCCAGGGGACAACCTTGCAACTAGTCTTGGCCCAAAATCAGCCCCTCAAACCGGTCTACTTCTGGGAAGACTCCCTACAGCGGCAGCTAAGCTTCGAGCTCTATCACTACGATCAAAACCAGTTCTTCCGACCACTCAACTAACCCCCTCAGTTCTTGATCAACGGGCAACCCCTGGCTGGCAACTCCTTTGTTTTTCCCGCCCCCGGCCAGTACACCGTCTCGGCTCGCCTTGACAGTCGCATCAGCGACAATCAGCTGATAATTACCGTCAGTAAAGCCGCTGATTATCTCCAGACAGTCCGCATCAAAGCCGCTGTCCCCTGGCTCAACGCCGACTCGATCAGTCGGCTACCACTGACCTATGAACTCCTCACCAAGCAAGGCAATCGGTTGAACGCCGATGACTATCCCACCCCTCAGCTATGGGCCGACGGCCAGACCCAGCCCCAGCCGACTTTTTTTTCGACCTCGACGGCGGGTATACACCGCCTGGAGGCTACCTTTTTTGGCGTCCCCTCGACAGTGTTGGCTGTGACAGCCCGCCCCGCCCGCCACTACTCGCTCGCTCGGCTTCCCGTCGTAATCCATGTGCCCGACGGGTTGAGCGCTGAGGTTGATCCCACCCGACTCTTGGCCTCGGTCAATCAATTCTATCGCCAGCGGCTAGCCGGGGCCGATCCCAACCGAGCAGATCCAGCCATAGAATTTTACCCCGCCCCTAGTGACCCCCAAGGTCAGCCGCTGGCGGTAGCTGGCCTGCACGCCTTAGTGGGTAGCGATCTGGCGTCTCCTTCGGAGGCCGAGCGGATCGTGGCCGAGCAGCTTAAGAAGTGGTGCCCCCGCCAGTATATCAACGTCTTCGTTGGGCTGAACTGGATTGCTTCCTATGATGCCCAGACAAATTATGCTTACCAGCCTGTTCTGCCGGCGGCCACCGAGTCGGGGCCCACGTGTGACGAGTTAGCGGCCCTCAACTGGTCAGTCAATCAGTTGCCGGCCATCCATTTAGCCCGTTCCTCGTGGGTGGTTGACAATGGCACATTTGCCCATGAGCTGGGTCACTTTTTAGGGCTCCCCCATACGTATCGGCCCAGCTGTGGGGGCCGTAGTGTGTTTGAGGATGTGCCCCAATATGTGGGCAGTTTGCGGGACGAACATGGGCAGAAATACAGCTGCCAGGGGGCGGTATTTGTGGCGGATAATTTGATGGATTATGCTTCTGGCTGGCGTAGCTTTACCCAGGATCAAGTAAGGTTCATGCGGCTGATGTTGGACAGGGGCCACTACCTTCCGACTCACTCAGAGGGGGCCGCTTCTAGCCGGCGGGGACGGGTGGGGTCAACGGCGGCAGCAGCGGGGTCAATTGTACGTTAGTCTCGTTGGCGTATTGTGGCACCAACGAGGCGGCAGTCATGCAGACGCTCCTTTGTCTCATAGGGAGCGTTATTCAATACGCTTACTTGTTGGCTCCCTTATAGATCACTCCGTCTTTCATCACAAAATGCACCTTGTCATAGAGCACGTTCGCAAAGTCCGTTTCCAAGTCGCCATCAAAGGCGACAATGTCCGCCAGAGCCCCTGCTTTTAGGACGCCTACTAACGCCTGTTTACCTATGGCTGAAGCGCCATGGTAGGTGCCAATCTGAAGAACATCGACAACCGGTAGACCGGCCTCTACATACGAAACAAGCGTATTCTTGGCTTCCGACCCGACGGCCCTGGGAGTATACAGGTATAGATCAGAACCGTATACAATGCGGACCTCCGCTCGGACGGCTCGTAGTAAGCGATCTTTGTTGGTGGCCACAACTTGCCGGATATCTTGGTCGGATATGTTACTCTTGGCCAAATCAACGATGCCTTTATAGCCCGCATAAGAGCCATCGGTTGGAACCAGATACGTGCCTTTTCGAGCCATCAACTGTAAGGTGCTGTCCGATATCCCGTAGCCATGCTCAATGCCATCCACTCCGGCCTCAACGGCATCTCGAATGATCTCATCGTAGGTTGCGTGAGCGGTTACTTTTAAACCGTTTTGGTGGGCCACCTCCACAATCGCTCGCATCTGCTCAGGCGATAGGACCAATCCGTTATCGTTGGTGGCGCAAATCTTAATGATATCGACTCCGTTGAGCTGATGCTCTTTGACAGCGCTGCGGGCTTCATCAACGCTTTTAACAATGGAGTATTCCTGGGCAGGCAGTGCTTTATGCAGGTAAGCCAGTTTGCCAAATTGCCCATTGGGCGGGCTGATGATGGGTCCTGACACCAACATGCGCGGCTCCCAAACCCAGCTTTTGTCGATTGCCCTTTTTAAGGCTACATCTAAGTATTGACCCGAATTGCCTAGGTCCCTGACGGTCGTTATACCAGCCTCTAAATAGGATTTGGCGATACCAGCTCCTCGAAGTAGCCGATCCCCATCGGAATGCTCAATGAGATCGTTTTCCATAGGGGTACCACTTTTCTGCATAAAGAGCAGATGAGTATGGGAATCTATCAGCCCGGGTATGACCGTTGACTTGGAAAGGTCGATAAATTGACTGGTTGGCCGGTAGTCATCTGCCGAGGGTCCCACCTTAATGATTTTATTAGCTTCGACAACGATGAATTGATTGCGGAGAAATTGCTTTTTTTCAGAGTCGAAAAGTTTGCCGGTTTTGATGACATATCGGGTTGGCTGCTGCCCCCAGGCAATAGCTATAGTGAGCGAAAAAAGTAGGATTAGGGCTTTCCTCATGGGCAGTAGCGGTATTCCGTCTAATTATGGCTGGCTAAAGTATACAATCTTTCCCTTGCTGGTAGTAGTGTTTAGTCCGACTTGTAAAACGCCCCATTTATGACACAGTCTCCTTCGTTGCTCCTCCTTCATTTACTTCCATCCAACATAGATAACCCTAGATTGGCGGGCGGATTGAGCGGGTAAACTGACCTGCCTCCGCTAGCAGAATCGTTTTAAGGATAGCCATCGTCTCCACGTTGACGCCTAGTCTGATTCGGTGCTCTGCTCCTCATCGCGCCATAGCCGGCGCTCAATAGGAAATGATTCTTGCTTGACGACTTCAATCTCCTTGAAACGAGGGTGTGACGGATGAAGCAGGTAATTGTAAGACATTGGTACCACCACCGATGGTACTGCCGCTACTAAAGTTGTAGGGTTAGCCAACCACTCGCGCAGTATCCATTGGGTGCGCTCATAGCTCTGCTCGTGCCAGTAGGCAGGGAGTTCCTCTACAGGATATGTGGTTACATCATCGGGGATGCTCAAGGTGAACAGCTGCAGTTTAGGCAGCTTCGCATATCTTACCTGAGGCTGGTGGACCAACGACTCAACCAACGCTAAAGCCGGCGAGGAGGTTGTATATAGTAAAGGAAAGCCTTTGGGGTTCCAGCGGCCACCGAACAAACGAGCTCCTTCGGTAGCCAGCGGTTGGTTGCTGTATGTTGCTTTTACGGTTCGATAAACAGTGAGCATGCCGGGTCAGTGGCTAGTTTAGCCAACAATACCATGTTCAATTCGGCCCAACACGTCATCAACCAGGCCAAAGCCCGTCGTCGTGTCTAGCAGTTGCAGAGGAGATTGCGTGTTGAGCTCTCGAATCGGGGCATGTAACCAGTCGGCTAGTGTCTGAGCATCCTCGTCAAAGACCGCTAAGCCATGCCGGAGCAGATTCGTCAATAAAAGTAACCGCTCAGAGGCATCACGTGATAGTCGATCCTGCGGCTTGATCCGGTGCAGATTACGATCAGACATGTTGAGGATACGTGCCATTTCTAGATCAGTCAAACCAACCAAAGCCGCCACTTGGTCCGCTTCAGCCCGAAGCACTCCTTGGCGGGACTTATCAATCACCGTGTAGGGCGGGTAAACAGCTGTATGGGCGGGAAGAGTTATATAAGCCATAAGAGATCACTGAACTATGTCGGTGGTATAACCGCAATATGGCGCACAAAGTTCAGCTTGGTCAGGCGAACTGACATAACATACTCCCCTTTTAATAGCAGAGATATAATCCCTCTTTCTTCTCGAACAGGAGCGTTTGAAAAGATGATTAACTAACGTTTGAGCAGTTTTTACAGCCTGGCTGTTCTCAGAGATAGAACGTATACTACCGATTACTGAGGGAACAACAAATAATTTAGCTGCTCTATGAACCCAGCAGCCCCAACGTTCTGCCAGCCGGGTGGAACCTACTTCTTGTTGAACCACTGAATGTACTCCAAGATGTTATTGTCAGGATCGGCAAAATAGACCCAAGTCTCTTCCTGCTCAATCAGCAAGGGGCCTTTAACAATGGGAATACCTTTAGTTTTTAAGTCAGTTAAGGAAGTCTCCATGTCGCTGATTTCTAGGCAATAATGAGGACAGAATGGCTTTTTGATCTCGGGAAGAACATACTCATTCACTAAATCCTGAATTAACTCTAATCGAGCCGTCCCTAACGATAAAAAGGCATACTCTTCCTGCTCTTCCTGATTGACCGCTCGATGATCAAGCTGAAAGCCTAACATGTCGGTATAAAACGCGATGGCTTTATCCATATTCTTAACCTGGAACCCACAGTGATCGGCCTTCATAAACTAGTAAAATGTCAGCGATAGTCGTTAAAGATGGCAAAGTTAGGCCGTTGCCAGGCCGAAGTTAGATGCTGCATTAGCCGGTTCTGATTCGCTATTACCTCACTGATCAAAGCGAGTGGTTCATTTTGTGGTATAAGGAAGCTACGCTAACTGCTAGCCCACTATAAAGGAGCTATCGAATTTGATTGATAGCCTTTGGCCTAAAGGGCAGTCTACCGACATGCTCGGATCAAAGACACGAAAACTCCTCTTGTCCCGCTTTGGAGCGTTTTCCAGAGACAAAGAGACAATCGGTTTGCTAGTATAGGTCAACCCTGCTTTACGGGTGGACCTGCGGACTCTAGCCCAGTTGGTAAGGTTGCTTACTGGTCGGGGACGGATGATCCGTTCAGGACGGCGCTGCAGCAGGTACTGGATCAACACCTCAACAACGCCCAGTTTGACGTGGACGAGCTGGCCAGTGCCCTGCACGTGAACCGGGTGCAGCTCTACCGAAAAGTCAAAGCCCTCTCCGGATACACCGTCACCGAATTGCTGCGCAACTACCGACTGGGACTGGCCCGCCAGCGCCTGCGTGCGGGCCAGTCGGTGGCCGATGTGGCCGACGCGGTGGGCTTCGAGAGCGCCAGCTACGTTGCCCGCTGCTTCCGTGAGCCATACGGCCTGACGCCCACTGCCTACCAGCGGGGCCAGGAGCCTACACCCGCCAAGTAGCCCTGGGGGGCAAAAAAAGCCCCATTTTTTGGGTCAAGGTAACATCTTTACTAGTCGATGTAACATTTGTACTAACCCCCCGGCCAGGTTTAAGCCTAGTTTTGCCCCGGCAGGTTGACTAACCCCCTGCCCGGTACTCTATGGACTCAACAACTACGTACGCGACGTTTCACCTTACCCGGCCGGGCTGGCTGCGGTTAAGTGGGTTGCTCTATTGCACATTGATTATGTCAGTTCGGTTACTGGCTCAGAACGGGGCGGTAACCACGACGCAGAGTTTTTCCTATACCGGTCAGATCGTGACTTGGCAGGTACCTTTGGGTGTAACCTCATTGACTATAACCGCCCGAGGAGGAGAAGGCGGTTACGGGCCTTCTCAATTTGGCAATCCTACAATTTACTCGGCGGGTAAAGGAGCTTTTATCGCCGGTGTTATTCCCGTGAACGCTGGACAAACCCTTAAAATCTTGGTGGGTCAAAAAAGCCCTAACCGCAACGGGGGCGGGGGCGGGCGGCTCCTTTGTTACTACTGACGCAAACGAGCCCCTTATTATCGCGGGCGGTGGGGGCGGTAGTGGGACCAGTAACGATCTCGCCACTAAAGATGGTCAGGCCGGTCGCACAGGTGGAGCCAATGGGGGAAGCAGTGGTCAGGGTGGACCCGCCGTCAATGGAGCCGCTGCCGGGGGTGGGGGGCTGTTAACCGACGGAGGCAGTAGTAATCGAAACGGGGTCTCAGAAACATCTCAGGGTGGCAAAGCTTTCATTAATGGAGGAGCTGGCTCAACCAACAATGATATTTTTGGTCTGGGCGGTTTTGGGGGCGGTGGTAGCGGTACGGGCACAGGCTCTGGCGGGGGTGGGGGTGGCTACTCCGGTGGTGGTGGTGGTGGTGGTTCCTACAACGCTGGCACGAATCAAACCAATACTGCGGGTGTGAATACGGGGAACGGTCTGGTCGTCATCAGCTATACACCACCACCACCTACCATTACTAACTTTACCGTTGGCCCCGCTTCCGCCTGCGTAGGGGATGCCATCACGGCTAGCTTCACCGTTGGTAACGTCTCGGGTAGCTACTCCTACACGCTGACCGAGACCAACTCGGGGGATACCTACCGGTTAACCACGTCAGATAACCCGGCGGCTATTCGCTTCGCATACGATTCCCCTGGGGTGCGAAATTATTCGCTACGAGTGGTCAGCAACGGTCAGCAGGCTACAGCCGGCCCCAGAACGGTGACCATCAATGCCCTGCCTACCCAGTACAACGTGACCGGTGGCGGCTCCTACTGCGCTAATGCTACGGGACAAGCGGTGGGTCTGTCAGGATCACAGAGTGGGGTCAGCTACCAACTCCTACAAAGCGGCACGCCCCTGGGCAGCCCCCTGCCGGGTACGGGTAGTGCCCTGACCTTTGGCCCTCAACCCGCCGGCACCTATACGGTGCGGGCAACCAACACGAGTACGTCCTGCCAGCAGACGATGACAGGGTCGGCGGTGATCACCGCTACCCAACCCCCTACGGCCACCCTGGGCAATGACGGCCCGATCACCTGTACCAAACCCAGTGTGACCCTGACGGCGGGCGGGGGCGGCAGCTACGTCTTTAGTGCGGGGGCTACCCAAGTGAACGGCGGCAACACGGCCCGCGTCACTCAGGCGGGTACCTACACTGTGACGGTGAGTGCCAACGGCTGCTCGTCCTTCACCACCACCACGGTACAGAGCAATACCACCGCTCCCAGTGTAAGCATCAATCCCGCCAATCAGACCCTCTGCCAGGGGCAAACGGCGACCTTCACGGCCTCAGGGGCTGACGCCTACACCTGGAACACGGGGGCTACTACGGCTAGCATCAGCGTCGTGGCCAACGAATCCACTAGTTACTCGGTGCGGGGAACATCTGCTGGCAACGGTTGCTCGGCTACCGCCAGCGCCCAGCTAACGGTCAATGCCCAGCCGGTAGCCACCCTGACGGCTTCCCCCTCGCCGGTGCTCAGTTGTACCCAGACCAGCCTGACGCTCACGGCGGGGGGCGGCACCAGCTACAGCTTCAGCGGACCGGGTATTGTCAGTCAGGGCAGTAACCAGGCCGTGGTGAATGCACCGGGAACCTACTCGGTGACGGTGACTAGTGCGGGCTGCACCAGCACGACGAGTATCGCCATCAGCCAGGACAACACGACTCCCGCGGCTAGCTTAGCCAGCAGTGGTACGCTCAGTTGTTCATTGACCAGCGTCACGCTGACGGCCAGTCCCGGCGGGCAGGCGTATCGGTTCAGCCCGGGGGCATCGCAGCTGGGCACCACCAACCAGGCCACCGTTACCACGGCGGGTGTGTACTCGGTGACAGTACTGGCGGGCAACGGTTGCACTAGTGTCGCCAGCACCACCGTCACCGGTGACCAAAGCGTGCCCCCGGTCAGCATTGATCCGGCCAGTGCCACCCTGACCTGCGCGAGTCCAACCGCCACGCTGAGGGCGATAGGCACCGGCTCTTTCCGCTGGAACACGGGAGCACAAACGGCCACCATCCCGGTGACCACGGCCGGCATCTACTCGGTGACGCTGACGGGCAGCAATGGCTGCCTGGCCACGGCCAGCGCCCTGGTGAGCAGCGATCAGACGCCCCCTTCGGTATCAATCAGTCCTGCCAGCGGTACGCTCACCTGTGGCAATCCAAGCCTAACCCTAACGGCAAACACCAGTGCGCCTAGCCTGCGCTGGAGCAACGGAGCGACCACGCCCAGTATCACGGTGAGCACCGCGGGCACCTATTCGGTGACGGCCACGGGGGCCAACGGCTGCTCGGCCACCAGTAGCCCGGTTCTGATCGAATCAAACCAGACGACGCCCCCCGCTACGCTGGTCGCCAGCAGCGAGCTGAGCTGTAGGGTCACCAGTGTGACCTTGACGGCCAACCCGGGCAACGACCTGAGCTACCGTTTTAGCAGCGGGGCCACCCAGCTAGGAACAAGCAACGCAGCCATGGTGAACCTGGCGGGTACCTACTCGGTAACGGTGACCAATACCGCTACGGGGTGCACCAGCACCGCCAGCGTGGTGGTGGGGCAGGACAATAGCCAGCCCACCCTGAGCATCGACCCCGCCACGGCCACGCTGACCTGCGCTGCCCCCCGGGTGCTGCTAACGGCCAACTCGTCGGCCAGTAGCCTGACCTGGAGCACGGGCCAGACCACCACCAGCATCTCGGTGAGCGTGGCGGGTACCTACTCGGTGACGGCAACGAGTGCCAACGGCTGTGTGGCCATGGCTATGGCCACGGTGAGCGGCACCACCACGGCCCCCTCGGCGCCCACCCTGTCGGCTAGCCCCGCCCCGACGACCACCAACCAGCCCGTTACCGTCACAGCTGGTGGCTGCCCGGGCGGAGTGATCAACTGGACGGCCCTAGGCGGAACGGGACAAGCCAACGGCAACACCTACACCCTGGCCCAGCCGGGTAACTATACCCTCTCGGCCACCTGTACCCTGAACGGCTGCACCAGCAGCTCGTCCACCCCGCTGAGCGTGCAGATCCGGCCCGGGGGCTTTGCCATCACGGGGGTGAGTATGGTCAACTGCCAGCTGACCAATCCCGCCCGGGGCGAGTACCAGGTGCAGTTCACCCCCCAGTATACGGGCCAGACCAGTAGTCCCATTACCTTTTCGGTGGTCAACGAGCTGGCCCCCACGACGGTCCCGGCCCCCTACTCGCTACGCTTGTACACCGATAACTCAGTGATCACCCTGGTGGCGACTCAGGCGGGGAACGGGGAGGCCCGCTTCGCCTACAACTGGCTGGCTTCCTGCCAGAGCGGCACCAGCCCCAACCAGCCCCCCACCACCACGGGTATTCCTAATCAGACCCTGGTGCAGGGCCAGGGCTATCAGTTAGCGTTGACGAGTTATTTCTCGGACCCCGACGGCCAGCAGCTAAGCTTTCAGACTTCGGGCTTGCCCGCGGGCTTAGGGCTAACGGGCTCGGTGATCAGCGGGACACCTTCTCAGACCGGCGTGAGCACCGTCACTGTGACGGCGCTGGATCCGGGTGGTCTGCAGGTTGGCACCAGCTTTCAATTAACGGTGAGTCCCATGCCGGTGACCCCGCCGACGGGTTTTGCCATCGTGGGTGTCTCGACGGTGAGCTGTCAGGTGCTCAGTGCGGGCGAGCGTCGGCTGAGTTTCACCCCCCAGTACGGGGGGGTGAGTGGGGCGCCCATCAGCTTCTCGGTGGTTAACGAACTGGCCCCCACCACGAATCCGGGTCCCTACAGCCTAAGGCTGTACACCGACAATCCGAGCATTACGCTCAGCGCCCAACAGGGGACAGCGGTGAGCACGTTCCGCTACAACTGGCTAGCCGGGTGCAACCCAGCGGCTCGAGTGGGTAGTGGCGAAGCGGGGAATCGCTTGCAGGTTCGGGTACTGGGCAATCCGGTGGAAGGAAGCACGGCCGAGGTTGAGATCAGCGGGGCCAGCGGCCAACCCCTACAGCTCGATGTGGTGGATATGCAGGGCAAGTCAGTGACCGGGCAGCGGATTGATCAGGCGAGCAGCCTGGAACGGGTGCGTTTGCCCTTGGGTGCTAGCAGCGGGGTACTGCTTTTGCGGGTCAGCACGCCTGGCCAGCATCAGCAGCTCAAGCTGGTGCGGCCCTAGCGACAGGAAGATCAGGTTATAGTTTAGTCAAGCCCGCATCGTCACTGATTCGGGCTTGACTGTTTGGTTTGGCCATTGGTCGCCGCGGCAGAAAGTCACTTCGCGCACCAAGGACGCTGGGTTGCCCATCTTTTTAAACGCCCATATCAAGAACACGAAAATTCTTCTTGTCTCAAGTGAGAGCCTAATTAGCTATTGCGCTCAAGTGCTAGTTTGACTGTTTGTTCGGTATTCGGTGGGAGACTGGGCCTTTTTTTTACGAAACAGCCTCGAAAAATAAAAAAGCGATTCAAATCCACATTGATACGCTATTTCGGATACAGATAAGTCCGTTTCAACGAGTAGTTGGCTTGCCTTCTCAATTTTTAAATTCAACTGATAATGCCCCGGCGCTACGTCCATTACCTCCTTGAAGACCTTTCTGAGCCACACGTAGCTGACGCTCATTTCCTTGGCTAACAACTCGAAGTCAATTGGTTTATTCCAGGCCCCCTGGATGTGATAGCGTACCTGGTGCACAAGCTGTTCTTTCCGGTTGCGACCTACGTCCTTTAGCAGAGCCGATGAATAAACCAAACCCAGCAGTTGAATGACCTGACAGGTAGCAATCTGCCGGTAGGCAATGCCTTCGTGTTTAAGCGTATCAATGAGCCGGGTAAACACGTTAATCAGCTCAGCCCGAAAACCAATACGCATCATAGGCTGCTGCGGATCGAAGCACTCTTGGCGCATTAAGTATTCAGCATAATGCCCCCGGTAGCCCACCCAAAACTCTTCCCAGCCCGTATCCGGCGAGGGTTTGAATCGGTGCCATAAACCCGGATACAGGAGAAGTGCCATCCCCCCTTCAACCAGCGTGGGCGGTATCAGTTGAGACTCAAATACGCCCTGTCCATTGGCGATGTACACAAGCTGAAACTCATTTAACGTTCGCCCCTCCGCCCAGTCGAAGTAGTATTGATTCGGGTGATTTTGGTCAGGATAATTCTTTCGGGCCTGATGAACATTATGGCCCACGGTCAAAATATCAACTCCCCAGCTGGGCGTTTGCGTAGCCAGACTAGTCAATTGGTCGTCATCAAAGTATTTCCGGTAACTGCTCATATCAAAATAGCCAAATAATGAATCAAAATTGCTATTGAAAGGGGGATTGGTAGAGTTTTACTTTTGTGGAGAATTATGCAATTAAGTAGTATGCATCTAAAGTAATACTATTTCGTATTCTTTAATACAGGTCGATTGCTTTTCCCTGAAATCAAAATGGGCTTGTCTTTTTTGATACGCTGTACCAATAGCACAAATAGAGCTAACGGGCTATAAATAGACTTAGCTAACGCTGACTTATTGACCTTCCCTTACCAAAAGATGAAAAAGAATGATCTGATTTTTACCGCTGCTGTGGTACTCGTTTTCGCCCACTCGTTTGGCCAACCCGGTCCAGTAAAGCCCCGCCAAATGGCGTATTCAACGGGGAAATC
The DNA here is from genome assembly GCF_054776615.1 of Spirosoma pomorum. NCBI lineage: Bacteria > Pseudomonadati > Bacteroidota > Cytophagia > Cytophagales > Cytophagaceae > Spirosoma > Spirosoma pomorum. The sequence goes on from NZ_BAAHBP010000003.1 coordinate 24,135, forward strand.
TACATTGCCCCGGACAGGTGAACAGGCTCAGCTTCGAGCCGGTATGCTTGCCAGTGATATAGCCATCACCGGTAAGGTAACCGACGAAAAAGGAGCTGACTTACCAGGGGTAAGTGTTATTATTAAGGGAGCCACCCAAGGAACAACGACCGATGGAACCGGCAGCTTCCGAATCAGTATACCCGATCCGTCAACGATTCTAGTGTTCAGCTTCGTCGGCTATGCCAAACAGGAGGTGACCGTAGGTAACAAGACTACTCTCACTATAACCCTCTCACCCAACGATCAGACGCTAAATGAAGTCGTGGTGGTGGGCTATGGTTCGCAGCGCAGACAGGATATTACCTCGGCGGTGTCGGTCATCAATCTGCGGGATGTGGGCGAACAACCCGCTAGTAATCCAAACCAGGTTCTCCAGGGCCGGGCGCCGGGGGTTGCCGTCAAACAAACCAGTGGTACCCCAGGGGGTGAATTTCAGGTGCGGGTACGGGGCATCGGCTCCCTGGGGGCGGGTAGTGATCCGCTCTACGTCATTGATGGTTTTGTGGTGGGTACCTCGGTCGGGCAGAACCTGAATCCCAATGATATCGAGAGTGTTTCGGTATTGAAAGATGCTGCGTCAACGGCTATTTACGGGGCCCGGGGCTCGAACGGCGTTGTTTTAATTACGACCAAACAAGCCAAAGATGGCAAAGTAGCCGTTAATTTGGCCCTGGATTATGGTATTCAAACACTGCCCCGGTCGCGCCGGACGCCCATGCTGAATGGGGTTGATTTTGCGCAGTTTAAAAAAGAAATTTTTGAGGATCAAATCCGAATTCTCCAAAAGCGTGAGCCAACCCTTGATGAGGTGCCGATCGGCTACCGATACCCGGCTCAGACGCCCTACTCCACCAACTGGTTCGACCTGATTCTGCACGAGAATGCGCCCTACTCAGATGTTAACCTGACGGCATCGTCAGGAACGGGTCCCCTCAAAGCACTTGTATCAGTGGGTTATTATAAGGAAGATGGCGTCATCAAGAACACTAACTACGACCGGATATCGGTTCGCTCAAATCTGGGTGGACAGGTATCAAAGAGCATCAATATTGGCCTGAACATTAATGGTACGTACACGCGTCAGAATCTGGCCAATACCACGGGACGTGGCTCGGTCGTAGGTAGTGCGCTCTTGATGGATCCCCGGGCTACCCCCTACAATGCGGATGGTTCGCTAGTGCCTTACATTACGGGTGTAGATGGCGTTTTTGGTTTTCCTAATCCACTCTACGTACTAGAAAATGTACTGCGTCGACGCACGGTTGCGGATCTGCTAACCAACGGCTTTGTGGAGTTTTCCTTCCTGCGAGATTTCAAGTTCAAAACGTCCGCCAACGTTAAGCTAACCAACAATACGTATAAGGAATACATTCCCTCCACCATTGGTCTGGCCGTTACGCCCGGCTCTTCAGGAGCCCCGCCCCGCAATGCTACTGAAACAGATATAACGGAAGAGCTGACCAACTATTCGCTTGATCAGCTCCTGACCTACAAGCCGCAGCTACCGGCCAACCAAAGCCTGGATGTATTAGTGGGCTATACGGCTCAGCAGGAGCGGGTCCGGGGACTGACCGGCACTGGTACGACCTATCCCGACGACCTGGTTCCCTTTTTGGGGTCGGCTTCCATCCGGTCGGCCTCCTCCTCCGAATACGGCTGGTCATTACTTGCTTTTTTGGGCCGTATCAATTACGCTTATAAAGATAAATACCTGTTTTCGGCCTCGTACCGACGAGAGGGCAGTTCGCGCTTTGGTGCTCAAAACAAGTACGGTGACTTTCCGGCCGTTTCGGCGGGCTGGCGCATCAGTGACGAACCGTTTATGCCCAAAACGACCTGGTTGAACGATCTTAAGTTGCGCGCTAGCTGGGGAGTCACGGGGAATAATGCGATTGGTAACTACCCGAGTTTGGCGTTCGTGAGCCCCAGTAATTACATCTTGGGCAACACGTTCTCCCCCGGTAAACTTGTCAGCTCCTTTGCCAACCAGGATCTGAAGTGGGAAAAGTCGAATCAGCTCGATATAGGTCTGGACGTAGCCTTGTTTAACAGTAAGCTTGTCTTTACGCTGGAATACTATCGTAAAATTACCAACGACATGCTCCTGCCGGTGTCGATCCCGTCCGTGTCGGGCTTTACGACCAGCCTGGATAACATTGGCAAAGTCGAGAACCACGGATTTGAAATTGGGGGCGAGTTTCGCACCAATCTCGGTCCGGTAAATTTGCGCACCAACGCCAACCTGAGCCTCAATCGAAACAAAATTCTGGCGATTAAGGGAACCAATGACGCCCTGTATTACGGGGAGTTCTATTCGGGCTACAGCGTTCAGAAAGTCGGTCGTCCGGTTGGCATGATTTACGGCTACCGAAAACTGGGCATCTTCAACACCCAGGCGGAGATTGATGCTGCGCCAAAACAGGACGGTGTCATTCCCGGCGGGATGCGCTTTGACGATACGAACGGCGATGGCGTGATTACCTACGATACGCAGGATATGGTTGAGATTGGTAACCCCAACCCGGCCTTTACCTGGGCCTGGACGATAGCGGCTGACTACAAAAAATTTGACCTGAACATCTTGTTCCTGGGTGCTCAAAACTTTGACATCTACCGCAATATTGAATCGGCGACGATGAACATGGATGGTGTATTCAACGTGCAGACCAAAGCTAAAGATCGGTGGCGGTCGGCCGAGAATCCCGGACAAAATCCCACTGATGTGCACGCGCAGGGTGGAACCAGCTACTTTAAATGGTCGCGTGAGAGCAGCAATCGCTACGTGTACGATGCCAGTTATACCTGGCTCAAAACCATTACTATCGGGTATACGCTGCCTAAGCTTACCTCGGTATTCAGCAACGCAAGGGTGTTTGTTACGGGTAACAACTTGTTTCTATTCACTAAGTACCCCGGCAACAATCCCGAAGTAAGCACCCGCAGCACCACTGAGCCCAACATCGACGACGAGGCTTATCCGATCCCCCGAACCATTGCCACCGGCATTAAACTTAACTTCTAAGGCTGATGAACCCTAAATTTCTGCTCCTAACACTCCTGGTCCTAAGTCAGTTTTCGTGCCGGGAGGACTTTTTAACGACCACTGATCCCACCCGAATTGGTACGGATGTTTTTTACCAAAACGAAGTGCAGTTTCAACAGGCGCTAAGTGGTGTGTACAGCCAATTACAGACGATTACCAACTCGGCGTACATTTTTCAGGAATTTCCATCCGACAACACTACGCTGGACATCAACCCCCTCGACCGGGGCGATGCGGTTCGTTGGGAAGCGTTCGAGTTTTCGACGGTCAACCCCGGCAACACGGAAATTGCCAACTTGTGGAACCAGTACTATTCAGCGCTCTACAATACGAACTATACGTTGGAGAAACTAGCTGCCAGTACGCTCGGATCGGCGGTAAAAGCACCTATCGAAGGGCAACTGAAATTTCTTCGGGCGTACTTTTATTTTCATCTGGTGCAGTATTTCGGCGATGTCGTACTGGTCACCTCAACCCTGGAGCGCCCAAGTCAGGCCTTTGATTTGGTTCGTTCCCCGCAGGCTGCCGTTTGGGTGCAGATCGAAAAAGACCTCGGCGAATCGGTTCCGCAACTACCCAGCTCGTATCCATCGGCCCAACTAGGACGCATCACTAAGGGGGCCGCGCTAAGTCTGCTGGGCAAGGTGTACCTGACCCAGAGAAAATACAGCGATGCTTTAGCGACGTTGAAACAGGTGACTGGTTATACGCTCAATCCCGTTTACGCTGACAATTTCAACCCCGCCAGGAAGAACGGCCCTGAGTCCATCTTTGAAGTACAGTACCAGGGTGGCAATGATCTGGGCGAGTGGAGCAATTTTGCGTACGTTTTTGCTCCACGCGCGTCGGCGGGTGCCATCACGGGTTTTGCCAGTACACCGCCCGGCGGCCGAAATATTCCTACCAACGACTTGATTGCTGCCTACGAAGCGGGAGATTCGCGCCGGGATGTGTCATTAAAAACAAGCTATACCCTAAACGGCGTGGTGGTTAATCTCCCCTATATCATCAAATACACCCATCCTCATACCATCAGCGGTCGTACAGACGACAACTGGCCTGTTCTTCGCTTCGCCGATGTGCTGTTGATGCTGGCCGAAACGATTAATGAATTAGCAGGTCCCACTACGGATGCGTATGGGTACCTGAATCAGGTTCGAAAACGGGCGGGCCTGAAGGAAGTTTCCGGTCTGGATAAAACCGCTTTTAGAGCAGCCGTTCTCAACGAGCGTCGGATCGAATTAGCGTTCGAAAACCATCGCTGGTTTGATCTTAAACGCACCATGACGCCCGCCGAATGGGCGGCTTTCATGAATGCGTACGGCACTAAAGAAAAAGCCAACCCAACTGTGTCGCGGAACGGCGTATCGTTTACGGCGCAGGATTACGTCTACAGTTCGTATGAATATTATCTGCCAATTCCAGCGCCCCAGATTCTGATCAACGACAAGCTGACCCAAAATGCTGGGTACTAATGATAATGAGCTAACCTACCAACATGTACGCTTATTTAAGAAATATGAAGTTATTCCGAGGTATACCCTGCCTAGTTTTATTTTTCTTTTTGGCGTCGATCAGCCGCCAGCTAGTGACTGCGCAACCCGTAACGCCCGTTTCCCTACGAAATTTTACGGAAACAGGGAAACAGGTTACCCGGTTCGATGCCGTGGGTGACGCTATTGACGCGCACGATGGTGAGATCGCGTACTTCGACGGAACGTATTATCTCTATGGCACCAGCTACGACTGTGGCTTTGAGTGGCAGAACAAACAAGCGCCGTTCTGCGGATTCAAGGTATATGCCTCACCGGACCTGATCAATTGGACTGATCGGGGGTATTTATTCGATGCCAAAACGCCGGTCTGGCAATCCCGCTGCAACGGCAATACGTACGGATGCTTTCGCCCCCATGTGATTTATAACCAGCAGACCAAGCAGTACGTATTGTGGATCAATGTGTATGATAACCGGGTTGGTTTTCGGGTGTTCACTAGTTCGGCTCCGACCGGCCCCTTTACCGAAGTGGCTGAACCGACGCTGGCCGTCAACAGTACATCGCCCGTAGCGGGGCTGAATAATGGCGATCATGACACATTCGTGGACGAAGATGGTACGGCTTATCTGGCCTACACCGACTGGCGGGCCAAGGGCGCGATCGTCATCGAAAAGCTGACAGCTGATTACCTATCGGGCACGGGTCAGCATATCAACGCCGTAACAAAAGACAAGACGGAAGCACCGGGCCTTTTCAAGCGTAGGGGGCTTTATTACATTACCTATTCCGATCCTAATTGTGGGTACTGCTCGGGTACTGGTACAGCCTACCGCACTGCTCGGTCCCCCCTGGGCCCCTGGTCGGAAGGGCGCCGGATCAGCGATAATTCCTGCGGTGGGCAGCCTTCTTTTGTCTCTACTATTAAACTAGGGCGTGATTCACTGTTTTTGTACGGGAGCGATCTGTGGAATAATGCCGCTCGTAATGAAGCGCTCGCCAACTACTACTGGACGCCATTAGAATTTGATGCCGATGGCTCCATCAAACCGATTGACTGTTCAAAAACGCCTGAATTGACCATCCGTAGAGGCTCCACGCCCGAGTTGCGTAGGTCATCTGCTCCAGGTCCTCTTTATTCGATCCGCTGCGCTATAACCGGTACGCATTCGGAACAGCAGGTATTCCAGGCTTCACAAACCGGCCAATTGAAAAGCTTGTCCATTACGGCGTATAAGAGAGATAACCCCAACGCCCCGCTTCTGCTAACTTTATATGCATTGGATGGCGCTGCTTCAGCGGCTACTCCATTGTACAAGGGGACTTTACCGGCAGATATACTTAGTTGGTCCCCCAAGAGCCGATTGGTTCATCCGAATGTACGGGTTCAGGCTGGAAAAGAGTATACCTTGCAAATCAGTTCGACAACGTCGGCGGGTTGCTATGGCCTAGCGTATGCTGAGGGACCATCCCCTACGCCTAAGCAAAATACCCCTTCAGGTGGGCTAGTTGAAAAGCCGTCAGTACGTTTTCAGACAACCATCCAGAAAACGAAGTAGCCTCCTTATTTTTCGTACTTATGACTACCTATCCATTCGTCGCTCCTCCAGCACACAATTCCTTGACTACCATTCCCGTCAAGCTAAAGGTAGGGTTATTTGGTATTGGACTTGACACGTATTGGCCCCAGTTCGACGGACTCCAGTCACGCCTGCTGGGTTATGTCCAGGTAGTCGCCGAGCAGTTACAGCGTCCTTTCACCCAGGTAATTAATCTGGGGTTGATCGATACGCCCGATAAAGCCATGCAGGCGGGTCATCAGTTTCGCCAGCAGGACGTTGATATCCTGTTTATTTACGTAACCACGTATGCACTCTCAGCCACCGTACTCCCGGTGGTTCAACGAACAAAAGTGCCGGTTATTCTGCTTAATCTAGCGCCCGCAGCCGCCATTGACTACACGTACATCAATCAGCTGGGTGACCGTACGCGGATGACGGGGGAGTGGCTGGCTCACTGCTCGGCTTGTTCAGTGCCGGAGCTGACCAACGTACTCCGACGGGCGGACGTAGCGTATGAACAGGTAACGGGTATGCTCCACGACGATCCGGTTTGCTGGCAGGAGATTAACGAATGGTTAGAAGCGGCCTACGTTACCCAGATCATGGCCCATAATAAGCTCGGACTGATGGGTACTTATTACAGCGGGATGCTCGATATCTACTCCGACCCGACCTTGCAGCTGACAACCTTCGGCGGGCAACTTATCCTACTCGAAGTGGATGAGTTGACGGCCCTCAAGGAGCAAGTGAGTGGCCAGGCGGTTCACCAGCGGATTGATTTCTTTCATGAAGTGTTCGCCGTACAGGCTGACTGTTCGCAGTTCGAACTAGAACGGGCGGCTCGAACATCGGTTGCACTGGATGAACTGGTGGAAAAATACGGGCTTGGTTCACTGGCCTATTATTATAAAGGCACGGGTAATCCGGCCAATGCGGATACGATGAGCTCTATTATTCTGGGTACGTCCTGGCTAACGGGGCGAGGAATACCGGTAGCCGGTGAATACGAAATCAAGAATGTTCAAGCCATGAAAATTCTTGATTCACTCGGAGCTGGCGGATCATTTACCGAATACTACGCAATGGATTATCGCGATGATATTGTGCTGATGGGGCACGACGGACCGGGGCACATGGGCATTGCGGAAGGAAAAACAAAAGTGCGCCCCCTTCAAGTATATCACGGCAAAGTTGGGGCGGGGCTATCGGTTGAAATGTCAATTAAAAACGGCCCCGTTACCCTACTGTCGGTCGTGGAAGATGGTAAAGGGGGATTGTTTCTGTTGGTAGCCGAAGGCGAGTCCGTTGGGGGCCCTATCCTAGAAATTGGCAACACCAACAGCCGGTACCGGTTTCTAATGGGAGCACGGCAGTTTGTAACGGATTGGAATAGTCATGGGCCTGCCCACCACTGTGCAATCGGCGTGGGGCACATCGCATCTAAAATCAAAAAGATAGGGGATCTATTGCAAATCAAAACGATTCAGGTGACTTAGCCGTCGGCTGACGCGTGTCGAATTAACAGATATCTTTCCAAGCAAAAACCAATGATAGCACTACTATAGTTGTGGTCCTAAAATACCCACTTATCTAGACAAATTTATATAAAGTACTTTCTTATTTCAGGGAGCGTTATCGTGGGACCTTGTAAAATGCTGGCTTTTTCTTAAGTGCGATCAGACAGTGTACATTTTGGAGTTGCTTCCTCTCGTTAACAAGCCCTTAACAAAAGCTCAGCTCAATAATGATTAGGTTTGTCGAAACCCTTAGCCACAAAATAAATAGACATGAGATACGTACTCGGATATGCATTGGTCTTGCTGGTGACTTTGTACACTTCCGCAAAAGCACTGGCCAAAACCGACCTGCCAAAAGACACAATCAAGGCCGAAGTCAAAGAGCTAAGTACAGCCTACGGACCTTCCCATATCACCCGTACCCTAAAGCAAGACCAAAAGGGCAACATTTGGATGGGGACATTTGGGGGTGTTTTTCGATATGACGGAAAAACGTTTACCAATGTTACCCATCAAGTAAGTTCAGCCCGTTTCTTTTCGGTGTTAGAAGATAGAAAAGGAAATTTCTGGTTTAGTACGGTTGGTGAAGGGGTCTACTATTATGATGGGAAATCCTTCCAACACTTTACCACCCAGCAGGGACTTGCCAATAACCAGGTTATTGATATCTATGAAGATAAAGCCGGTAGGATTTGGTTCGGCACGCTAAGCGGAGCAAGCCGGTACGATGGAAAATCCTTTCGAAATTATAGACTGAATGAAGGATTACTGGGATTATCCAATCAGGATGATAATGATGTTAACTCGATTATTGAAGATAAAACCGGGAAATTTTGGTTTGCCACCAGGGGCAATGCCTGTACGTATGATGGAAAAACATTTACCGTTTTAACCCATGATGGCACCCCGTTTATGAATATTCGTACAATCATTGAAGATAAAAAAGGGGATATCTGGCTGGGGGGGCAGTATGGGCTTTGGCGCTATGACGGCCATAGCTTTACCAATTTCAGTGAGCGTAGTGTGGCGTATGTCTATGAAGATAAAAAGGGCAATATCTGGACGAGTTCACTAACAAACTGGGGGTGGTCGCTTTTCCGGTATGATGGCGAAACGTTAGCCAACAAAACTGCCACGGTAACCGAGCTAGAATTAGATTTTGATGATACGAAAGGGATGCTATTTGGGATTTTAGAGGCAAGCGATGGTAGTATTTGGTTCGGTTCAGGTGGGGCGTATCGGTATGATGGAAAGAGCATTACCAACTTTAAGAAGTAAAGAACTAAAAATGTAGCTGTTTCGGTAAACCCCCCATTTACAGACATTAGAATCTGTCACTCGGGAGCATTTTGTGAGATTAAGCAGCCTCGTGGCTACAAGTTGCGATGAACGCTATCAACAACTTGTTTGCCGATAACCAGCTATTTATAGAGCTAGGGGAAACTAAGGCCAACCGTAACATCGACGCTATCTACTAACTAGCCAGGTAAGGGCACCGATAAACCCACTTTCACTCGATCCACCGTTACAAACGAACGAAAGCGTTTCACGTTGGCATTACCAAAAAAAAGTCGTCTCATCAGCAACGAATAGTCGTCCATGCTGCTTACGCTGATAATTAGAATAAAATCAGTCTCTCCCGTTACATAGTAACATTGCTGCACTTCGGAGACCGAAGAAAAGCTCTCCTTGGCTTCATCAATCAACGCAATTTGTTCACTAACTAGCTCCACTTCCACGATGATCGTAATCCGATGCCCAACCTGGGCCGGATCAACCACGGCAATATTGGCTTCAATGACACCTTGCTCTTCCATCTTTTTAATTCGGCGATGAACCGAAGCGGCTGACAGATTGACTTGTTCACCAATCAAGCGCTGTGGGGTCGTATTGGCCCCTTGTAGAATGGTAAGGATATGGCGATCAAACGAATCCAGTTCCATAAAAGGAAAAAAGTGAGTGAAGAGAATGAAACAAAATTGCGTTTTAGATCAGAAAGTAGAAAGGAAAAAACGTAATCTGTGTAATAATTTTGCACTGGTGCTCTGATATGGTTAGTACCTAACCAATTGATGACCTACCCTTTGTTAGACTATGTATCCTATGCGCTTGCCTGTACAAATGAAGTCAGCACTTACCGGTTTAGTCATTCTATTGACGCTGCTTCCCACTTATGCACAAACGCCTAAAACTACGCCTGAACACTCGTTTACCCCGCAACAGCTACAGCAAGACTTGGGCTTGACCCGGCAACTCTTTGAGACAATGCATCCCGCCCTATACGACGTGGTCGCTAAAGAGAAGCTTGATCACCTGTGGGACAGCACCGGTAGGCTACTTGACCATAATCTAACGGCCTTTGAATTTTTTACCTTGTTGTCCCCAATCATTTCTCAATTAGGCTGTGGTCACACCGCCGTTGGCCTGCCCACTTCGGAGCGGGAATACATCAACCGCTATGTACCCGTCAAAGTAAAGTTTTTAAGAGGGAAAGCCTACATTATTGCCAGCCAGGACCATGATCCGAATCTATTAGGCAGTGAGGTGTTAAGCATCAATGGTCAATCAATGACCGCCATTACGGACGAACTGTTCAAACATATCAGCACCGATGGTATCAATTCGGCTCACCGGTATATGAACTTAGATACCAAGTTTGATCAGTATTACGGCCTGCATATGGCCCAACCCGACACCTTTAAACTGCTCATCAGGAGGGGCAACAAGCCTAGTAAGGTAGTTAGTCTACCCGCTACAACCAAGCGAGTTACCCGATCAATCAGCGGTTCATCCCCTGGTTCCCCCAAACGCGATCTTCCGTTTTCCATCAGCTTACCAAACGCTGAAACGGCTGTGCTGACAATAGATCAGTTTTATATCACCCTCAACGATGATAAATCGAAAGAAACCATGTACAAACAGTTTTTAGATTCCTGTTTCACGCTCATCCAGCAAAAACAGGTGAGAAACCTAGTCATTGATTTACGGAAAAACCCAGGGGGGTACGGCACCTGGGGGGCTTGGCTATACGCTTATCTGGCTGAGAAGCCTTTCCATTATTACAAAGAAGCGGTTGTCACAACCGATCAAGATTTACCGTTTATTCAATACACGGATTGGAAGCAGACCGAGTATCGAGACTACGTAAAAGACATTATTAAAACGCCCTCTGGTCAATATCGGTGGACGGCTCACAACAATCTGAAACACCAGCATCCTCAGCCCAACCGCTTTAACGGACCCGTTTATATACTAATTAGTCGGAAATGCTTTTCCACCACGGCGGAGTTTTGCGCGGTAGCTCGTTCTAATAAACGAGCTACGTTTATTGGGGAAGAGACCGGGGGCGGGTACTCCTGCATCAACGGGGGCGATATGATGGAAATGATCCTGCCCAACACGAAAGTCAAACTATTGATACCCATGCGCAAATATGTCATGGCGGTAGCAAGTCCTGCCAATCCGGGCCACGGAACGCTGCCGGATTATTGGGTTGAGCCAACTATCAGTGACTTTTTAAGTGGTAAAGATGTCGAAATGAGCTTTACCTTCGCTTTAATTAAGAAGGACCGTAAGTAAGTGGCCTTGAAGATCTATTCTAATAATAGAGCGTTTAGCGAAATCAAAGATGTGATCTTGTTGTCGAGACTTGGTTGACTAGACCACTTGCTTTCAAGTTGTTACTCTTGATAGACGGATAGCCAAGAATCTACACATATTCCTCTTGTGTAGAAAAAATACCGTTTATGTATTAGGCTTTGCATAGTACTGGGCAACGCAATAATATCACCAAGTTCTTTGTGATAGGTACCTCCAAGCAACTTGATTAAATCTGTAAGTATCTCTCTCCACTAATCCCTCCTCTATGCGCCCTCTCTTGACTTCCCTGCTGGTTTTGGCCTCAATTTCTCTTTGGGCTCAACCATCCCAAAAATGGTTGTTCAAAGTCGGTAAGCTCTATGATGCGGAGCATAAAACGTTTCTGACTAATCAACAGATTCTGGTCGTCAATGGCATTATCCAAGCGGTTGGACCAAACTTAACTAAGCCCGTTAATACCAAGGTGATCAATCTGGGTCAATGCTCTGCAACGCCGGGTCTAATGGATATGCATACGCATCTGTTGATCCACCAAAAGCAGCGGAAAGATGGCCTGGAAATGGCCTCAAAGGTGCCCCCTAATGAACGCATTCGACAAGGGCTAGTGTTTGCCAAACTCAACTTAGAAGCCGGTATTACCACAGTTCGTGACTTGGGCAACTCGGGACAATACTTAGATCTACAGTTGCAGAAGAGGCTAGCCCATGAGCGCACAAGTGGCCCTACCATGTATGTCTCAGGCCCCATCATCAGCCCTCCTGGTGGCCAATTTTACAAACCTGCTGCCGCAGACAGTTTTTTAATCGACCAGGAATACCGGGTGGTGAAAGGGGCTCTCGATGCGAAAGCGGCTGTGGAAGAACACATCCAGAGGGGGGTCAACGTCATCAAGGTCTGCATGAACAACGACAAGCGCGTACTAGCCCCTGAGGAGATCAAAGCCATTGTCGAGCGGGCGCATCAACAGGGTCTTTCAGTCACCGCTCATGCCACCTATGACGAGTCGGCAAGAGACGCTGTTTTAGTGGGCGTGGATGGTATTGAGCATGGCTATAGCTTGTCAGACAGTACCTTACAGCTGATGGCTCAGCGGGGCACTTATCTAGTACCCACAGACGTATCAAAGCAAACAGCTGATATAAAAGTGGCTGGCATTGGCATGGTTGGCAAAGAAGCCGAAGACTACGCCAACAACTTTCTCAAGTCCATACACAATCGACTGAGAAGGGCCGTGGCGAAGGGAGTTACCATTGTGGCCGGTTCGGATTACTACGGTGATATTGCTTTGATAGAACGGGGCAAAGGTGCGGTTGATGTACTGCTGGCCTACCACGAAGCGGGTATTCCAGTGGGTGATGTACTGCGCTATGCAACCTATAATGCTGCCAAAGCCCAAGGTATAGCCGACAAGGTCGGCCTCATCAAGGCAGGCCATCAAGCGGATATCGTCTTTTTCAGCGGAGACTTAGAGCATAACTTTGCTCAATCGCTATTCAGCGTCAAGCTGATTGTGAAAGACGGGCATCTGGTTTATCCACCTGCTGATAGATCGACTGGCCGAAAGAATCTTCCAACTGGTTCTAAGTGATGGTGTAGGCAACTAAGTGGGTGATCAGGCTACTGTGATTAGGCCCATTGTTCATTTTATAATGTAGACTAAGAAATCAGATCATTTAAGCCATTCTGGTTTATATGCTGGTGCAGTACCTTGAAACGCCCAGATTGAGAATACGGAGACTTTTATCTATCGCTGATGGGAGTATTTTGTGAGAATAATAGCCAGTCGTTCTCAGAACGATAAGAGGGCTAGATGGCTGATAGAATCGCCATGATCGCCTTAACGGGTGCCATACTGTAAGTCCAGGGGGATGGGAACTGTCTGTTTCGAGGCCATTGACGAAGGTAGAATGTACTCGAGCATCAATTTGCGATCCCCTTCTTTTTGAAAATATTCGATCCGTACTGGATAAAAGCCTTTTTGTAAAGGAACCATAAACGATTTATTGGGATGCTCCATCGGCTGGATACCCGCAAACTCAGCCAGTAAGCGATGGGCTAGATAAAAGCGGGAACCATCATCGCTATCGGCTACAAACAAATAATAGCCTTCTTCCCGAACTTCGAGTTGCCCCGATAGCACTAAACCAAACTTAGCTTGACGCGGTAGCTTATCCAGGCTGAAGGTGGAATCAACCCGGCCTATTTTGACAGGAGTCAAGCGCGTAAAATCCGGTAGCTGATCCCAATCCCCTTCATAGTAAGCGTAATCGAATCCGCCCGGTGACAGGGACCGAATCCGTTTACTGGCTGGCAAATAGTCCTCCGTCGAAAAAGAGCCCCCAATCGTATGATCATAACGGGACCGGTTGGTAAAGTGCTTAATAAGCACGTTGGCCCCCTGATTCAACTCAATTTCAGGACTTACCCTTGGTGAGCTGAGCGTCGGCGGTGTCCCATCAAGGGTATACCTGACCCGCGTCGTATCCCCAAAATACCACAAGTGGATGGGTTTTTCCTTGAGCAGAATACCAATTTCTGGGTACACTTGTAGATAACTCTTATAGCCGCCATAGCTGAACTTGAGCCCATCATAGATGCTTTTAAGCCGCACGGAGCTGTGGGTTTCATTGGGATAGGTCATCACCTGCCAGATCAACTCCTTGGGAGCTCGCGTGCTCAGAAGCCGTTCCATATCGGGAACCCGCATGCCAGTTTCTCCCTTTCCAGAGACAAAGAAAGTAGTCTGCGAATTGGTTAAACCAGCCACTTTATCCGCCGTCAGTTTTAGCAAGAAGTCATGATCGTACCAATAACTGGGATCAATCGCAAGGTAGGATTTAAACAGGGTTGGCCTTTTCAGCAAGGCATAGGTAGTAAATAAGCCCCCAAATGAATGGCCCAGCAGGGTATTATCGCCCGTAGCGGGATAATGGGTATTGATATAGGGAAGGAGTTCATTGGCCAGAAAGTTTAAGAAGAGGTCCGCACCGCCGGAGTTGGGGTATTCGGCCACCGCGGTAGGCAGAAAGTCTCGATTACGATCTGAACTGTAAACACTAACAATGATCGTAGGGGGCATTTTTTGTTCTGCTTCTAGAAAGGCCTGAAGCGGCAGCACCAGCTTGGTATTGTAATCTCCATCCAGCACATACAGCACGTCATACCGATCGGCCGCCCCTGGCTTGTACTGAGTAGGCAGGATGACCCGAAAGGTCATGTTCTGCTTTAAGCTAGTTGATTGAAGGGAGTCCCGTCGGCCCGGGAGCTGTTGAGCCCTCCCCTCACGACCCAGTAGAGTGAGGATGAGTAGCCAGGCGGATATGTATTTCATCAATGTCATCTAGTCAATGCTGCTGATTATTGGGGTTGGGTTGCGTCTTCGGGTAGACCTTTACTGGTGATCAACAAAAGTATGACTGCCTGTTTTTAATCAAATTCTTTCTTGTTTATTGTCTCTTCAAATGCCTGGATCAAGAATACGACAATTCCTCTTGTCTCCCTTTGGAGGGATTTATGAGAATAAGCCTTTTATAGTTTTTTCAACGACATATACCTATCGGCTAATCGTCAAATCTGCGAAATAGCCTTCCGTTCCTACTTCGACCCAAAGACCAACAGCTCCCGATCCGGTTGCGCCATACTTCATATCCTTCACAATCAGCGAGGGTTGTTTCGTATCATTCAGATACAACCGGGCTTCCTGCCCATTGACGACGATTTTCATCGTAATCCATTCATTCAACCCCATATCCGCATAGGATTCGTACTTTTCGGGAGACTCTATCCGAAGCTGATCGAACTTATGATTGGGGTAGGCGTAGTACTGAATCGAGTGGTTACGACGTACTTGGTCGTCGGCTCGGCCATTGGTCGGACGGATATAGATGCTTTCGTATTGTGAATTAGCCTCGTCAATCCGGAAAGCAATGCCAATAAAGCCACGCGCCGATGCAGGTGCGTTTTTAAGCAGTCGGCTTAATACCTTTACTTCGATAGTACCGTTGGTGAAATTTACGCCTTTAATCTTCACGAAGGTAGGTTCGTCCACTTGTTGAACGGTCGAGTCTTTGACAACTTTAAGTGCCTGTTTGCCCACGACTCGTTCAAAAGACATAGACACTTGATTAGGTAAAAGCCTGTTTTTCTCCAACTTGATCGTCTGCGCGTTGACCAGTGATAAGCTTAATAATAGGCTAACAGATAAAGCGAGTAAGCTACGTTGCATTGTAGTTGATTGATTCATGGCAAGAAATTAGTGCGTTTAATCAAGGGAGTACTACCAGCTTACCGGCTCCCTGGTTACTCTCCATAAACTGGTGGGCAGTTACGATCTGATCTAGCGTAAAGGTTCGGTTAATGGCTAGGTTTACCCGCCCTGCTTCAACTTGACGCACGAAATCTTGAAAGGCGTTCGTCGGGCTACCAATCTGACCACTATCATAGGTGGTGAGCCGAACGGTAGGAGGAATGAACTCCATCGGCGCAAAATCAGGAATCGTCCAGCTTTCGGCCAGCATCCCACTCATACAACCCGTACCACCGGGCCTAAGACAACTTAGCGAATCGTGCAGGGTCGATGTGCCGACTAATTCTAACAGCTTATCCACGCCATTGGGGAAGATAGCCCGTAGGGATTCGTTTAGCGTGCCGGTATCAATCAACACGTGCGCGGCTCCGTTGGCACGTAGTAGACTTTCCTTAGCTGGATTGCGTGTTGTCGCAACGACAGTCAGACCGGCCAAATTAGCTAGTTGAACCGCCAGCATCCCTACCGAAGAGGTTCCCCCTCGAATCAATAAGGTTTCTCCTTTTTGAATCGTTAAGGCCAGATTCAGCGAACCATGCACCGTTTGAAACATTTCCGGGATTGCGCCAAGCACTTCCCAGGATAGTGCGCTTTCAAAAGGGTGCAACAGATTTTTGGGCAGGACTGTATACTCAGCATAACTACCGTCGAAATCCCGGCCCATGCCCCCCATCAAGGCCATAACCGGTTGGCCTTTAGTATATTGATCGGAGGGATCAGCTTCGACTTCGCCAACGCATTCGATACCCAGCACACGCGGAAACTGAACACCCGGCGAGTAACCTTTACGGGTCATTAGCTCCGAACGGTTCAGCCCAAACGCCTTGACTTTGACCCTCACCTGATTTTCGTCAGGTGAGGGAATGACTCGTTCCTCCAGAACGAATACGTCGGGAGGGCCGGGTTGATAGATAACAGCCGCTTTCATGGCAGGGACGAGTTAAGGCTTTAAAAAGGGTTTGATACTTGCCCATACGGCTGGAAAATTGAACAGAAACACCGGATGGGGGGCATTGGGTATAATACTAAGCTGGCTGTTGGGAATCATCTGGTAGGCCGCAATGATGGTTGCCAGAGGTGCGTTCAAATCACGCTCTCCCGATAAGACCAGAACCGGACAATGAATACTAGTAAACAGCTCTTTGCTGGCGGTCATGGTGTTATAAAAATGGGCCAGGTTTGTCCAATACTCCTGTAGTCTTCCCGGTTCAGGCATTAGCGCAAATTGTTGCTCAAAGTAAAGGCTATCTAACGCATACATTTCCCTGACGTTCAAGATAACTTTACGCAAGCCAGGCACCTGCTCACCAGCCCCTATCGCTACCAATTTCTTGACCCGAGCCGGATACATGCTGGCTAGTTTATAGCCCGTATAAGCCCCGTCGCTAAACCCGAGAACAATAACACTATCCTTAGTAACGGTCTGGATCACCGTGTACACATCATTGGCCTTCTGCTCATAGGTTATAGTGAAATGACCAATCTCAGACTTGCCATGTCCACGCGTCGAGATCGCAATGACTTGATAGCTTTTGGTAAGGCTGTCAATAAATTGAGCCATTTCATACGTAGAACCTACTCCGCCACCGTGTAGGATTACGAAAGGCTTTCCTTTTCCATATATTTCGTAATAAATTCGGGCATCGCCCGCCTTGACATACTGACCCGCTCTAGGGTTATTGCCGTAGGGGATCGCCCCTTGTGGAGATGGGGCCTGCTGCATGAATGCGTGCATTTCCTTGGGCGTTTGGCAAAATGCGGCTACGCTGATAAGCAGCGCTAAACAGAGCAATCGGAGTTTCATTACTGCGTCTTGGTATCCTCCAAAATTGCGTTGATTCGAGTTAACCGGGAATAAACTAGTTTAAGATATAGGCTTAAACTAGTTTAAGATCGGACCGGTGTTTCGGTTAGCCGCTAGGAAGCTAAATCCTTCCTAATTCTGCTTAGAAATTCGGGGGTGATGCCCAGGTACGAAGCAATTTGTGTGTTAGGTAATCGCAAGGCCAAATCGGGGTATTGCGCCAAAAAAGTAAGGTATCGCTCCTGAGCCGTCGAACTGATTGTCTGTAGCAATCGATCTTGGAGGGCTACATACTTATTCTCGATGATGACTTTAAATATTCGGTCGAGCTTGGGAATGTTGGTATAGAGAACGTAAAGATCCTGCTGTTCAATTTGCAGGACATTGGCTGGCTCAATAGCCTCAACAAATAGTCTACTTGGCTTACCCGAATGAAAGCTACTGATGTCAGCAATCCAATCATTTTCGGGGGCAAACAGCATGTTGTGCTCACTGCCTTTGTGATCGAGGGCAAACATGCGCAAACAACCCTCAACGACAAACGTATAGTGTTTGCAGGGAAAGCCCTCCTGCAAGATCGCCTGTTTTCGTTTCAGTTGCCGCTGAGTAACTCTGCCTTCCAGTATTTTCTTCTCCGCTTCCTCAAGTGGAATGTAGCTTTCAAAATGGCTAATCAGTATTTGTATTGACATTACAAACTAGGAGAGGCAGGAGGTTACCTAAGCCACAAAGCTAAACGAAAAGTGAAGTATTATCCTCGAGTTCTTCTTGTCGCTCTGAACGCCCGGTTTGGCGTCAATGGCTAAACCTATACAGAACGCGTCGGCGCTAGCTCCATCCATTCTCAAATTGCCGTCTCGCGAATCAACATCTCAAAAACAAAGACGGAGATGAGTTTAGCATACATAGCCATTAACCCCTTCCGCTCTTCCTACCTTACTCAATTAGATCCATGATTCGAACTAGTTACCCTGAGGTCGTAATCAGTTACTCAGACAGGTTGCATTTGAGAGAATAGCCATACTCATAGTAAATATGATTTACCATTCATACTTATAACGTTTTAACAACGGTCGTTCTTAGTTTGATCGCTCAGGGTAGGAACGACCGTATGAAACAACTTAATCCCCTTTTTGCCCCCACACAACGTCCTTCTGGTCTCTTTCCGTACTACCAGCCACCCCTGCTCGGCCACTATCAGACGACTCTCAGATCCGTAGGTTCAGCCAAATAGCTTTATCAAACAAGCTGCCGTTCGTTAATGACCATTCCCCCAGGTAGAAACAGCAGCCTCATCAGGTAGCATGTACTA
This sequence comes from Spirosoma pomorum, assembly GCF_054776615.1. Taxonomy (NCBI): domain Bacteria; kingdom Pseudomonadati; phylum Bacteroidota; class Cytophagia; order Cytophagales; family Cytophagaceae; genus Spirosoma; species Spirosoma pomorum. The sequence goes on from NZ_BAAHBP010000003.1 coordinate 42,814, forward strand.
CTCTTAATATCACGTTAAAAAAAATAGGTGTATATACACTTATTTGTAAACATATAGTTACATATTGGGTTAAAAAACTAATTTTGCGTTCACCTTCAGCAAACACCACCGCACTACCGCCTTTACCATGAAAAAACGGGTACTTCCCGACGAGCAACTCGTCACTCTATACCAAGAAACCAGCAACGAGGGCTGCTTTGAGGAGCTGTACGCTCGTTACGTGGGTAAAGTATATCAACAGTGTTTGGCCATCACCAAAGATTCGGAAGCGGCCCAGGATTATACCCAGGATATCTTTATAAAAGTCTTCAGTAAGCTGGGCACCTTTCAGCAGCGGTCTAAGTTTTCGACCTGGCTTTACTCCATCTCCCGCTTTTATTGCTACGACCGCTTACAGATCGACAAACGACTGCCGACCCAATCACTGGATGACGAATTGCCCGAGCGCTTCGCGGATTTGGACCAGGATGATTCGAAAGAAGAAAAACTAAGTAATCTTGAACGGTTACTAGCCGGCATACCCACTCAGGAAGTGGAGCTATTGCGGCTGAAGTACGAGCAGAATATGTCCATCAAGGAGCTTGCTCAGTTGTATCACCTGACCGAAAGCAACGTCAAGATGCGCTTGAAGCGTACGCGCGACAAGCTCTACGAACGGCATACCGCTTACTTTGGGTAACGAGGCAGCCTAGTTGAAAATGGTTCGATAAGTAGCTACTAAATACTGATAAATAACGCTCTACTACTTTTCCTGGCTCCAGACAGCTGGGATTAGTTCGTCGGCTCCCTACTTACAGGCCCAGCTTACCCGACGCATTGTGCTTGCGGATGTTGCGCCGTCGGTCATAGCGTTGGATCATGACGGTGGTGCGATGCTTGGTCTGGTTCATCACTTCCAGATCGTCGGCCCCGTTGGCTTTGGCCACCGTCACAAAACTGGCCCGGAGCGAATGCGCCGTAAAGGATTCCCCCAACTGCTGCTGAACTAGTACGTTCACCCATTCATCCGACAAACGCGATTGGGTCACTCGTTCTCCTTTGCGAATGCGGACAAACAAAGGCCCCTGCTGCCGGTCAATCACGGCTAACCACTGCTGCAAGGCGCCGATGGGACAATACTCGGGTTCACTGGCGTAAGCCATGGCTTTTTCTTCGACCTCCCCAAACTGATTGGTTTTCGAGCGATCCAGCCGGATGACCAGGCCGGCCTCATCAATTAAGATATTGTTCACGTCGAGGCTGGCTAGCTCGCTGCGTCGGAAAGCGCCGGTGAAGCCCAATAGTAAAATGGCCCGGTTGCGTATCCCCGTTGGGGTCGATGGCAAGCTGTCGATGGCCTGGCGCAGCTGTTTGACGGAAAAGTCGGGGGCCTGCTTCTGACGCACGGTCTTTTTGAGCTTGACACCCTTCATAAGGACCTTGAACTGCTCGTCAGTAGTCGGCGAAGGGAATCCCTGCTGGCGGTGGAGTTTGGCCAGACTAGCCAGGTGTCGCTGGATAGTGAAGAACGAGCGGGTGCGTCCCAGGAAGGTGACGTACTCGACCAGCGCCACGGCGGAGAGGGGTACTGGCTCGTACCCGTTCTGCTCACACCAATCTCCATGCTGGCGGATGTCCGTGGTAAAGGCCCGTTGCGAGTTGGCCGATCCCTGCAGGCCGGCCCGCAGGTACTCCCGGGCTTCCCCGTGAAGTTGCTCGTCGATGCGTAACGACAGGCGCTGCTCTTGGGCTGGCATGATGGTTACGGCGTTTGGCTCAGTGGCGGGTCGCTTCATGGGAAAGGGGAACGAGTACTATACATTGACGAAAAGCAGCAAACCTTGGCTATTTTGACAAAGATAGGATTACTCGTGATAATTAAATGTTATCACGAGTAACTATATAATTAGTTTAACTAGTTATATAGTTTTCAAACTGTCTTTGTTCTGACAAACTCGACCAGATTTGTATCACTAGTTGGAACCAGGAGGTAGAAACGTCGTTTATTCCCCTTTCCAAAAACTAGTATAAACCAGAAGGTCTGAGCAGTTGGCTCGTTCTTCGCTTAAAACGTTTACATAAGCAATGGCAACAGGAACGGTTAAATTTTTCAACGATATGAAAGGCTTCGGCTTCATCACGCCTGATGACGGCAGCGAAGATGTATTCATGCACGTTACCGGACTACAAGATGAAGTGCGGGAAAAAGACAAAGTGGACTACACCGTCGAACGCGGTAAGAAGGGCTTAAACGCGGTCAACGTCAAACGGCTCTAGCAAGCAGCTCAGCTATACTCAATGACAAAAGACATGCTGATAGGGCATGTCTTTCTTGCCTGACAAGTTATACGTTGACTAAACTATTTGCTGACATGAGGAGAGTACTCAACTGGTAGCGATAAATTTGAGTTATTTATTCCAGGCTAATCAGCTTGTTCCGCCATAAGTAGAATCAAGGCATCGTTTGTACTAAAACTGGAAAATAGACAAAATCAGTTGGCAAAATCTATTGGTTCTAAAATAGTATATTTCTACGATGAGCGGAATACCCGTTTAGGTCGGGAGTCAGGTAATTTTTCCCTCATTACTTCTACCCACTGCTTGCCACTAGTCAACCCAAGCTGTCCTCAACAGGAGTGGCTCGTTCGGCTAATCAAAGCTACTGTTCGGATGTAAACATTTATCCCAGTAATCCAGAATCGAACGCAACTGGTCGGTCAGCCCAGCGAAGGTTCGCTCCTTTTTGAAGAACCCCTGAATCGTCATTCGATACGCCGTATTGACCAGGTGTTGATCAGCCGCTGTAGTCAAAAAGACGAAGGGAATACATTTGAGTTTTAGGTACTCGTTCAAATCAATCAGCTGACGCAGTTCGATCCCACTCATAGCGGGCATATTCACGTCGCTCAGGATCACTAAAGGCGCCTCGGGGGTAGCCAGTAGGTACGCAATGGCTTCTACGCCATTGCTAAAAAAGACGACTGGATTCTCAATGGCTAAGTCAGCCATGGCCTGTTCGATAAATACTTGATCATCAGCATCGTCTTCGATCACCACAATGGGCGCTTTACTGGTCATAGCAGTCAACCGGATGTAGGGTTATGATTTACGGTGGCAAATAATGCGCTGTCGTTCAGCGGCAAATCTAGCAGCGACGTCAAATACGTCAAATATAGTACAATAAGGTCAGCATCAGGAGCCCCCGCCTGCTTGCCTTTCCGCCCGGAAGCTCGGGGAAGTTAGCCGGCTTTGGCAACATCCGTTTGGCTGAACAAAACAAACTTACCCCTACAGGTTGTTCACGGGTTAAATCGTTAACTTATCTACTGAGTCTACCCCCAATTATGCTACCGCCTGAACCGTCCCAGGAATCCCGTAGGCTACAAGCCCTACGGGAGTATGAGATACTGGACTCCCTTCCCGAGCTTGACTACGATCAAATCACCAGTCTGGCAGCCCAACTCTGTCAGGCACCCATCGCCCTGATTAGTCTGGTGGATGAAGAACGGCAGTGGTTCAAGGCTACCCAGGGGCTGGCGGTGGCCGAAACGCCCCGCCAGTTTTCCTTTTGTGCCCACGCGATCCGCCAGCCCAGCCAGCCGTTCCTGGTTCCCGATACCCGGCAGGATGAACGCTTCGCCACCAATCCCTTTGTGACGGGTGAGCCCCACATTGTTTTTTACGCTGGCATACCCCTGGTGGATGCCGACGGCTTTGCCCTGGGTTCCCTGTGCGTGATGGATGTCGAACCCCGGCAATTAAGCGAGGGCCAATTGACGGCCCTGGGCAGCCTGACAAACCAGGTGGTCAAGCTGCTGGCCCTGCGAAAAGCCAACCGGGCTTTGTTGCTGAGCGAACAGCGGTACCAAACGTTGACGGCCGCCCTCGAAGAGCAGGTTGAAACGCGCACGCAGGCCCTGACAGCGGCTAACCAGGCGCTTCAAACCGCGAACGAACGACTAGTCAGGGCCAATGATACCTTGCAGGAGTTTGCCTCGGTGGCCTCCCATGACTTACAGGAGCCCCTGCGTAAGATTCAATCGTTCGGCAAGCTCCTGCAGGACCAGTATGCGGACCAGTTGGGCGAAGGCCGTACCTATCTGGAGCGGATGCAGTCGGCCTCTACCCGCATGTCAGCACTGATTCGGGATTTGTTAAGTTATTCGCGCATCACTGCCCTCCAGGAACGTCGCCAACTGGTCCCGCTCTCAGCCGTGGTTCAGGCGGTTTTGACGGATTTGGAGTTAGTGATTGCCGAGACGGGGGCCCTGGTCGAGGTAGACCCTTTACCCGAGGTCGTCGGGGATGCCATCCAGTTGGGTCAGCTTTTTCAGAATCTGCTGGGTAACGCCCTGAAATTCAGCCGGGCGATGCCGTCTATGCGTTTACCGCCGGTTCTGCCCCGTGCCCCCTTCATTCAGGTTCGGGTGCAGACGATTCTGGCCCGGGACTTACCCACCTCGGTGCGGACGGCGCTGTCGGCCCCGCTTTACTACCGGATCGACGTGATCGACAATGGTATTGGCTTTGAGCAGAAACAGGCCAGCCGGATCTTTCAAGTGTTCCAGCGGTTACACGGTCAGCGCGAGTTTGCCGGCACGGGTATCGGGTTGGCCATCTGCGAGAAAGTGGTGCTGAATCACGGGGGCGCCATCCGCGCGACCAGTCAGCCCGGTCGGGGGGCCACCTTCAGTATCTTTTTACCGAACTAGCCTGGGCCGGGCGGTCCCGGTGTGGCTAAGCGCTGTTTTCAAAACGAAGTAGCACACTAGTGAGGAGAATGGCTCATAAATTAAGGGAAGGTGAGGGTTTTTGCCCACAAAACTGAGTAACGGTATCACCGTTTCATATCATTAAAAAAGGTGAGGTCACAGTTATAATAACTGACTGTCAGAGCTTTATCAGTTTTGTAATTAATCGGTATGATTTGCGCTAAGTAGAAAAGTGGACATGTCCTTAGCTTCAGTTGTTCACTGCTTGATGCGCAGTTTTAATATAGATCGGTACTGTATCACTCAACGTTAAAAAAAGAAATCTGGAAAGCCCGGTTGCAAACCGGGCTTTTGTGTTTTGTCTTCCTCTGGCGTAGTCGCCCTGGATGAGCGCCCTCATCATCTTCATTGCATCAATTTATCCGGCGTCAGGGGCAAATCCCTTATTCGTTTACCCGTTGCGTTGAACACCGCGTTGGCGATGGCGGCCGACACACCAGTAATGCCGATCTCCCCGATGCCGCGGGCGCCAATGGGGGAAATATGGGGATCTGGTTTCCCGATAAAGTGAACGTCGATGGGTGGCACATCTAGGTTGACGGGCACGTGGTAATCAGCCAGGGTTCGCACGACCGGGTTGCCCCAGCGTTTATCGTATTCCGTGGCTTCCATTAGGGCGGCCCCAATGCCGAAAATTACCCCACCGATTATCTGAGACCGGGCCGTTTTTTCATTCATGATCCGACCGACATCCTGCACGCTGGTAAAGCGTTTTACCCGGATTGTTCCCAAATCTTCATCCACCCAAACCTCGGCAAACTGAGCACCGAAGGAATGGAACGCATAGTGTTTATCGTCGCTGTTCTGCTCGGCGGGAAGCTCCCGGGGGGTACAAAAGGCGCTGGGTACGGTTAGTCCCGCCCCGGAAACCGGTTGGGTGGTCGCACAGGCGTCCATCTCGGCCCGTTTAGCCCGACTCATGATGTCGGCATAGGCGTCGGTCTTCTTCTCATCGCCGATGATGAAAAGTTTACCATCCCCGTAACCAATCTCGTTAGCGGTACGGCCATGGAGTTTTGACGAGGAGTCGGCGATCGCCAACGCGGTCAGCTCTTTCCGCAACAGGACGCAGGCTTCCATAGCGGCCGGATGAATACTCGCCGTCGTTTGAGAGCCGCCGGCCAGCGGTGCAGCCGGTAAACTTGAATCGCCAATCTTGACCTGAATCCGGTTAACGGGTACCCCCAGGGCATCGGCCGCTGTTTGCGCCAGTACGGTATAGGTTCCGGTCCCGATGTCGATCGATGCCGTCATCACCGTTACGTCCCCGCCGGCGGTCATGGACACCTTTACCGAAGCCGCGCTCCGGCCACCGGGATACGTGGCAGTCGCCATGCCGTATCCCACCAGGTATTTCCCATTTCGTTTCTGCCTCGGTTCCATACTGCGGGCCGACCAACCAAATTTCTCGGCGCCGATCCGGTAACAGTCAACCAGAAACTCGCTCGAGAAGTCATGCCCGTTCATCGGGTCCTGAGCGGTATGGTTGGCAATCCGAAACGCCACCGGGTCCATCTTAAGTTGATACGCCATCTCGTCCATGGCGGACTCCAGCGCAAAGGTGCCCGGCGTCTCGCCGGGTGCCCGCATGAAGGTCGGGGTACTCCGATCTAATTTGACCAGGCCGTAGGTGACCTCGCGCACCGGAGCTTTGTAGAGCACCAGCGATTGCTTCCCGCTTGGTTCAAAAAATTCGGTCAGGTTGTTGTACGTATCGGTATGATGACGAACGGCGGTCAATGTCCCGGCCGTATCCGTACCCAGCGAGACGCGTTGGATGGTTGCCGCGCGATGCCCGACGTTGGTCTGCATCATCTGCCGGGTGAGCGCCAGTTTAACCGGGCGGCCCGCAGCTTTGGCGGCCATGGCGACCAGCAGTGTGTGCAGCCAAAGCCCTTTGCTACCGAAGCCGCCCCCCACGAAGGGAGCAATCACGCGGACGTTCTCCTGCTGTAGACCGAGGAAATAAGCTGCAATAGCGCCGGTAAGGCCTACGCCCTGGGTAGCATCGTATAGCGTGAGTTTGTCGGCTCCTTCCCAGACCGCTACCGTGGCGTGGGGCTCCATCGGGTGATGATGTTCGACCGGGGTCGAATATGTATTGACCACCCGGTGGGCCGACTGGGCTAGCGGAGTCGCGGTCTTCCCCCCATTCACCTGGGCTTCATCCCCCATCAACTTCGCTGGCTTCTTACTGTTCGGCAGTTCCGTCTTCAGATCGGTGGCCGCTTTCTCGGCGGCATAACGCACCTTAAGTTTGTAGGCAGCCGCGCGGGCCTGTTCGTAACTCTCGGCCACAACAACAGCGATGAACTGGCCGGGGTAATGCACTTTATTGTCCTGCAGGGGCGGCAGATTCTCGCCCAGGAAAGCGGCACCCGCCTTCGCCTGCGCTTTCATGTCGAGGGGCTTTAGCTTAAGGGCATTCTTATAGCTAATCACGCTGATTACGCCGGGTTCTTTCCTGATGGCCGCATCATCAAGGGCCGTAATTCGTCCTTTGGCAATCGTTGCCCGAACCGGGAACGCATACGCCATAGTCGGCTGGTTGAATTCCGCAGCGTAGGTTGCCTTGCCCGTCACCTTCAGGCGGCCATCGATACGGCTGATGGGTTTACCTATTTCACTCATGATCGGATCCGTTGTCTGTTGAAGGATAGTCTTTTTCCATTCGGTTATCGGCGGCTAGCCGTCAAGTCCGTAGACCCCGCCCTGCATGGCCCCCTGTAAGGCACGCGCAATGGCATTTCTGGCCATTGCTACTTTAAACTTGTTGTGCTCCAGCGGTCTGGCGTTTTTGAGTTCGGCTTCGGCAGCTGCCCGGAAATTAGCCTCCGTGGCTTCCTTACCGATCAGCCATTTTTCAGCCACCGAGGCCCGCCAGGGCTTATGGGCCACCCCACCCAACGCGATCCGAACCTGTTTGATCTGGTTTCCGTCCAGGGCTAGTGTCGCAGCGACTGATACCAGCGCAAAGGCATAGGATGAGCGTTCCCGGATTTTCAGATAATACGAGCGTTCGGCGAAATCATTGGCCGGCAATTCGATCGACGTAATCAGTTCGCACGGTTTCAGGTTGTTGTCTTTCTCCGGCGTGTCGCCCGGCAGACGGTGAAAATCGGCGAATTCGATCGTGCGCTTCACGTTGTTTTTACCTTCTACATGCACCCTCGCATCAAGCGCTGCCAGGGCTATGGCCATATCGGACGGGTAAACCGCGACGCATTTTTCCGACCAGCCGAAAATCGCGTGGGTACGATTAAGGCCTTTCAGAGCGCCACAACCGGAACCTGGTTCGCGTTTATTGCAGGGCATATTTACGTCGTAGAAATACGGGCAGCGGGTGCGCTGATTGAGGTTGCCGCCATTAGTCGCCATATTTCGAATCTGCGCGCTGGCACCGGCGAGAATGGCCATGGAAAGCAGCGGGTAATTCGTACGGATAAGTTCGTGGTTGGCGGTGAATGAATTGGTAGCCGTTCCGCCGATGGTTACACCCGCTGCCGTCTTTTCAACGTCGGCGAGTTTTAACCGGGTGATATCCACCAGCGCCGAAGGACGCATGACATCTTCCTTCATCAGGTCGACCAGGTTGGTCCCCCCGCCGAGGTATTTTGCACCGGGATTTGCGGACACGGCGGTGATTGCCGTGGCTGGCTCACTGGCATTCGAATAGTTGAATGGTCTCATGCTTGTCGATTGCTAAGTTGGATCAGATCGTACCGTCGGCAAATTGCCAGACTTGCGCAACGGCTTTATCGCCATGCACTTCACGAATGGCATCCACAATATTGGGGTAGGCTCCGCAACGGCAAATGTTTCCCGACATGCGTTCCCGGATTTCCTCGTCGGAGAGTTTTACGGACTTGCCGGTCTGGCGCACATTGGGGGTGACATAGCTGGCTTCACCGTTTTTGGCTTCACTCATCAGCGCCACCGCCGAACAGATCTGCCCGGGCGTGCAGTAGCCACACTGGAAACCGTCGTGCTTGATAAACGCGGTCTGCATGGGGTGAAGGGTATCTTCCTTCGCCAGCCCTTCGATGGTTGTCACGGCCTTATCCTGGCAGGTAGCAGCCAGAGTCAGGCAGGACAGTACGCGTCGACCCTCAATAAGTACCGTGCAGGCACCGCACTGACCATGATCGCACCCCTTTTTGGAACCCGTCAGGGCCAGGCGTTCCCGCAAGGCATCCAGTAACGTCATGCGTGAATCCACCAGCAGTTTCTGCGCACGACCATTTACGTTGACCGTTACGTTGACGCCGTTCTCTATCCCAGTCGGGGGCGGGGGAAGTGGCGCGCCGGTGGTAGTTCGGGCCATTAGCTGCTCGATACCCAGAAGATGGGTGGCCAGCAGGCTGGTGCCGGTATAGGTGATGAGTTTAAGGAAATGACGTCGCTTTAGTCCGGCGGTGATGATCTCGCTCATCTCATCGGGCATCAGATCTTCAAGCACCTTTCGTTCGGCGTCGGTCAGATCCGGAAACTGGGGTTGGTCTTGCATGATGTATGGTTGAAAGCTAAAGATACATCTTTATTAGACCTAACAATGCCTTAGTGACCTTGTCTGACGGACTTTATTCGTAACGATAATCTTCAATGAGCTACGTTTATCCTACGCCACTATCACTAAGGGAAATGCCCAGCCTAAAATTGCATTTAGTTATTATGTAAACCTGAAAGTGTGTTGTTTGTAAAATAGTACTTTACCATTATCCGGGCTATCTTGTACATAATAGAATCGTTATGTTACTTATCCCATTTCCTTTGAAGCCGTTTTCTGGCTAATGTGTTCTATTCAAGTCTGTAAATGCACAACCACAAAGACGTTTACTCATTCAATGAGGGTTTATTTCGTCGCTTCTGGGCGTCAATCTACTTGCGGCTGGCACTACGTCTAAATTGTAACGATCGTACCCCTATATAAATAAGAAAAGGCCCTTTATGGGTTAAGTATGTCAAAATTCGCTCATACCGCTTTGGGGCGTCCCTTGCTTCATCTTTCAGTTCCTTATTCCTTTACACTAACCCTTTCCCTCATTCGACAGATGCTTCCATCTGAAACAAAGGCGCTACTACTTGAGGGACGTTTAAATGAACTCAACTCGGCGTGGGAGAGAAAAAGCAAAAAGTAGGTTTTGACGGTTAGAAAACCCGTTCAATTTTCTTGTACAGTTGATAAGTATGCCAACTGCTTTTTCTGCCCACTTGTATTCGCTAATCGATGATTAGACTACAAAGTGTTGTATACAGCATGAATGAGCTAATGAGCTATCACATGACTGCTTAGGAAAAGCTTGGCAGTCCTTGTTACGTCAACCCTTGTTTTCGTCAATGCCCATGAAGTTTGGTTACGCCCGGGTATCTACCCATGAACAGAACCTTGATCTGCAGCTTGACGCCTTAAAAGCGGCCGGCTGCGAGCGTATCTATCAGGAGAAAGCCAGTGGCAGTAATGCTGATCGGCCTGAACTACTCCGGCTCATCGATCATCTGCGAACCGGCGATACCATTGTCATCTGGAAGCTGGATCGGTTAGGCAGGTCATTGGCACACCTGATAAAATTAGTCAGCGATCTGGAAGACCAGGGAGTAGGGCTGGTTTCGTGCCGTCCGCTAAGGGCACGAAATTTTAGCCAGCGCATACGTGTAGTTACCCATCGGCGATTTGAGCTCCCAGCGCCCTTTCTTTTCGACACGCTCACCCTCGGGCCAGGTTACCGTGTCAGGGTTGAGTGTCAGCGTAAGCGTGTAGGGCTGCGTAACACCTTCGCCCGACCGCTGCCAGTTGGTTTGAATCTGATTACCTCGCATCGTTCCGGTAAGTGGTCCTCTGGCCCGATCCTTCTCAAACGGGTTTATGTCCAGGTAGCCATTTACGGTTGATCCTTTAACAACTAGTTTCAATGTGGTTGTATCCCGTTTGATGACCTGCCGGAAGCAGAGCGTATCGGTTGGGACAGCCGTGGGCCGCACTGACATACTTGAATCATCCGATCCTGAAGGGGCATCCTGAGTCCTTCGAGGCTGGCAACTCATGCTAAGCAATAGAAAGAATAATATGGTCTGAACACCTTTCATTGTATGTAACTAGTTGGTATACTAACTGCGATCTAGGGACTTCGGTTATAACAAAATGAGTTAAGCAGAAGAGCGAAAACGAAATCTGGCCTGGTGGCGACGTTGACGTTTGGTAAATAATCACCAACAAAACGTATAAACCCCTGTTACCATTTGTGTAATCTTGTATCTCAATAGCATTGCCAGATTATAGTCTAAATAAACAAGCTCGATCCATGCATCACCTCCGCCAGTTTTTGTCCTCATGGGGGACATTGTTCGCCCTCTTTATTGCGCTGGGCATCAGTATATTATCCTGCAAACCCAATGACGACAATACCCCAACCAGCCTGACCATAGCGTCAACAATTGCTAACGGGAACGGAAGTGGGACGAACCAGTTCTCACTATTAAACGCAGCATTAGCACGGACTCAGTTAAATGGGGCATTAAATCAAGCAGGAACCTATACATTATTCGCGCCAACCAACACCGCCTTTGCGCTTCTCGGCTTCACAACGGAAGCGGCCATCAATAACGCACCGGTCGATCTACTGACTCAGGTCCTGAATTACCATATTCTAAGCACCAAGCTTGAGTCTACGTCAATTGCTACTGGTGTCAACATTGCCCAACCAACGCTGAGCGGTGCCAACATTTACATTACCAAGCCCGCAACGACGACAGCCACATCAACGACGATTTCGGTAAATGGTGCTCGTATTGTGCAAGCCAACATACCGGCCAGCAATGGGATCATTCACGTTATCGACCGCGTTATGCTGCCCCCCATATTTGGTAATGTTGCTTCAACTATTGCGGCTATTCCAACAATACTGGCATTAACTGCACCGCAGTCAGTATCGGCGAATTCATTCTCGTACCTGACAGCTGCTGTAGCTAAAGCGGGAGTCGCCAGTTCGCTGACAGGAACGTCAAGTAGCGGTATTACGGTGTTTGCTCCGACTGACGCGGCTTTTACCGCATCGGTTCCTAGCCTAACCTCTGTGGCGGCCGTAAGCGCCCTGTCGGCAGCTCAACTACAGCAAATTCTGGCGTACCACATTATTCCTAACAACCGGCTTTACACACCACTGATCACAAACGGTGCCAGTCTGACAACAGCGCTGCCCAGTAGTGTTCTCACAGCAGGAACCAGTACGACCAGTGTAACGGTACTTGGCCGGGGAAATGGAACAAGCGCATCAAACGTAACGGGGGCAGATATATCGGCCACCAACGGCGTTATACACATCATTGACCGCCTATTGCTTCCTGGTCAGTAAAACGAGATCGACCTATTCGGCCATAACAAGAGCTGCCCTGATGGGTGGCTCTTGTCTGTTTTAGACGGGTGCCGTTGCTAACAAGAGGAATCATAAAGCCGCCAAAATCGTTATAAAAGACCTGATTTAACATAAAATCAACACAAACTAATCAATAGGAACCGCTCCGATTATCGGCAAGACTGTCGACCTTTGGGACTCGATTTTGCGACTACTGACGAATGGCCAAACCACAGAAAAAACTGTTTTTATTAGATGCGCTGGCGCTGATCTACCGCGCTCATTTTGCTTTTAACAAATCGCCCCGTATTTCTTCGCGGGGGGTAAATACCTCGGCCATTTTCGGGTTCATGAACGCTATGATCGAGGTCTTGACGAAAGAAAAGCCAACTCATATCGGGGTGGCCTTTGATTCGTCGAAAAAGACATTTCGTCACGAGCAATTTCCTCAGTACAAAGCCACGCGTCAGTCACAGCCCGAAGACATCAGCGTAGCGACGCCTTACATCAAGAAGATCATTGAGGCCATGAATATCCCAATTCTGATTCTGGAGGGGTACGAGGCCGATGATATCATTGGCACGATGGCCAAGAAAGCCGCGCTGGCCGATTTTGAGGTGTACATGATGACGCCCGATAAAGATTACGGGCAACTGGTAGAAGAACATGTGCATATTTATAAGCCTGCGTTCATGGGGAAACCCGCTGAGAAGCAGGGTATAAAGGAAGTACTGGAGCGCTGGCAGATCGAACGGATCGACCAGGTAACTGACATGCTGGGCCTGGTTGGAGATTCGGTCGATAACATTCCAGGAATTCCGGGAATTGGCGAAAAGACGGCGCAGAAGCTTATCGCTGATTTTGGCTCGGTCGAGAATTTGATTGCCAACGCGGATCAACTCAAGGGCAAACTGCGGGAGAACGTCATTAATTTTGGCCAGCAGGGAATGCTCTCAAAACAACTGGCGACTATCCACCTGGACGTACCGCTGACGTTCGATGAGGAGCAATTACGACATACCGAATACGACAAGCAGAAACTCGCTTCATTGCTGGATGAACTGGAATTCCGGCAGATGAAGACCCGGCTGCTCGGCGCTAACTACGATGAAACACCATTGCCGGAAGCATTCCGTGCTGGTGGTACTGGTTCGGGGCAGATGAATCTGTTCGACTCCCCCGGTGGAGAGGCACCGGCCTTTCTGCCGTTTCCAAACATGGGCATGAGTAATCCGTCGGGCGCCGACGACCTGCCGTTCGATTTCGATTCCGCCGATACGCCAGCGGCTACCCCCGCAGAACCAGCGGCCAAAACTAAAGCAAAGCGGACGAAGGGGGCAGCAGTTGCTGTAACAGTCCCCGCTTCCTCGGGTGCCGAAGCGACGCCGGACGCGGTAACGAATACGATCTCGACCGATGACAAAGTCGGGGGTGAAGTAACCGAAACGCCTGCTTTCCTGGACGTATATCCCGACTACGAAATCGACGAAAACCAGCCCGAACGCCGGAAAACGATTCTGTCGGTGAAGCATGATTACCGGCTCATCGATACCCCCGAACTACGTGCCAGTCTGCTCAAGTATCTGAATCTCCAGGAAAGTGTCTGTTTTGACTCGGAAACGACCGCGATTGACCCGGTTGAAGCGGATCTGGTCGGGTTATCGTTTGCTTACAAGGCGGGTGAAGCGTTTTACGTACCCATTCCCGCTGATCGTGCCGAAGCGCAGGCCGTAGTGGATGAGTTCAAACCAATGCTCGAAGACCCTGCTATTGGTAAAATCGGACAGAACCTGAAGTACGACTTATTGATGCTGAAGAAGTACGGCGTGAATGTACAGGGAAAGCTGTTCGATACGATGATTGCCCACTACCTCATTGAGCCGGAAATGCGCCATAATATGGACATGATGGCGATGACGTACCTGAACTACCAGCCGGTTGAAATCGAATCACTGATCGGGAAAAAGGGGAAAGGGCAACTAACGATGCGCGATGTCGATATCCAGAAGATCGTCGATTACGCCGGAGAAGATGCGGACGTTACGTTGCAGCTCAAGCAAACGTTTGAACCTCAACTGGAAAAAGATAACCTGCACAAGCTGTTTGATCGGGTTGAAATGCCACTTGTCCGGGTGCTGACCGATCTGGAACTGGAAGGGGTGGCGCTCGATACGAATGCGCTGGCCGAACTTTCCGCGACGCTGGAGACCGATATGCGGCAAGTTCAGCAGGAGATTTACCAGATTGCTGGTGAGTCGTTTAACATCGGTTCGCCAAAGCAATTGGGCGAAGTCCTGTTCGATAAACTGAAGCTGGACAAAAACGCTAAAAAGACAAAAACCGGGCAATATGCGACGGGGGAGGAGATTCTCTCCAAACTCGAAGAAGAGCACGAGATCGCCCGGAAGATTCTGGATTATCGCGAGTTAATCAAGCTCAAGAACACGTATGTTGATGCGCTACCGCTGCTGATTAGCAAGCGCGATGGCCGGATTCATACGTCATTCAATCAGGCCGTGGCCTCTACGGGGCGACTGTCGTCGGCCAATCCCAACCTGCAGAATATTCCGATCCGGACCCCTCGTGGTCAGGAAATTCGCAAAGCGTTCGTGCCGCGGGGACCGGAGTACCTGATCATGTCAGCTGACTATTCGCAAATTGAGCTGCGGATTATGGCCGCTTTCAGTGGCGATAAAACGATGCTCGATGCCTTTAACAATGGCGTTGATATTCACACGCAAACGGCCAGCAAGGTCTTTCACGTACCGATTGAGGAGGTCACGGGCGATATGCGCCGGAAAGCCAAAACCATCAACTTCGGGATCATCTACGGTATATCGTCCTTCGGTCTGGCCCAACGGCTAAAGATTCCACGCAAGGAGGCAGCCCAGATCATTGACGAGTATTTCGCGGGTTTCCCAGCGGTAAAAGACTACATCGACCAATGCATCGAGAAAGCCCGAGGTTTTGGCTATGCTGAAACCATTCTGGGGCGTCGGCGCTACCTGCGCGACATCAACTCCCGGAACCAGACCGACCGGATGTTTGCCGAACGTAACGCCGTCAACGCGCCTATTCAGGGGAGTGCGGCCGATATGCTCAAGATCGCTATGATACAGATTCACGAGTTCATGCAGGCCGAAAATCTGAAGTCGAAAATGATCCTGACGGTGCACGATGAATTGGTCTTCGACGCCCACCGCGACGAGATCGATTACCTCCGCGAGCGGGTTGATACCATTATGAAAAACGCCATTCCGATGGCCGTCCAGATGGAAACCGGCATCGGCGTCGGGGAAAACTGGCTACTGGCACACTAAGAAAAAGTACACGAATTGGTACGCCCGGCTGAAACCACTGACTGGTTTTAGCCGGGCGTTTTTGTGCCGTGGGAACAATCATTTTTCGGCGCGTGTCTCATGAGTACGATTACCGCAACGAGGTCATGACGCGCCGACAACATTTTACGATTATCCTGATTCTGGGAACGCTCTCCACAATCAGTCCTTTTTCCATTGATATGTACCTGCCGGGCTTTCCGGCGATTGCCAGCGACCTGCATACGTCCATTTCGCAGGTGCAGTTGTCGCTGACGGCTTATCTGGTCGGTATTGCGGTTGGGCAGTTGCTGTATGGTCCCTTGCTGGATCGGTTTGGTCGTAAAAGGCCCCTCTATGCCGGGTTGCTGGTGTATCTGCTGGCTTCCGTCGGGTGTGCGTTTGCTACGTCGATCGAAGCGCTGATTCTTATGCGGCTTTTCCAGGCGCTGGGGGGCTGTGTGGGGCTGGTAGCTGCGCAGGCATTGGTCCGTGATCTGTTTCCCGTGACAGAGACCGCTCAGGTTTTTTCACTACTGACGCTGGTGGTGGCTATTTCTCCGATGGTAGCGCCGACGGTAGGCGGTTACGCGACCGTAGCGTTTGGCTGGCATTCAATTTTCTTGATTCTGGCCGTTATTACGGCATTGATCCTGATCGCGATCTATTTCATTCTTCCCGACGGGCGCGAGCCTGATGCGTCGTTATCGTTACGTCCTCAGGCCGTGTTAAGTAGCTTTTTTACGGTGCTGAAACAACCCCAGTTTCTGACCTATGCCCTGGTTGGTGGTATCGCTACATCTGCACCCTTCGCCTACATTTCAGGTTCCCCCGACGTATTTATCAATCAGTACCACATCAGCGAGCAACGCTACGGCTGGATCTTTGCGTTTCTGGCGTTTGGGATGATTGGTCCAACCCAGTTGAATCGGTTTCTGCTGAAGCGTTTCAAGAGTGAACAGATTGTGTACGCAACGCTGATTTACCAGTCAATCATTAGTCTGTTGCTGGTGATTGGGACCTGGCTTGACTGGTACGGTGCCTACGGATTGATTGGGATGTTATTTCTCTTCCTGGCCGGGCAGGGGCTATCGAACCCCAATGCATCGGCGCTATCACTGGCTCCGTTTGTGCGGCATGCCGGTAGTGCCGCAGCGTTGATGGGCAGTTTTCGGATGAGTTTTGGGGCGCTTGTTTCCGGGGCAGTGAGCGTACTGCACAATAACACCGCCATTCCGATGGTTGGCGTCATGGCTACGTGCGTCCTTCTGGGGCTGCTGATTTTGCTGATTGGTCAGCGTAGAATTCAATACCGGCGTAAAGATACTGCAATGGATGAGCCGCTGACAGAAGCAATGCTCTAAATATAGAGAGCGTGCGCTAAAACGAAATTTACTGCTTAGAAATCTCCACGTAGCTGATAGTAATTGCGGTAGTTAAATTTTATAGTTAATTACTAATAAGGAGATTATACACGAGCTTGATGTATTGCGAATAACAATAGACAGATATTTATGTATTTTATTTAGAAAATTGTGTGACTTGAAACGGTGCTTGTGGTCTATAGAGTATAAAACGACAGCGGATAATAATAACTGGCTACGTTTTATAACAATCAAATTCTAACCCATAAATACAACAGTATCATGTCAAACTATTTATCTATCGACGCAGTAGAATTATCGCAGGATGAACTGAACATGGTTGAAGGCGGTACGCTTTGCCTTGTCTCTGGTCTTATTGGTGGAATCCTGGGTGGTCTGAGCTATTGCGCACCAAAGCCAAATCCTTGTGCGCCAGCGCCGAAACCAAACCCTTGCGCACCAAAACCAAAACCTAACTGCTAGTCAATCAGCAATAGTTATTATCAATAAAATTAAGTTATTTCTAATCAGGATAACGACTTAAATAAAGGGGTCCTTGCGCAACGTGCTTTGCACCGCAAGGGCCTTTTTATGCACCTTATATTATAAATTTACGTATTGAGAAAAATGTAAATTCACTGTAAAGTTTTTTATATAGTTAGTAGAAAAAAAGACAAAAATTAGGTTTTATAGACGATAATATAGTTTGAATAGTGAGTAAGAAGTTTCCGTTTTATCGGCAATTAGATTTAGTTGATTGTGGGCCTACATGTTTACGAATAATTAGTAAACATTATGGTAAATCATTCCCGCTTGAATACCTACGTGATAAATGTTTTATTCGAAAAACAGGCGTTACGCTTGCTGGTATCAGCGATGGGGCGCAGGCAATTGGCTTCCGCACGAAAGCGGTTCGAATTACCCTGGCCGTCCTGCTAACCGACGCACATAAACCCTTGATCGTATATTGGCAGCAGCGCCATTTTGTGGTCGTTTATGGAAGTACGAAAACGCATGTTCTGGTAGCTGATCCGGCACAGGGGCTCATCAGATACGATCACGCGGAGTTTTTGAGGGGCTGGACCCAACAGCCCAACAATCAAAATGAGCCCGGTATTGCGCTGCTGCTGGAACCAACTCCCGCTTTCTACGAGGACTCCGACGAGCATAGTGAAGGCATTCGCTTTTCGTATTACTGGAATTATTTGCGACCCTACCGCCGGTATCTGGTGCAACTCGGGATTGGTGTCGTGCTGGGGGCGCTCCTGACGTTTATTATTCCGTTCATGACCCAGGCCATTGTCGACCGGGGGATTGAATACCAGGATATTGATTTCATCAATCTGATCCTGATCGGTCAGCTTACTATTTTCCTGTGTCAGTTGATCACCGACTTTGTTGAGCAGTGGATTCTGATGCACATTAGCAGCCGGATCAATATTACGCTGATTTCTGATTTCCTGGCCAAACTCATGCGGTTACCAATCTCATTTTTTGAGACACGTAACGCGGGGGATGTGCTCCAGCGCATCGACGATCATGTCATCATCGAACGGTTCCTGACCAGCTCGTCGCTGAACGTTGTTTTCTCTCTCTTCAACATGCTGGTATTCGGGGTAGTACTGGCTGTCTATGACCTTACCATCTTTGCCGTGTTTGCTGTCAGTACCGTAGCGTATCTGGTCTGGATGCTGGGATTCCTGCGTGCCCGTAAGCGAATTAATCTACGTCGGTTTGACCGTATGGCTGACAACCAGGTCTCGCTGCTCGAAATCGTGACGGGGATTACCGAGATAAAACTACAGAACGTCGAAAACCAGAAACGCTGGAAATGGGAGCAGGTGCAGGCTCGACTGTTCAAGCTCGGTGTTGAAGATATGCGACTAACGCAGGTGCAACAGGTCGGTATGTTCTTTATTGGACAGCTGAAGGATATTCTTATTACGTATCTGGCGGCCAAGGCGGTTATCGACGGTGATATCACCCTCGGTACGATGCTGTCTATTCAGGCCATCGTGGGTCAGGTAAATGCTCCCTTGAGTAATCTGCTCACGTTTGTCCAGACGGCACAGGACGCCAAAATAAGCCTGGATCGACTCAGCGAGGTGCATCGAAAAGAAGACGAAGATGCCCCGCAGGCCGAGCATACCCAGCAGCTGCGCGAGTGGAACGACATTACGTTCCGGAACGTACGGTTCTCCTATGGTGGACCCAGTACGCCACCCGTGCTGAAAAATATCAACCTGACGCTGCCCCGTGGTAAAACGACGGCCCTCGTGGGGGCTAGCGGAAGTGGCAAAACGACCCTGATGAAATTACTGCTGAAATTTCATGAGCCGACGGGCGGGGAGATTACCATCGGCCAGCAGCGACTGAACACCATTCACAACGGCTGGTGGCGTGAGCAGTGCGGAGTGGTCATGCAGGAAGGGTTTATTTTTTCGGATACACTGCTACAGAACATTATTGGCAACGACGAACGACCCGACAACGATTTACTGAACTACGCCGTTTTTGCGGCCAACCTACCGGAGTTTATTCAAACCTTACCCAAAGGCATTACCACTAAAATCGGGAATGAAGGAGTAGGGCTGAGCGTTGGGCAAAAGCAGCGAATTTTGCTGGCACGGGCCATCTACAAAAATCCGACCTTCCTGTTTTTCGACGAAGCAACGAGTGCTCTGGACGCTAACAATGAGAAGGTTATCATGAATAATCTGGCTGAGTTTACGCAGGGACGCACCGTACTGGTGATTGCGCATCGGCTAAGTACGGTACGGGATGCCGATCAGATAGTGGTACTACACAAGGGCGAAATTGTCGAAGTCGGTACGCACCTTGAACTCGTAGAGAAACAAGGGTACTATCACACACTAGTGAGTAATCAGCTGGAATTGAGTCGTTCATGAGGATTTTCTTCGGAGTTTTTAGTGACTGCTCGGCTACCTTTTGTAGACAGACCATGGTCCAAGGGTGGGCCGGTTTTTTCCTGTTGTTGATTGCTCAGACCGGTTGGGCGCAGAATCACCTTTCTCTGACCGATGCGTTACGGTATGGGGCACAATACAACGTCGAATTACAAGTGTCCATTGGACGGGAAGCGATCGCCGTCAGCAACCAGAAAATTGGGTCACCGGATCGCCGGCCCGTCGTTGATGTCGTAGCCGGCCAATATAATTACGCTAACAAATACGATACGCCGACCAGTTTTGTGCGGGGGGTGTATCAGGATAATTCAGTAAATGGCGGCCTGAATGCCAGTTGGTTATTGTACAATGGAGGTCGGGTCGCCATCGGGCAAAGGCTGCTTGATCAGCAGCTTCAACAGGCAAAACTTCGCACATTGGCTACCCGACAGTCAGTGAATCGAACTATTATCGGGGCGTATTACCGGGCGGTAGTTGAAAGTGAAAAACAGCGCGTTCGGGCCGAAGCGGTGACTTTATCAAAAGCCCGGTGGCTGGATATGAAGCAGCAGGACCGCTTGGGAAAAGCCAGCTTGTTTGACGTATTACAAGCCGAAAACTTGTTTTTAACTGACTCAACGACCCTGTTGCAGCAGGAAATCGCTCAGCAAACGGCGTATAACGACCTGCATAAAACGATAGGCTGGAGTCGCTTTGATGCGCTGGTACTAACGGACAGCCTGAAACCAAATCCGCAACCACCTGCCTTTGCTAATCTGCCCGGTAAACTGCTGAGTTTGAATTACACGCTACGGGGCCAGCGCGTAGGTTCACAGATCCTGACGGCCGATCGGCAACTTCGGCAAACGGCCTTGCAACCAGTTATAAGACTGAATGCCTCCATCAACCACAGTTTTACCAGTACTAAATTCCCTGACTTCCCTCGGATTGACGGGAACCTGACGACGGGGCTTCCACTAGGTTTGTCGTTTGTCTGGCCAGTCGTACCCAGTCTGGACGTAAAACGGGCCATTCTGCAAAGCGGCCTGGAGCGTACCGTCGTCGATCTTGAAACAAGAGGGGCTGAACGTCGGCTGCTGGCCGAAGCAGATTTGCTGGGGCAGTCCTACCAGATGCAGGCTAAAGTTGTCGCCTTATCAGCCCGGCTAACGACCAACGCAAGTCGGAGTTTGGTGATTGCCCGTGACCGGCTGATGAACGGCTTTTCGAACCTGATTGAATACCGGACGATGCAACTAGCGTACACCGAAGCTCGGCTGAATCAGCTACAGGCTCTGTACGCCCTAAAAATTATTGAAGCGGATGCCAACGCCCTGATTGGTGCATTAAACTAACCTTTACTTATGCCACAATCCGTTCCGCCTGCTGCCCGATCGGAGGAAGTCGACGAACTGCTGACTCAAATGCCATCCTGGTCGTTGCGCTGGGGCATTAGTTTGCTGTTCGGCGTAGCGCTGCTCCTGCTTGGCCTGGCCTGGTTTATTAAATATCCGGACGTCATCAAGGGAAAAATCACCATCACGACCAACCGCCCGCCCGCCACGATTGTGGCCCGTACGAATGGCCCAATGCACCTGCTGGCAACCGATAAGTCTTTGCTGAAGGCGAATCAGGCTTTTGCCACGATTGGCGGAACGGCTCAGTACGCCGATGTACGTCGGTTGAAGACCGAGCTGGATTCGCTACGGACAATTCTGGATGGCGATCATCTGGCTGCGACGGGGGGCGCATTATCCGATGGCTTGGTTTTGGGCGAACTGCAACTACCGTACAACGCGCTACTGATGCGTTGGAAAGAATGGCAGGCGCTGGGGGTCCGGGGAACCAGCAACCAGCAGCGGAAAAATATCGTCAACGAACAAATTCGAGGGATTGAACAGATCAGCGGGCGGCTTGACCGGCAACTGGAATTACTAGAAACCGAATATTCACTGCTGCGCCGGACGTACGAAACCCGCTACAAACCCCTGCAACGCTCAGGTAGTATATCGGCCGAGCAACTGGAAGTCAAGCGGGATGAACTGATCGCTAAGTCAAAGGCTATCGAAGCCGCCCGGGCGAGCATTGCTGAAAATCAGAACCGTATCGTGGTGTTACGTAGTCAGAAAGCCGAGTACGACTTTGATCAGACGGATCGGCAACTGGCCGCCCGCAACAGCCTGCGCGACGCATTCACCAGCCTATTGAACGCCATTACGACCTGGGAAACGACGTACGTACTCCGGACCCCGATTGCCGGGCGGCTGAACTACCTGAATTTTATGCATGAAAACTCGTCGGTGGTGACTGGGCAGGAGGTGGCCGGAGTGGTTCCCGACGCGCCCGGACAAACTGGAGCCGCCGTACCCGGCCTGAACAGCCCCTACGTTGGCGAATTGTTTATTGAACCGTCCGGCTCGGGAAAGGTAGCTGTAGGACAGTCGGTTAATATCACTCTGACAAGCTACGGTAAAAAGGAATTTGGTATGTTACGTGGCCGGGTCGCTACGGTAGCCGACATCAGCACAACCCTGAACACGGGTGGTCAGCCGCAAACGGCGTACAAGCTTTACGTCGTTTTACCCAATGGGTTGACAACGACGGTAAACAAAAAGCTGACGTTTCGTTACGGTATGGGTGGTACCGCCGAGGTCATTACCAAGGACATTCGCGTGATCGAACGAATCTTCGATAGCATCCGCTCCGCCTTTATCCGGTAATTTGTACCGTTTCCGGCTGGTTGGCGACAGTAAGTTGAAATACGTCCGGGCGGGCGTAGTGACCCACGCAATCGAAGTCCAGTTTGCTTTTCGCCAGTAGAGAAAAATCCAGTTCAGCGGTCAGCAGCCCTTCCTCATTCCAGAGCGGCCCTGCCAGCACCTCACCTAAGGGAGAAATAATTACGCTACCGCCCGCACTCATAATCTCGGGTTCATCCGCCAGGTTAGCCTGATAGCGTTCTGGGTAATCGGATTTGCGAACGAACTGGTTGCTGGCCAGCACAAAACAGCGGCCTTCCAGGGCAATGTGTTGCATGGTCGATTGCCACGAGGGCCTGGCGTCAGCGGTGGGAGCCAGGTAGATCTCAACTCCTTTCTGGTAAAGAGCCGTTCGGGCAAGCGGCATGTAGTTTTCCCAGCAGATCAGTCCGCCAATCCGGCCTAGTTCAGTCGCAAAACTCACCAGTGTACTACCGTCGCTTTCGCCCCAGATATAGCGCTCCAGACCCGTTGGTTTCAATTTACGGTGCTTGCCAAGCAATGAACCATCGGGGCCGAAATAAAGCAGCGAACAGTGTAATGTACCGCCGATCGGTTCTTTCTCGGTAATACCCAGGGCAACGAAAATTCCTGCTTTCCTGATAGCGTCCTGAATCCGGCGAATGGATTCGCTGTCGAACTCGACGCTGTTTTCCCAGTAATCGAGCCACATGTCTCGACTCTTGTCGGTACGTTGGCCAACAATCGCATCGAAACGTAACCCACGTGGATAGCAGGGAATAAACGATTCTGGAAATAACAATAATTGGCAGTTTTGGGCGGTTCCCCGCGCAATCCAGTCAATGACAGTATCGATGCTTTTTCCCTGGTCGAACAGGGCCGGCGTGGCCTGCACAACTCCCACATTGACGAGTTTATGAGTCATACGACGAAAATACGTAGTTCACTCTGAATACATGAGCGACAAACTGGCGATAAACAATCTTTAACTCCTGAATTGAACCGGTAGAACCAAAATGGTCCGTTGGTCAAGTTTTTGTACTATGCGCTAAAAATATTGTACCTTAGGGTCCCGTAATTTCCGATTGACCGGGTAAACAGCGAGGGGCGTTTAACACAACCGTACGTTCATGCAACGAGTCGTTCTTTGGCTGGTATTAGCCTTGTTTATGCTGCCTGCACTCGTTACCGGTCAGAATCTTGTCCCAAACGGGAATTTCGAAACGTACCAGCACTGCCCGGAGCAAAATAACCTGCTGTTCGAAGCGGCCCCCTGGTATAATCCCACAAAAGCGACGCCTGACTTTTACCACAAATGCTTTGCCGGTAGTCCAATGCAACTGACTCCACACTCGGGGCAGGGATTAGCGCACTTATTTTTTGATCAGGGATGGCTGGAGTATATGGCCGTACGGCTAACCGAGCCATTGAAGGCCAACGAGTGCTACCAGTTCGAGATGTACGTCGCCACTGATATTGTGAATAAATACATTCCCGGTACGCTGGGAGCGTATCTGTCGACGCAGCCCATCACGAGTGGATCGACCACCTTACTGGCGGCTAATCCGCAGGTGCTGGATAATACAACCCGCGATAACGTGTCTCGGCTCCAGTGGAAATCTGTTTCGGGGCAGTTTACGGCGAGCGGTGGCGAAGAATACGTAACGATCGGAAGCTTTTACAAAGAACCGCCGTTTCTGGGGTACTATTACATCTACGTCGATGATGTCTCACTGCGTAAAGTGACCCTTGATCTGGGAAAAGACACGACTCTCTGTAGTCGGCAGAGCACGTTTCGGTTAGACGCGACAACGCCCGGCGCCGTGGATTACCGCTGGAGTGATGGTAGTTCGCAGCCGACACTGCTGGTGACCAAACCCGGTAAGTATTCGGTGACAGCCATTACGGGGTGCAAAACACTGACAGATGCCATACAGGTAGACTACGCCATTGATCTGGAACTGGGACCCGACACGACCATCTGCGAAGGACAAATACTGAAGCTGGCGGTTCCGACGAATGCTGCGGCTACCTACCGCTGGCAGGATGGTAGCGGTGGATCGGACTATACGGTAAGTCAGTCTGGTCAGTACCGGGTTACGGTGTCGCGGGCGGGTTGCGCCGTGACCGACTCGGTTCAGGTACGGTACGTACCAAAACCCACGTTGGAACTGGGCCCGGACCGGGAACTCTGCGGAACGCAGACGGCTCGGCTACAGCCAATGATCAAATCCGGTACGTTCCGCTGGCTGGATGGCTTTGCCGACCAGGAACGCGTTGTGAATCAGAACGGAGTTTTCCGGGCAAGTGTACAGAACGACTGCGCCACGGTGACTGATTCGGTAGCGGTGGACTACGATGCCTGCGACTGTCATCTCTACGCGCCCAATAGCTTTACGCCGAACCGGGATGGTGTTAACGATCAGTTTCTGATTTACGGGTGCGGGGCCATTACGGTCCAGTCAATGCGGGTGTTCAATCGGTGGGGTGAGGTGATTTTCGAGACGAAAAAAACTCCCTTTCAGTGGGATGGGTATTATCAGGGGCAACTGGCCGAGTCCGGTCCTTACGCCTGGCAGATCGATTACGAGTTGAAGAGCCGAAATCGTACCACGGCCCACCAGCAGCAGGGAACACTGACGCTAATTCGCTGAAAGAGCGCCGTTAATTGTATCGGTGGGGTAAGATATTATAAGATTCATAGAGCCGGAAACGAATTCTGGCTTTTTGCTTTTCTGAAAGTGACGACCCGAATCTGGGAACTGATTGACTGGGGCAAGGTGGGCTCATACTACCCACAAAAACAAGAAATTACGCATGAAAAAAAGTTTGGTGCCGCTCACGATGGGCGGCTTCGGTATCGGCATGACCGAGTTCGTGATGATGGGGATTTTGCCCGACATTGCCAACTCGCTGCACATTTCTATTCCTGTGGCGGGACACCTGATTTCGTCCTACGCACTGGGGGTCGTGCTGGGGGCACCCATTCTGGTAGCCATCGCAGGTAACTATCCGCCCAAGAAAATTCTGCTGGGATTGATGGCGATGTTTACGTTCTGTAACGCCCTGTCGTCGTTCGCGCCCAACTACGAGATTATGATGATTACCCGGCTGCTGTCGGGATTACCACACGGTGCTTTCTTCGGCGTTGGGGCCGTAGTTGCCAGCCGCCTGGCCGGGCGCGGAAAGGAAGCGCAGGCTATTTCAATGATGTTCGCTGGTTTAACAATTGCCAACATCATTGGTGTACCGCTAGGAACGTACATTGGGCACACCATGAGTTGGCGCATTACGTTCCTGATCATCGCTGTTGTCGGCCTAATCACGATGGGCGGCATTTATAAACTGCTCCCCGATATGCCGGTCGTTGGCGAATCCAACATTCGGAAAGATCTCAAGCTATTCTCCTACGCTGAACCCTGGCTGATTCTGGGTATTACGGCGATCGGAACGGGTGGCTTGTTTGCCTGGTTCAGCTACATTGCTCCCTTGCTGACTGAAGTTGCGGGCTTCGAGAGCAGTCAGATTACGTATATTCTGGTGCTGGCTGGGGTAGGTATGGCTGTCGGTAATCTGCTATCGGGTTACGTGGCCGATCGCATTTCGCCCATAAAAGCTACCATACTGTTTCTGTTCCTGATGGTGGTTTGTCTGCTGGTCGTGTATGTCGTGTCACCCTTTAAGATTCCGTTGCTGGTCATGACATTTGTAACGGGCGCTGTTTCGTTCTCGCTAGGCGCTCCGATCCAGATTCTGATGATTCGGGCGTCGAACGGCTCGGAGATGCTAGCCTCGTCGGTAAGTCAGGCTGGTTTCAACGTCGGAAACGCGCTGGGGGCTTACTTGGGCGGTCTGCCCATCGCAGCGGGCCTGGGGTATGCGTCCCCTCAGTGGGTCGGTGCGATCATGGCGGCCTCCGGTTGTTTGCTGGCCGCTGCGGTTTATTTTCGGCAACGTAGCGTGAAGCATTACGAACTGGTGGCTGAATAACAACTGTTATAAAAATAGCAATGATGGCGGATTCTGGGTCGACACCTAGAATCCGTTTTGCATTTACGGCATCAGCGCTGCGAGCAAAAGCTGATTGATTTTCTGCCGTTCGTCCAGATTTTGTGATTGGAAATTCCGGGTGATCCATAGCTTTGGTCTCACGACCAAATCAACCTAAGCCAATGACTTTCCTGGGTATACTTCTCGCACTGATACTGGTGATCGGTTTCCTGTCCATTGTGATTGTGCAGCAGGGGACCGTGGCGGTCATCACGATCTTTGGCAAATACTCCCGCGTGCTGACGCCGGGGTTGAACTTCAAGATTCCCTTTATTGAGATCATCTACCGCCGGATTTCCGTGCAGAACCGCTCGGTCGAACTGGCGTTTCAGGCCATTACGTCCGATCAGGCCAACGTTAATTTCAAAGCCATGCTGGTGTATTCGGTGCTGAATCAGGACGAGGAAACGATCAAGAACGTGGCCTTTAAATTCATTGACGAAGCATCGTTTATGCAGGCGCTGGTCCGGACCATTGAAGGGTCTATCCGTAGTTTTGTAGCAACCAAACGGCAGTCCGAAATCCTCTCGTTACGTTCTGAAATCATTGAGCACGTCAAATCGCAGATCGACACGCTGCTCGAAAGCTGGGGCTATCATCTGACGGATCTGCAACTGAACGACATTGCTTTCGATGAGGTCATTATGCGCTCGATGGCGCAAGTGGTTGCGTCGTCGAATCTGAGGGCGGCTGCCGAAAACGAAGGACAGGCCCTGCTCATCACGAAAACGAAAGCCGCCGAGGCCGACGGGAACGCCATTCAGATCTCGGCTGAGGCCGAAAAAACAGCGTCTCAGTTGCGGGGGCAGGGTGTTGCGTTATTCCGGGAGGAAGTGGCCCGCGGTATGGCGGAGTCCGCGAAAGTGATGACCGAAGCTAACCTGGACGCGTCACTGATTCTGTTCTCGATCTGGACCGAAGCAATCAAGCACTTCGCCGAAAATGGTAAGGGCAACGTCATTTTCCTGGATGGTTCGACGGAGGGTATGGAGAAAACGATGCGGCAGTTACTGGCGGTGGAAAATATGAACGCGTCGAACGGCCCTAACCAGTCGCGCTAAAAACACAGTCCTAAACGTAGCGACCTCATGCCACCAGACGGTATGAGATCGCTACGTTTTTGCTTACATAGAATAGTATCAGTGGTGAAACTTCATGGCTTAATTCAGCGCAGTCAGCAGAGCTTGCAAAAGACGCATGAATTACCTTTGCGAAACTTGACGTTGTTCATCACCCTGATCGTCTACCATGCTCCGATTTTTCTCCGTTATAATCGCTTGTCTGCTCAGCCTGGAGGGTCTGGCCCAGTCACCTAATAAACCGTCGGGAGCAGGGGCTACCTACCAAAATCCGGTGATTGCGGGTGACTTCGCCGACCCATCTATCATTCGGGTTGGGACTACGTATTACGCTGTGGGTACTTCATCCGAGTGGGGACCTGCTTATCCAATCTACACCTCTACCGATCTGGTTAACTGGACCTACGTTGGCCCGGTCTTCAATGCACTGCCCGACTGGACAATGGGTAGCTTCTGGGCACCCGAGCTGGTCTACCACAACAACACATTTTACGTTTACTACACAGCCCGGCGGAAATCGGATAAGCACTCGTACATCGGTGTTGCGACGACCAGCGACCTACGTAAGGGATTTACGGATCATGGGCTGCTGCTGGAATGGACCAGCGAGGCCATCGATGCGTTTGTTCTCGACGATAAGGGCAAACGATTCATCACCTGGAAGGCCTATGGTCTTGATCGCGGCAAAGACATTGAAATTCTGGGAGCGGAGTTGTCGACCGACGGTCTTAAGGTAACGGGGAAAGCTTTTTCCCTACTAAAAGCCGAACGGGATACCTGGGAAGCAGGTGGGGCAGAAGGACAGGCGATTATCAAGCGAGGCCGTTATTATTACATGCTTTATTCAGGTAACAGTTGTTGTGGCCCCCGGTGTAATTACCAGGTAGGTGTCGCCCGCGCCGAGCACCTGCAGGGACCCTGGGAAAAATACGCCAACAATCCGGTGCTAACGAGTGATGAACGCTGGAAGTGCCCCGGACATGGTACGGTAGTGACGACGCCGGACAACCGCTATTTTTATTTGCACCATGCTTATCAGGGGACGGATTTTACTTTCACTGGTCGTCAGGGAGTTCTGAGTGAACTAGTCTGGGACGAGAAAAGCCAGTGGCCTTCGTTCCGGTACGGTTCTACTACCCCTGCTCAGGCCGAATCGCCTTACGCCGTCGTGCAGCAGAAAAAACATGATCAACCCGTTGATTTTCAACAGTCCGGATCGAATCCGGTTTGGGTATGGGACGTCAGTCTGCCCAAGCCTTCGTATACCGTCCAGAAGGGCCAGTTGCAGGTGACAAGCACGACGAATAAACCCGTGGGCAGTTTTCTGGGATTGGTGATCAAAGACGGGACTTACACCTTCACCGCGGATGTCAAACCAAACAGTGATGTGTTACAAAGCATATGTCTCTACGGAGATAGCGACAACGCCATTGGCCTGGGAGTCAAAAACGGTACGGTTGAGCTTTGGCAGATCAAGGAAGGTGTACGTACGGTCCTCAGTACGCAGACGATTAAGCCTAGTTCGTCACTACTTACCTTACAGCTGGACAGTCGATTGGGGCAGTTCTATTCGTTCAGTTGGCGTGAGCCGAACGGAACCTCCTCTCCCGTTAACCAGTCGCCAATCGACGGCTCCTTTCTACCCCGGTGGGACCGGGCACCCCGGGTTGGTCTGAGTGTGTCGGGACCTACCGGTGGACATGGTGCCGTGGAAAAACTTCAGATGACCTACAAGTAGCAGCGCTGATTGAAGCGATAAATCAGCACGGATTGACATGACAGATTACGTACGCAAGCTGGCTCTCACGCTCTGGGATTACCACCAGCTGAATCATACCCTGACTAAAGCAGATGCCATTTTAGTGCTGTGCAGCCATGACCTTCGGGTGGCTCAACGAGCAGCAGAGCTATTTCTGGAAGGCTGGGCTCCGTTGCTGATATTCTCCGGCGGACTGGGCGTCATTACCCGGCACATGTGGTCGGAACCCGAAGCCGAGTTGTTTGCCCGGATTGCACAGGATATGGGTGTTCCGGCTCAGCAGATTCTGATTGAGAATCAATCCAGTAACACGGGCGAAAATGTATTGTTTACCAAACAATTGCTGGAACAACGCCGGATAGAAATAGGACGATTTATCGTCGTTCAAAAGCCTTACATGGAACGCCGGAGCTTTGCTACGTTCAAAAAGGTGTGGCCTGAAAAAGACATACTTGTTACGTCCCCTCAAGATTCGCTAGACGTGTATTTAAGTCAATACACGAACCCCGCCCTGACGCCTGACGATGTGATCAATATCATGGTTGGTGACCTGCAACGGATCAAGCTTTATCCGGAGAAGGGCTTTCAGATACCCCAACCGATTCCCGAGGACGTATGGGCCGCCTACGAAGCACTGGTTCAGGCGGGCTATAATCGCCATCTGGCTTTCAGTTAGTCAAGAGCCATGGTTGTCAAAGGACCACGCCGTCCAGATGTAGGGTATTTTCCGGCTTCCTCCAGGTGTCCAGCCGGTGGCTCGAATCCTTTTCAAGCCAAGAAACCTTGCTGAAAATCGGGAACGTTGCGCGTATTATTTGTTGATGCAGATAGACCAATATTCACGCACGAATGACAAACCTGCTTTTCCCTACCGATTTTTCTATGCACACGACGGCGGCCCTGAACTGGGTTCGGTTGTTTGCCAAACAAACGGGCGCAACGATTACGTTGCTGCACGTATACCAACCCGTTGTGCCAGATACGACGCTGCCCACCGTTGGCGACCCCGGACTGGGAACGATGACCGCGCTGGAGCTGGAGGATATTGGTCGTCAGCAACTGGTAGACCTGGAGTCGACACTGATCGCTGAAGGGTTCTCCGTTAAAGCTGAGTGGCGCATTGGTTCGGTGGAGGATGAAATTCTGGAAACCGCGCGCGTGCTTCAGGTAGACCTAATTGTGATGGGCCGCAGCGATCTGAGTACGTTCTTTGACCGGCTGGCTGGCAGCTCGGTGTCGGACGTCGCGGAGGGTGCCGTTTGCCCGGTGCTGATTATTCCAACGACTGACGAGGGTGGGGCTACTAGTCCGGCTGAGATAAGAACTATCGCCTACGCCATGCAGCCGCAAACCAATCAGAGCGACGTCTCGGAACAGACCGACTGGCTGATCGACCTGTTTGGCGCTACGCTGGTGATTCTTACGGCAGATAAGCTGAAAGGCAACAACGCTGATATGATTGTGATGCAGATGTACCCACCCGGTGGATTCCTCGACAACCTGCTACACCCGAATAAAGTGAACGCACTGGTCGAAGAAGCGAAAGTGCCGCTGCTGATTTACCACGAGCCCAAATAAGTTTACGTATGATCGTTGCATTCATTGGCCTGGGCAACATGGGCCAGGCTATTGCACATAACCTACTCAAGGGCGGGCATCAGCTAACGGTGTTTAACCGGACAAAAGACAAGGCCGACACGTTGCTGGCGGCTGGTGCGCAGTGGGCCGCCACGCCCGCCGAAGCCGCCGAGCAGGCCGAGGTTGTCTTCACCATGCTGACGGACGACTCGGCGCTACGCGATGTCGTTACGGGAGAATTTGGCTTTCTGGATCGGCTGCCGAGTGGTGCTATTCATCTGTCATGCAGTACGATTGCACCCAATACCGCCCGGCAACTGGCCGAACTTCATCAGCAGCGGGAGACTACGTACGTAGCCTGTCCTGTGTTCGGAAAACCCGACGCTGCCGTTGCGGCCAAACTCTGGCTGACGATCTCCGGCGATGCGGCCGCCAAACGGAAAATCCGTCCGCTGCTGGACTTGATTGGACAGGGCGTGTACGATTTCGGGGATGATCCGGGAGCGGCTAACGTCGTAAAACTGTCCGGTAATTTCCTGCTGGGTTGTGCGATTGAAGCGATGGCCGAAGCCTTTACACTGGCCGAAAAAAACGGGATCGATCGTACCGCCGTCTGGACGTTCTTCACTGATACGCTGTTTAATTCACCGGTGTATAAAAACTACGGGAAAATGGTGGCCGAAGAAGTGTACGAGCCTGTTGGGGCGGCTCCGGCGCTGATCCGAAAAGACATCCGACTGGTGCTTGACGAAGCCCAGAAATCGCTGGTGCCGATGCCTTTTGGCCAGATCGTGCATCAGCAACTGACGGCTACGGTTGCCAAAGGAGTTGAGAACATCGACTGGGCTGGCTTTGCCGGAGAGGTATCCGAAAACGCGGGGGTGGGAAAACGGTAGATAATAAATTAACGAGCTAACAAAAGGCCGAATCAGTACGTACTGGTTCGGCCTTTTGCCGGTATATAGTCTAAAGCGTTTTCCTGAGCGACTTTTTCAGGTAGTTCCGAACAGGAATATCCAGAAAGCGCATAATCAGGTAGGCGTTGATGATCAACAGAATGGTTCCTACGACAGTAAGAATCGTTAGCTGCGGAATGGTCGGCTTGTTGACTTCGATGTAGCTGTAGACGATCCACAAAAAGGGATAGTGAGTCATGTAAAGCGGGTAAGATATGTCGCCCGAAAATTTGCAGATTTGGGCTGAGGCTGCGTTGGTCTGCGCGCCTGCTCCCAGGGCAATTAGAAAAGGGAAATAAACGATAACCAATATTGGGTCGACAAACCAATTGACCGACTTCGAGAAAGGAACCAGAAAAGCCAGCACCAGCAAGACAGCCATCGACGCAAAGCCAAGGTTTGATTTAATGACCCAACCGGAGCGAAACACGAGCATTCCGGCCAGGAAGGAATAAAACGCCCGGAAGGCCCCGCCAATGATGTTATCGCCACCGAATCCAACCCCCAGATTCGTGGATCGATGAGCCTCGTAAATGAGGCAGGTGGCCGCTACGATCGTTAGCGCCCACAATACTTTATTAGGTAGTCGAACCAGAATGAGCGCGTAGATCAAATTAGTGACGTATTCCCAGAACAACGACCAGGTGGGCGGATTCAGGTGGAACAGATTGTAGTAGCGTTCATGCACCAGCGGGTACGGAATCATCAGGCAGGAAGCGACAAACATGCCTACCAGTTTGCTGGCATACGTTTGGTAAAGGTTGCTGAACGGATCGAAGAGGAACGTAAGCAAACCGAGGACAGACCCAATAACGACCAGCGGATGCAGCCGAATCAGGCGGAGTCTCAGAAACGTAACAAGGCCGAGTGTCTGTAATTTCTGGTCATAGGCGTAGGCGATGACAAAACCGGATAAACAGAAAAAGAAATCGACGGCTAAGTAGGTATGAGCGACGAAATTATCGTGATAGTCAGGCTTGATAAACTCCATGAAATGGAAGATCACCACGGCTACGGCGGCAATCCCCCGCAGACCGTCTAAAAGCTCGAAATGGTGCTTGGTCGTCAGGGAAGGCGTTGCTGGTTTAGTCAGGTTCATGCCTGTCTAAGCGTGAT
This sequence comes from Spirosoma pomorum, assembly GCF_054776615.1. Classification (NCBI taxonomy): domain Bacteria; kingdom Pseudomonadati; phylum Bacteroidota; class Cytophagia; order Cytophagales; family Cytophagaceae; genus Spirosoma; species Spirosoma pomorum. The sequence goes on from NZ_BAAHBP010000003.1 coordinate 75,759, forward strand.
AAAGGGCAATAATACTGACTGAGACCTGGAATTATAGTAAGACGAGCGGGTGGATAGACCGATTCAAACGTCACAGGCGCAGGTCTTGACTACTCACGCCCGTGACGCAATTGACAATGATTCAGGTGTCTTTACGTAGACAGGCATAAAATCACTACTCACTCGTGCAAACTGGCTGGTGGTGTACCGGAAAGTTGCAGGAGTTGGCGATGAAACATTTCTGGTTGGCGGGCGTGTGTAAGGCGTTGGCTTTGTCAATCATGCTGGCATCGGCAACTGTGACAATGGGGTGGAGCGTAACCTGTCGAAAACGCCCCCCTCCCTCCGGAGTTTCAATCATCACGCCCGTTGCCTCATCAACGTACTTGGTTACGACCACGCCCGCTTCAGCGCAGAGGTGCAGGTACCAGAGCATATGGCAGCTCGACAGCGACGCAACCAGCAGTTCTTCTGGGTTGTACCGCGTACGGTCGCCCCGAAAGGCGGGGTCGGAGGAACCGGGAATGTCTGGCTTGTTAGTCACCGAAATTACGTGCTCTCGCTCGTAGGTCTGATAAGAGTGGGTTCCCTGACCGGTGTTGCCCGTCCAGTTTGTGGTAACTACGTACTGATGTTCCTTGGTCATAGTCGTTAGCGTTGCTGGTCGCAAAATAAGACGCTACCGTTCTTCTCCGCCAATAGGCCCGTAAAACAGTACCCACGTGGCGAAATCAGTCGTGAAGTTTTCGAACCGATGTTCCGTTCTGGCCGGTACAACCAGTAGGTCACCTGGTTTAACGGCCATTTTTGCGCCCGCAAGATCAAACGTACCACTGCCCGCAAGAATGACGTATACTTCATCGCGGTCGTGGGGTTGCTGGTTGTCAATCCGGTCCGGTTTATAGTACTCCACGACTAGACTGCCGTGCTTGAACAGCTCGACAAACTCACTGGCGCTTGCTTGCAACCGGTGTAAACCCTCTTCGGACGTGATAGGCTGCTGCATGCGTCGTGATGCTGAAGGACGTTGATAGTCAGTGCTACTAGCTAGTTTGTAAATAGTCGGGAAGGTCGATGCTATCGTTTTCTTTCGCTGGGATGGGCGCCAGCCGAACCGTTTTCAATGGCACTACGCCCGACCAGGTTGGCAGGTTCAGATCTTCGGGCTCGTCGTTCGGGCCGCCAGTACGTACCTTCGCCGAAGCTTCATCCAGGGAAAAGGCTAGTACGGTGGTTTTACGCATCTCGCTTTCGGTGGTAGGACGAAGATCAGCCCAGCGATTAGGAATGAGATGGTCGGTGATCAGCGCCAGAGCATCCATTTTTTCGGCTTCGTCGATCACTTTCTCCGCCTTCGCAAATAGGATTACCGATCGATAATTGACCGTATGGCTGAACGCCGATTTAGCGAGCACCAGTCCGTCCGCCAGCATCACCGAAATGCACACCGGGGCTCCGTTTTCGATGGCGCGAATAAAATGGCTACCTACCGAGCCATGAATGTACAATTTGTTACCCTGACGTGCGTGGGCGGTTGGTAAAGCAAACGGTTGCCCATCAATGACGGTACTGACCGTACAGAACAGGGCTTCGTCAAGAATGGGATGAATGGTGGCTTCGTCGTAGTAAGTACGTTTCGCCAAACGGCTGGGAGTTGTACGAGCAGTTTGCATAAATGCTGAAGCAGGATGGTTGTATGGAACAAAAGTCGATCTTTGCCGGACCAGTAAAATCGTCCGGTTTTTAGATTTTCACTAGTCCAGTTATGATTCCGTTTAAATCACTCATTCAGCTCGACAAAGCATCCGTCACGCCCATTTTCCTGCAGCTGAGTGATCAGCTAAATCAGCTGATTCAATCCGGTCAGTTAACGGCTGGGCAGCGGCTACCGGGTACCCGGCAACTGGCTGAGTTAGTTGGTGTGCATCGGCAAACCGTTGTGGCAGCCTATGATGAAGGCTTGGCGCAGAGCTGGCTCGAAAGTCGACCGGGGAGCGGTACGTACGTAGCGGCTCATATACCGCAGCAAACTCCCCAAAAGTTGACTGTGGCTTCGTCATCCTCCCAGACACAACCCGGCTATGCGTTTGACACAAAATCGTACCTGGCCCGGCCCGTGATGATCAATAAGGCCGGTTTGCATTTGGACGACGGTTTCCCGGATAACCGGCTGGCACCCATGGACGAGCTTAGCCGGGCGTACCGGTCCTACTTCCGCTGGGGAAATCCGCAGCAACATTTTGGCTACGGCGACACGAAAGGACACCTGTTGCTCCGGGAGCAATTGTCCTGTCACCTGAACGAAACACGTGGCTTACGTACAACACCGGATAATGTCCTGATTACCAGAGGTAGTATTATGGGGATACACTTGGCTTGTCAGGTATTGTTACGTCCGGACGACGTCGTGGTCGTTGGCGAAACGACCTGGAATGTAGCTGTTATGAACATGCGACAGGCCGGAGCCCGCGTGCTGACGGTGCCGGTCGATCAGAACGGTATGGACATGGACAAGCTAGCGGCCCTGATAGACCAGCAATCGATTCGGATGGTGTACGTAACGCCCCACCACCATTACCCGACTACCGTAACACTACGGGCCGACCGGCGGGTGCGGCTGCTGCAACTGGCCGAGCAACATGGGTTTGCGGTGCTGGAAGATGATTATGACTACGATTTTCATTACATGAGTCGACCGATCCTGCCGTTGGCCAGTGCCGACAAAAAAGGTATGGTGGTCTATATCGGTTCATTAACTAAATCCGTGGCACCGGCCTTCCGGATTGGTTACGTTGTGGCGCCCACCGCGTTGATTGATGAACTGGCGCGGCTTCGGCGGATTATTGACCGGCAGGGCGATCCGATGTTGGAATTTGCCATCGGTCAACTGTTTAAAAACGGCGACATGAAACGGCACTTTCGAAAAGCGTTACGTACCTACCACGCCCGGCGTGATTGGTTCTGCGATTTGCTGGCGAACGAACTGCCCGATGTCGTTCAGTTTACCAGACCAGACGGCGGGCTGGCGGTATGGACTACGTTCAGGCCTGATATTGATTTGGAAATAATCACCAAGCAGGCTGATCGAATGGGCTTATCGTTCGCTAATGGGCTGGTACACAATCCGCCTGGCCAACGGCTCAACGGCACCCGGCTGGGGTTTGCGTCCAGTACGGAAACGGAATTGACGCAAAGTGTTCTTATTTTACGTAAGCTAGTACAATCTCCACGATAGCTTTGTGAAGCAGCTTTTCATGCAGTTTATGTTTGATCTATTTTTTCAGCAGATCAGTGCCGTCACCCACCTAACGGCGGCCGAGCAGGAACGTTGCCGGTCCTATTTCAGCCAGCGAACGATCCGGAAGCGGGAATTTTTGCTGCAACCTGGCGACACCTGTCAGCAACTGGCTTTCGTGGTCACTGGGTTATTACGTGCCTACACCATCGACGACAAAGGAGCTGAGCACATCATTCAGTTTGCGCCTGAAGGCAACTGGATCTCCGATCCGAAAAGTTTGTTTTTGCACGAACCCTCGCACTACGCCATCGAAGCGCTGGAAGATTCGCAACTCCTGTTGCTGACAAACGAGTCGATGGAGGCAATGCTGACGAGTGTACCAGCGTTGGAGCGGTACTTCAGGAAGCTGTTGCAGAAGAATGTAATTGCCCTGCATCAGCGGCTTATCAGCTCATTGAGCCAGTCGACGGAGGAGAAATACCAGGCTCTACGAAAACAGTTTCCGGGCCTGATGCAGCGAGTACCTCAGCATATGCTGGCGGCTTATCTGGGAATTACGCCCGAAACGCTGAGCCGGGTCCGGCGGCAGCTGCTACGGGACTGACGGCCTTGCTTTCTTATCATACATCAATGACAGGAGGCTGGCGGAAGCGGTATTTTTGTATACCGACCTAGAACGGTATCCACGATGAACCGCAAAACATTCCTACAGTCGGTCCTTGGTATGACGACAATCGCCGATTTATCCGATTTCAATACGTTTACGGCTGGACTGGAAACGCAGTCACAGTTGATGCCTGTCCTATTCGTTGGGCATGGGTCGCCCATGAACGGGATCGAAGATAACGAGTTCTCCCGGCGCTGGACCAAGATGGCCCGTGAGATTCCAACGCCGAAAGCGGTCCTGGTCGTATCCGCGCACTGGTTCACGCGGGGAACGCGCATTACGGCTATGGAAAAGCCACAGACGATCCACGACTTTGGTGGTTTTCCGCCGGCCTTGTTTGCGGTGCAATATCCATCACCTGGCCACCCGCAACTGGCGAAAGAAACGGCGTCGATGATTCATTCGGCTCATGTCGAACTGGACCACGACTGGGGTCTCGATCACGGTACCTGGACAATTGTGCGGCACATGTATCCCGACGCGAACATTCCGGTGCTTCAACTTAGTATTAACTACACGAAAGGACCGCAGTATCATTACGAGCTGGCGAAAGAACTACACGCATTACGTCGGAAGGGTGTGTTGATTATGGCCAGTGGCAATATGGTCCACAACCTGCGAATGGTTTCCTGGCAGATGATCAACGGTGGTGGGTACGATTGGGCAATCCAGATGAACGATACGTTCAAAAAGCTGATTCAAACCGGGACGCACGACTCATTGATTCACTACGACCGCCTGGGCAAAGACGCGCAACTGGCCATCCCCACGCCGGAGCATTACCTGCCGCTACTGTACACGCTGGGTCTACAGGGCAAAAACGAGTCCGTTTCGTTCTTCAACGACAAAGCCGTGGGCGGCTCGCTGACAATGACGTCGGTGAAGATTGGCTAGTAATCAAGGACTGGCATAAAAGTGCAAAGCCGGGTCAGATGGCCCGGCTTTGCTTTGATGTTACGGTAAGTAGAGAATCCTCTTCGGTGTTATTTCGACAACTAAGAAATGCTAATCGATAGCCAGCGTTCCCCTTAATTGCTGAGCAAAAATAAGGTGGAATATGTATATAGATCAAATTGATTTAATTTATAATGTAATAGATATTTGTGATTTATTGATTTGTTCTACTTTGAGTCAAATAGGTATTTCATTGATAATGAATAGGTTATTTTGGTTATGAATCTTCGGTTTTAGAGTTGGTCAAACCTTTTAAGCCGTAATAAGTTAATAGAAAATACTCAACAGAGACGACAATGGATAAATTACAGAAATTCGAGTTGATGAATAAGGTCGTTCGGGAATTGGAAGACCTGCAAAACAGCCAAAACGCCCTGATCGAAAAGATCGGTAAAATTGAAGTAGACAACATGAACGGTCTGAACGACTCGTTCCTGGAAAAAAACTTGAGCGATATGCACGGCAAAGTCGCGGAGAACGTAGACGCGGTAACGAGCATTTTCTCGTACTTCGAACAGCAACGCGACGAATACGCAGACAAAAACCGGTCAGCTATCGAAGCGCTGGAAGCCCAGGCTGCCGCCGAAGCCGCCAACAGTTAGACTATTATTGAGCTATATAATTGCAAAAACGCCGGACAGTGTGTCCGGCGTTTTTTGTTACATACACATATGTATGCATCGCTAATACAGTAATTGGCTCGCCCGGAATGTGTTATCTGCCGCCTGAAGGAGTTTAGCTTTCAGACGAGGATTGTAGCTAGGGCGTTCGGCTAAGAACTGACGCACTGTTTGAGCAACGGCTGGTGTCTGATAGGATGACAGCGTTGACCGCAGCCATGACTCGGGAAAGAAGATGTCTCCTGTCCGTTGAATTTCCTCCAGTAACTCTAAACTTTTAGGAACGTATTTTGCCGATGTTGCTATTCGTAGGGGATGGTGCAAGTAACCTAAAGCGGCTGTTACCCAGGCTTCCCGATCACGGTTGGCTTCCGTAGACAGCGACGCAAAAAAAGCATCGCGTTCGACTACGTCGCCCGATAGGGCTGGCATCATGAACTGCAACCGCTTCTGCCGATCCGGGTTTTTGATACGTGTCAGTTGCTCGTTCAGAATACCTTTAGCTGGGTAGTCGCGTACGGCCAAAGACAAGGCCAAGGAGGTATAATCGTCTTCGGTCAGCGTAACGCCACTTGGTGCTTGCTGCTCTTTCCAGATACTGTAGAGTCGCCGTTGCGCGTCGGGGCTAAGTGCTACGTTCTGGTAAAGTCGGAACAGCAGTTTCTTCCGGCCACCGGCCGATTTGCCGGTTGTTTGTTGCATAGCCTGCCAGGCCGCCTGTTCGACGGACGTAGCCAGCGCCAACCGGCTTTCGGGGCGGGTGTACGTCCAAATAAGATCACTTAGTTGGTTGGTCAGGAACCGGAGATTCAGTTCCTCGGTTTCAGTAGTCAGGAGTTGCTGGTATGTAGCCGCTAACTGCGCCGGAGTGACTGCTGCTGGTTTGTTTAGTTGCCCTGTCAGCATCGTTTCGTACAAATTAATGTAAGCCGATGCCCGCATAACCGGGTTCTGGAGTGACGACAACGACGAAAGCAGTGCTGGATCAACCGGAAACAGTCCATACCCTTCGCCGGACGAATTAAACAGGATGAAAGACGGCATCGGTTTGCCCGTCGCTGACGTAATGGTTACCTGCGTTTTGTTCATCGCGACGGGCAGCTCCTCAACGTGGTCGGAGTAGACAAGCGCCATAGAAAAGCCCTGCGGCCAGACGCGTTTTGATCCGTCTTCGCCCTGCTGCGAAATAGTCAACTTGCCAATTGAGTTGCCTTGCTTATCGAGCTGATACGTAAAGCGGGGGCGCCCCGTTTGTTCTACCCATACCTTGTTCCAGGCTACCAGATCGGTGGGGGTGCGTTTGTCCAGAATGGTGATCAGGTCCGTCCAGGTGGCGTTGCCAATAGCATACGTTTTCAGGTATTCCCGCAGTCCGTCGCGCAGGGCGTCTTTTCCTATGAGCTTTTCGAGCTGCCGCATCATGATCGGCGCTTTGTGGTAAATGATACCGCCGTAGAGCGTACCCGCTTCCTGCAGGTTGGCGAGCGGCTGGCCAATGGGATTAGCGCCCTGCGTCCGGTCAACGCCATAAGCCGCCGGGTAGTGATCGACCACAAACTGCAGGTCGTAGTTGGCGTCAGCAAAAGCCGTTTCGGTAATCTTGTCAGCCATGAAGTTGGCGAACACCTCTTTCAGCCAGACATCGTTAAACCAACGCATCGTAACCAGATCGCCGAACCACATGTGGGCGGTTTCGTGAGCGATTAACGTCGCGCGGGAAAGTTTCTGATCGCGGGTTGCCCCAGCGTCCAGAAACAGACTTGACAGTTTATAATCGATAGCCCCGGCGTGTTCCATCCCACCGTACTGAAAATCGGGAATAGCGGCAAAGTCCAGTTTCTGGAAGGGATATGGAATCTGGGTGTAGTCTTCCAGAAAGCGGATAGCATCCGTGTGGAGGCTAAAAATCGTATCGGTGCTCAGCCGGATTTTGGTGAGGTCCGTTTCCCGGTGAAGTAGTGTCATCGGTCGTTTGTCCAGCGTTTTGGTAATGGACTCGAACTTGCCGGCCACAAAAGCGAACAGATACGTGCTGATCGTGTCCGATGGCATGAAATGAACCGTCTTTCGGTCACCGGCCAGAGACGAATCCCGGACCGGACCGTTGGCCATTGTCTGCCAGGTTTTAGGAACCGTCAGTGATACCCGAAACGACGCTTTTAGATCGGGCTGGTCGAAGCAGGGAAATACCGTCCGGGCGCGGTCGGGAACCAGCAGCGTGTAGAGATAATCGTCGTTGCGGTTCAGGGACAGATTACCCGCCGTAAACTGAATATCGATCTCGTTTACTCCCGCTTTCAAGAAGGTATTATCGATCAGCAGATGCTCCTTTTCGAAAACGATCGGAATATCTTTTCCGTTAATGGCAACCTTCTGCAAATGAGAGCGTTCTTCCTTAAAGTCCAGCTGAATCGGATTTGCATTTGTCCGCCAGACGAACGAAATTGTTTCAGTTGCCGGAATAGGCTGCGCTTTCTGCGCCGGAATGTCGAACGACAAGGCGTACCCAAGCTGGCTGATGACCTGATTGCGGTGTTGAGCCAGCGTCTGCGAGACGCCCGTTTCAACGGGTAATTTGCTGCTGGACGATGGTTGGCGGGAGCAGGACATAACGGCAGGTAGTAGAAGGAAAAGACCGTAACGAAGCATAGTGGGCTGAATTCCCATAAGGGTGTCGAATTGGAAGAGGGCGTAACGTCAATCAAAAATAGCACGTGCCATGAAACAGCACCTTACTTTTCTGCTGCTATTCGGGACAATTTTCGGTCTTGTCTCACCGGCCTGGAGCAATTCGATCCTGATTCCGATGGACGATGAGCAGGCAAATCACCTGAAAGCCTACGGCATTGCCTACAAGGTGCTGAAAGATGACCTGGAGGTGGAATGGCTAATCAATTACCGGGGGGGCAGTTTCCTTATTAAACAAACGCCCGCTGTCGAAACCGAATGCCGGGTGCGCGGTGTCTCGTTCGAGTCCTTATCCGACGCCAGTGCCAATGCCATCAAGCAGCAGCTGGCTAATCCCGATCTGAATACGGACGTTATTATGCTGCAAAAAGCGGCCAAAATCATCGTCTATTCCCCGCTGAAGGTGAGTCCGTCGGAGTTTGAAAACACGGATGCCGTGTTGCTGGTACTCAACTACGCTGAGATTCCGTACGAAATCGTCTACGATGAAGAAGTCCTGAAAGGAGAGTTGCCGAAGTATGACTGGCTGCACCTGCACCACGAAGACTTTACGGGGCAGTTTGGCCGAAATCTGCACCGGCAGACGCTGGCCGACATCAAGGCCCAGGAAAACATCGCGCATAAATACGGGTTCGCGAAGGTATCGCAGATGAAGCTGGCCGTTGCCAAAGGCATCAAGGATTTCTGCGCGGGGGGCGGTTATTTGTTCGCCATGTGTTCGGGAGCCGAAACGCTCGATATTGCGCTGGCAGCCGACGGGGTCGATATCGTGGGGGACAACTACGATGGCGATGGCATTGACCCCGCTGCGCAGGCTAAACTGGATTACAGTAAAACCTTGGCTTTTCAGAATTTTACGCTCGAAGGCGACAACGGCTACCGTGGTTTTTCGACCTTCTCGGATATCAATTCGGGAGGACGGGGCTACGACCAGTCGGGCGGCTTTTTCGAGTTGTTCAACTTCTCGGCCAAGTGGGATGCGATTCCGGCCATGCTGACCCAGAACCACACGATGATTATCAAGGAGTTTTTTGGGCAGACAACCGCCTTCCGCAAAACTGCCGTCAAGCCGAATGCGCTGGTGATGGGAGAGGGGAAAACCTCTGACCGCTACCTGTACGGCGAACTGGGTAAAGGCCAGTGGACCTTCTACGGCGGACACGATCCTGAAGGTAATCGCGGGGGGGGCTTTCGCAACCCGACGGATTTGAATCTACATCCGCACTCACCTGGCTACCGGCTCATTCTCAATAACGTACTCTTCCCATCCGCCAAGAAAAAGAAGCGGAAGACGTAACAGAAACACCCGCATAAATCGACTACAGACTCAGGCGAATTGCGGTTTTGTTATACGCTCCGAAGCAACCCAATCCACCCGTGATGTTGCTTCTGATCAGCGTAGGTTCCGCAAAAGGGTTGTTGTTATTACGGGCCTGCGTCAGTACCTGATCAACGTAGTTATAATAGGCCTCGTTCACGCTCAGCAAATAAACATTCAGATCGAACGGCCGCTGGGGCAAGGAGTTGGTACCATGAGAATAGATGAGTATCCGGCCCCGGCCAGACGTCAGCATCTGGCCATCCCGGTCTGTGTCGAGTACGAACGGAGATTCGTTGTAACTCTCGAAAAATACCTGATTAACGGCCCGGAACGGTATCTCGTCCCAGGTACCGTTGCCCAATAGCGTGCGAGCAACGCTGCCGTAGGAATTGTCGCCCGCGGCCTGGTAGTAGTTCTGTTCGCCCGCAGCGTCCGTCCATCGGAGCGTTACGTAATAATCGACCCCCAGTAAACTACCCGGATTACGGACCGAATCGACGATGACTTCAGGCACAGGTCTGGCTACGGGAACCCGACTGCTGGCCGTTGCTCGTCGACCGTCTGGCAGAACGACGGTAAGCTGATACGTATGGCCCGCCTGCACGCTGAACCGGCTGGCGGATACTTTATAAATCCCCTGTTTAGCATCAAAGGGTAACGTACTAGTTTGGGAGCCTTCTGAAAGAGTGACGCGGGCGTCGGGAATGGCACTGAACCCCGAATTATCGGTCTGTACGCCAACGCTGGTACGAGACTGACTTACGGTTGCGGTCAGTACGGTATCCTGGGGCGAAAGGTAACAGTGAACAACCAGTTCAGGATCGGCCTGTGGCAACCGCGCCGGATCAATATCCTGCACCAGCCCCGTGCAGGCCGATAACATCAAGAACGGACTCAGGAGGAGAAGTAAGGGTTTCATCAGGTGGCTAGAATTTGAAGCCGTAGCTTATGGATGGAACAATGGGGAAAACGGAATACCGGCGTAAGGTCGTTTCACTCCGGTAAACCCCCGGACCGTTATTTTCCTGAGAATAACCGCTTCGTGTGTTGAGCTGGTAAAAGAATGGGTTGCGACGATTGTAGAGGTTATACACGCTCAACTCCCAGGTACGCTCGTGCCGTCGTTTTTGCTTGTGAAATTGCAGGCTAATGTCAAAGCGATGGTACGCTTCCGCCCGGAACGTATTACGGGCGCCGTAATCCTGAACGTTACGTCCGGAGTCGAAAAACGTGTTGCTGAACGGATTGTTGGCAGTTGGATTGTATACCGGTACGTGAGTAACCTGGTTGAGCAGGGCCGAGTAATTCGCCCGGGGCATGGTCAGCGCCTGACCCGTTCCATACACCCAGGTTGCTGACAGGGTTAACTTCTTGCTGGGCTCGTAGAGGCCGACCAGCGAAATGTCATGCCGTCGGTCGTGGCGGGGAAAGAACGGTTTACCTTCGTTGAGTTCCGCAAACTGCCACTGCGTCCAGGACCAGGTGTAGCCCACCCAGCCTGAAAAGCGACCCGTTTTTTTCTGAAGCAGCACCTCTCCACCGTAGGACCAGCCATGCCCGGCCGTTACGTTATCTTCCCAATTTACAGACCGGGCAGAGGCCGGATCGTCGACGACCAGAAAATTGGCCCCCTCCCGATAGCTGATAATGTTTTCCAGCGTTTTGTAATACCCTTCGACGGTTAGAGTCAGCCCCTGGGCAAATCGAAGATTCCGGAGGTCATGCGCCAGGCCGATGGCAACCTGCTGTGATTGCTGGGGCGCTATGCGGTCGGTGGTAGGTACCCACAAATCAGTTGGCAAGCCAATTCCGGTATTGGAGAGCAGATGAACGTATTGATTCATTTGCGCGTACGACGCTTTCAGCGAGAAACCTGGTTTGAGCAGATAAACCGCCGACAAACGTGGTTCGGGTCGTAGGTACGAGCGTTTTCGAGCCAGGAACTGACTGAGCCGTATGCCGCCGTTGAACCGCCAGCGATTCCCCGCCCGCCAGGTATCTTCGGCGTAGACACCCGATTCCAGCGCGTCGATCCGTTCGGCTTCGTTGCGGGATTCATTGATCTGCGTATCGCGGGACACCAGCACCGAGGGGCGGAACCGGTGATACGTCGCCTGTAGACCAAGGCGAACGGAGTGGTTAGGGCTGGGAAAAATGTCTATGTCGTGTTTTAGCGCAACATCGCGAACACCGGAGCCGTAACGGGCCGACAACTGGCCACCATCGCCGGTGAGCGAGGACCGGGATTCGTCGCTGAAAATGTTGAACAGATAGTTGCTGAACGTCAGCGCCGTATTGGCGAATGTTTTTTCGGAAACCTGGTGATTCCACCGAAGACTACCCGTTGCGTTCCCCCAGTCGATTCCGCTTTCGTACGTCGTTCCCTGAAACAGATCCCACGAGTAGAAGCGGTCCTGTCCGAAGTAGCCGCTCAGATACAACTTGTCGCGGGGAGAGAGCTGGTAGTTAAGTTTAGCGTTGAGGTCGTAGAAATAATAGCCCGCTTTACTGTTGCCTTGGGAGCCAATCGACGTAATTGGGGCTAGTAGCGCGTCAATGTAAGTGCGCCGGGCCGATACCAGAAACGACGCGGGTGCGGGACGGTTTTTCTTGTTACCCAGTGGCCCTTCCAGTGTTAGGCGGGATGAGATCAGGCCAATGCCGCCTTCGCCGTGCAACTTTTCCCGGTTTCCATCTTTCATGGTTAACTCGATCACCGACGACAGCCGACCGCCGTACCGCGCGGGAAAGCCACCTTTGGTCAGTTCGACGCTTTTGAGCGCATCGCCGTTGAAGACGGAGAAAAAACCGAAGAGGTGGTTGGCATTATAGACGGTGGCCTCGTCCAGCAGAATCAGGTTCTGATCCGGTCCACCACCCCGGACGTAAATGCCGGTCTGCCCTTCGGAGCCTTTCTGGACACCGGGCATGAGCTGTAGTACTTTCAGTACGTCTTTTTCGCCCAGCAGCGCGGGCATTCGTTTGATCTGCGCTACGGGAACGTCGATGCGGCTCATCTGGGTGCTTTCGACAAGCGAAGCATCCGAACGGCCGGACCGAACGTCGACGGCGGTCAATGTCTGACCAGGTGGCAAGGATACGTCCAGCGTCCCATTTTTACGCAGCGCTATCGTTCGAGCCTGCGTGGTATAGCCCACCATCGAGAAGAGTAGCCGAAGCGTATCGCGGGCCGGGATTGTCAGCGAATAGAAGCCGTACGCGTTTGTTGTTGTGCCCGTAGTCGTACCCGGCAGGTAAATGCTGACGCCAGTGAGCGTTTCCTGACTACCGGCTTCGCGGACGTAACCACTAATGGTAAACCGGTCGGTCGATTGAGCAAAGGCAGTGGAGAGGCAAAACAGACTTAAAAAGAATACGGAAAGGTGTTGGTGCATGTGGCTAGGGTGAAGCTGAAAATAATCGGAATCGCTCAGTACATACGTCGCAAGTTCAGCCAGAGAATCTGGAGCCGTTGAGGGACGTATTGATGAATGATCACTATAAAATGGATGTGGCTAAATCGGCGGCAAAGCTAGGGCTTAGTTATTGAAACAAACGTATTAATCAGCATAAGCAGCGAGGGGTAAGTCGGAGGGCAGGCGTTCCATTTTGATGATTTTGTTTCGCCTAAAGTACCATAGACCCGACCCGGGTAACAAGCGTTGCCGATCAGCTACCAAATAATCGATAAAGGCCTACGAGCACACTGCTACCCATTATTTTGCGGTAAAAACCCATATGATGAAGTTACTTTTTACGTGCTTAATTCTTCTTTCTTTCCATTGTTACGGCCAAGTAATACCGGAGGGTGCAACCAGCATTCAGGTTAGATCGTCCATGGCTGATTCGTTGCTGTTTAAAGAGACGATGAGCTTCCTGAGAGGGCAGGGGTGGGTCATCGCCCGGCCCGATAGGCAGCGTAACGGGTTCGCAACGGAGAATCGCACGCTTAAAACCATTTGGCGGATGCGGTTGCTGGTTGACGCAAAAAACAGCGTGGCCACATTCCGGACCCAGTGGTCATCGGAAGTGATGGGGATCGAAATCGAGGACGACCCTGTCGTCTTTAAAGGAAGGGATAAGTCTGTTTACAAAACAGCTTTTCGGCGAATGGATGAAATCGTGCAGAAGTTTGCAAAAGATTTACCGGACGCCGACGTTCGCTACATACGGCAATAAGTACAGTTGCCTTTCAGAAAAGAGCGAGATCAATAGTCTGTTTGAAATCTGTCGGCTTTGGTAAGCTGTCTTTTTTGTCATTCCGAGGAACGAGGAATCTTCGGGAGAGGGGAAGAAATATCCATTTATCAGAAGATTCCTCGTTCCTCGGAATGACAAAAATTGAGTTGAATGACGTGTTCGTATCAGCTTTAGTCGGCCCAACGCTTTTTTAACACGGGAATTTTAAAACGTCAGCACGATTTTACCCGTTGTCCGACGGCTTTCGAGTTGCCGATGCGCGTCGGCGATCTGCTCAGCAGGGAGCACTTCGCTGATCTTCACAATGACGCGGCCTTCGGTGACGAGTTGACTAATGGTTTCCAGGTCTTCGCCACTGGTATGAACCTGAATCCGTTCGGCGCGAATGTCGGGACGCTCGGCCAGCACTTTATCCATGGCGCCGTACGCAATCGAAATCAGGCGGCCGCCCGATTTAAGCACTTTCGCCGACTCAAAAATGGTGTCAGCGCCAGCCGTGTCGAAAACCATGTCCACGTCCGAAACGGCGTCTACTACGTTTGTGGCTTTGTAATCGATAAACTCGTCGACACCGAGTAGCCTGACAAACTCCTCGTTCTTACCCGAAGCCGTGCCGATCACGTAAGCACCCAGCGCCTTTGCCAGTTGAACGGCCAGATGGCCGACCCCGCCTGACGCGGCCTGAATCAGAATCTTCTCCCCAGGTTTGAGGTCGCCATGTTCCGTTAGCGCCTGCCAGGCGGTCAGGATCGCCAGGGGAGCACCAGCTGCTTCTTCGTAGGGAAGCGCCGTTGGTTTGATCGCCAGATCCGTCGCGGGGGCTGCTACGTATTCGGCGTAGGCATTGCCCGGCTGAGGAAAGTTAACCATACCAAACACCGGGTCGCCTATCTTGAAATTCGTTACGTCGGCACCCACTTCTACGATGTCCCCCGCCATATCCCAGCCCAGGATAATCGGAGACTGGTAGTTTTTTGCGTAGGGTGTAGTACCCGTTCGGGTTTTGAAATCGGCCGGGTTGACGCCAAACGCTTTCACCTGCACCAGGACCTCGTCGGGTTTGATGGTGGGTTTAGGAACATCTTGAACGGAGAAATTCTCGGGGCCGCCCCAGTCGCTTAAGACAATTGCTTTCATGGTTATCTCAGATTAGCTACTTAATTATTCGTCTTTGTTCTTTACCCAGGTAAATGTCTTTGTCGCTCCATCGAACGTATACTGGCGTGGCACCCCCGTAGCCAGTTCGACCTGTTCGATGTCTTTGGGGCTAATGTTTTCCAACTGCATCATCAGCGCCCGCAAACTATTACCGTGCGCTACAACCAGCACGTTCTCTCCCTTCTGTAAATGTGGTAGAATGTGAGCGTTGAAGAAAGGCATTACCCGATGGCACGTATCAGCCAGACTTTCACCGTTCGGGGGGCGTTCGCTGTACCCGCGTCGCCAGCAAAAAACTTGCTCCTTCCCAAACTGAAGCTCCGCGTCGTGCTTATTCATGCCCTGTAAATCACCGTAGTAGCGTTCGTTGAGCGCGGCATTGCGCTCAACGGGTAAGTCTGTTTGAGTAGTTTCTTCCAAGATAATGGACATGGTTTCAACGGCTCGCTTCAGGACCGATGTAAAGCCGATGCTAAAGCGATCATCATGGAGCAACTGACCGGCCTTTCGGGCTTCCTGGCGACCCTGATCCGTAAGGGGTGTATCGGTGCTGCCCGTGAAGCGATTCTCCAGATTCCATTCTGATTGTCCATGGCGAACAATAACAAAAAGAGCCATAGTATATGTGGGTGGTTGTATCCTCTGTAAACTACCGCAGAAAGCGGTCAACTGTTTGACGCCAACCCGTAACCGTCGAACAATTGGCTTTGGTCATACGTTAGGGTAGGTCAGTTGACTAGGGAAATAAACCTTTCCTGCTTCCGTTTGTCTAAACAACAATTGTTGATGTTTGACCTGTAAAATCAATTGCTATGAAAACGAATCAACTCGCGTTACTCCTGGCTCTGTTGCTATTCGTAACGTTTTATACCCCAGCGCAGGCGCAACGCCGGCGAATGAGACCACAGACGAAAGGGGTTATTATCGGAACCGCTGCGGGTGGAGCCGCCGGAGCCCTCATTAACCGGCGAAACCGTTTGGTCGGCGGTCTGATTGGTGGGGCCGTTGGTGGAACTACTGGCTACCTGATTGGTAAAAACAAGGACAACAAGAACAAAGCCGAAGCCCGTATCGCGGCTGCCGAAGCGGAGGCTGCCCGCGAACGCGAACGTCGTATGGTTGCCGAGCGGGCAGTCGAAGAACGGGCAGCTCTGGCGGCTGCTCCAGCTCACGGACTGGGACCGGCCAAACCTGTTGCCCTGCCTGCAGCAGTGGCGGCTAAGCCAACAACGTCGCCTTACGTGCTGAATGCGTCCTTCCTGACCAATGTGTCATACGGGGATCAGTCGACGGCCTATGGCTCATCCATTTACCGGCGTAAGAGCTGGTAATGCCAACCTTTGGGAGGGTACGTCAGTTACTCTCCCAACTACATTCACTAAAATCATGAAACATATCGTATTGGCACTTATCAGCGCATGGCTGCTGGTAGGGTGCAAATCAGGCGAGACGGCCAATGTGCAAGCTCTAAACCAGGAGTTCATTGGAGCCTGGAACAACAAGAACGCCGATAAGGTCATTGGCATGCTGGCCGAAGATGTCCAGTTTCTGCAGGGAAATGTTCGTTTCAACGGGAAGTCCGAAGTATCTCAGAAGTGGGTACGGGAAACCATTACGTCGCTGAATGATCTGAAAACGAACGTAGTAAGCTCCGGAACCGATGCTACGATGGCCTACGAAGCGGGAACGTTTTCGGTCGATGTTTTGCCCGAGCAACCCCAACAACCCCACGGATTCGGCGAAGGAAATTTCATCCTCCTTTGGAAGAAAGGCACCGACGACACCTGGAAACTTAGTTACGCTCAGTTAGAAGACCTGCCGGTGCAGGTGAAACAATAACCAAGAAAGCCGCTCCCAGGAGCGGCTTTCTTGGTTATTGGCGGTATGGTTGTACGCATCGTCGAAAATGGCTGGCGTGATGAGGGTTTGATAGCGGTTTGAGAAAGCTAAGAGGCTTAGTATAATCAGGCTGAATACGACTTTCTGTCCGTAACCGAAAGTCGTAAAACAATCCACCTAACAACCCCAATCCACCATAGGTAACGGATTTGTCCGATGGTGAGATTCCAGGTGCCAGACCTTTTAGCCCAATGAAACAACTGTACAAAGAGTTTTACAGAGTATGTCTGTGGCTGACGGTGGGTGTGCTGACCAGCAACTCGATGCTGGCGCAGAAATCAGACCAACCCGTACTAGGTTATCGATCGGCAAAAATTTTGACTCAGAATGGGTTAACTTTTAAGGATCTTAACAAAAACGGCAAGTTAGATCCTTATGAAGACTGGCGTCTGCCGGTGGAAAAACGGGTCCAGAACTTACTGGCTCAGATGAGTCTGGAAGAGAAGATAGGGTTTATGCTTATCAGTACCACCCGGATGGCGGGCGATAATGCCTTACAGCAAAACGCACCCGGCGCTAATCGTGGGCCAGCTCAAATTACCAGTGGGTTCAACGAAGAGGACCTGGTACAGCCCAACAACATGTTTACCCGTAAGCCGTTGACGGTGCCGATCATGTCGGCGGCAGGGACGACAAAAGGAGTGACCCAGTATCACCTGCGCCATTTCATTCTGCGTGCCAATCCGCCGGCCAGGACCATTGCGGAGTGGGCGAATCAGCTCCAGGCATTATGCGAAACTTCCCGTCTGGGGATTCCCGCTATTGTCGCGTCTAACCCCCGGAATCATATTACCCTCGATGCGGCTATCGGGTTAAGCGTAGGGACAACGGCGTTTTCAAAATGGCCCGGCGAATTAGGGTTGTCAGCCATGCACGATTTGACGCTCACGCGCGAGTTTGCCGACATTGCCCGTCAGGAGTGGGCGGCCGTGGGCCTGCGGAAGGGCTATATGTACATGGCCGATCTGGCTACCGAACCGCGCTGGCAACGTATCGAAGGCACATTCGGGGAAGATGCCGACTGGACGTCCAGCATGATTCGCGAGATTGTGCTAGGCTTCCAGGGTACTCAACTAGGAAAGACGTCCGTGGCCATGACAACCAAACATTTTCCCGGTGGAGGTCCACAGGAAAAGGGACTTGACTCCCACTTTGACTGGGGTAAATACGCCCATTATCCCGGTGGCATGTTTGCCTATCACCTCAAACCTTTCAAAGCGGCCATCGAAGCTGGTACGTCCGCGATCATGCCTTATTATTCCAGCCCCAAAGGGAAGGAGTTTGAGGAAGTCGGCTTCTCGTACAACAAAGCAATTATTCAGGACCTTCTCCGGAGAAAACTAGGTTTCAAAGGGATTGTCAACTCTGATACGGGGCCAATTGAAATGATGCCCTGGGGTGTAGAGAATCTCTCCCTGCATCAGCGCTACCAGAAAGCCTTGACGGCTGGAGTAGACCTGTTTTCCGGAACGGCTGACCCAACTATTCTGCTGGAAACCGTAAAGCAGGGAATGATCACAGAGTCGCGCATCAATGAATCAATTGTGCGTCTGCTGACCGAAAAATTTGTCCTTGGTCTTTTTGAAAACCCGTACGTGGACGCGGAAAAGGCGCAGAAGTTCGTTGGGAATGCTCAGTTTCAGCAAAAGGCCGACTTAGCTCAGCGGAAATCGATTGTGCTGCTCCGTAATGCGGAAAAGGTGTTGCCACTACGACCCAAAACGAAAGTGTATTTCGAAACCTATTACGACAACGGCCGGGCGGCTAGTCCGATCACCGTTCATAAGCCCGTAACTCCTAATAACACACTGGAATTTGTGTCGAGTAAAGATGAAGCGGATGTGGTGCTTTTATGGCTTATCCCAAGCGCTGGGGGCTTGTTTGCGTCGGCGGACAAGCCTATCGAGCTGAAACTGTCAAAGAATAAGATTGACATGGCGCACGTCAATGAGTTGATCAAGAGCAAACCGACTGTTCTGGCGATCAATTTCTCCAGTCCATGGGTGCTGGATGAACTGGACAGTGGAGCCACTAAAACCATACTGGCTACGTTTGGTACGACGGCCGATGCGTTGCTGGATGTCGTGAGCGGTGTCTATAACCCGACGGGGAAAATGCCCTTTACGATCCCGGTTTCTGATCAGGTCGTAGCTGAAAACAAATCCGATGTGCCGGGTTTTGAAGAGCCCAAAGGATATGGCCTGTTCTACTTTGGTACTGGCTTAAGCTACGATTCAGCCAAGAGATAACTGTAGTGTCACCCGAATACCCATACCCCACGTAACACAAAAGCCGCTTCTTTAGGAAGCGGCTTTTGTGTTACGTGGGTATAGTACTTATTGCACGGCGTTACCGGTCGTTTTAGCTGGCGTAACGGGGGAACCGTCCCGGATCTCTTCGGTGGCTGTCATGACGAGCTGATCACCTTCGTTTAGTTTGCCAAAAATTTCCATTTTCTCGTCGGCTTCCAGTCCTTTTTGCACTGGTACCCAGGTTGCTTTGTTGTTCATCACTTTCACCACAAACACACCGGTCGATGAGTTGACCACGGCGGATTTGGGGACAATGAACGTACTGGTACGCGTCGGCAGCGGAATGCTGACTTCGGCAATCATACCGGGCAGCAGTTTCTTGTCATTGTTGAGAACGTCAACTTCAACCCGCTCCGACCGAAGTCGTTTGTCCAGCGCACCCGCCTGCCGCTTCACCTGACCCGTAAACTTCCGGTCGGGGAAGGCTTTGACGCTGAAACTGACCGTTTCGTTTTGATCAACGTAGCCCGTGTACGCTTCTGGAACCGAGATAACCAGACGTAATCGTTTCTGCTCCGTCAGTACGAATAGAGGAAACTCGGATCCTTTCCCCGTTGGACCAATGTAGGCGCCTGTGCTGGCGTTCCGGGCGCTGATGACGCCGTTGAACGGAGCCCGGATTTGCAGATACTGTTTCAGGTCGGCTACTTCGCGATAGGATGAACGGGCCGCTTCCAACTGGGCCAGATCAGCGTTACGTTTGGCCAGGGCCTGATCGACATCGTTCTTCGAGACCGCTCCCGAGAACTTACTCGCTTCCAGAATCCGGTCATAATTAGCCTTGCTGGCAATGGATAACGCTTCCTGGGCTTTAAGCTTTGACTGCGCCGAGGAGAGCTGGGCGCTCAATTCGGGAGCTTCGGCCAGAGCCAACAGCTGTCCCTGAGTAACTTCTGAGCCAATGTCGACGTACAGCGTTTTGATGAAGCCGCTCACTTTGGCGTAAATATCCACGTCCCGGTACGCAACCAGTTCACCCGGCACCTGTAAGGAAGACGACAGTTTACCTTTTTGGAGCGCGAATACTTCGGTGGTTTCCGGCGCGCTTTCCGATTCGGCTACGTCGGCCTTACTTTCTTGCGAATGGCAACTGGTTAGTGACTGTAAAACGAAAAAACTACCGACAAGGAGCAGGTTACGAAAAGGGTTAGTTGTTAACCGGTTCATACGAGGAGGGAATAAAAAACTTGCTTTCTTTATCTTCAGGATCAAGGGATACCGACTGGGTTGTGGTATTGCCCTGTACCCAGGCAAACACCAGCGGGAGCATGTATAACGCAGCAAAGGTCGAGGCAATCAGGCCACCGATTACCGCACGGCCCAGCGGAGCCGACTGCGACCCGCCTTCACCCAGACCCGACGCCATCGGGATCATCCCTACTACCATAGCGACGCTGGTCATCACGATCGGACGTAAGCGGACGGAAGCGGCTTCCTTGGCCGACAGCAGGGCGTTACCGTTCCGCAAACGTAATTCTTCGGCGTTGGTGACCAGGAGGACGGCGTTGGAAATCGACACCCCAACCGACATGATCATGCCCATGTACGATTGCAGGTTCAGCGTAGAGCCCGTCAGCAGGAGCAGGGTCAGCGAACCCACCAGTACGGCCGGAACCGTACAGAGCACCACCAGCGATACTTTGAACGACTGGAAATTGGCCGCCAGCATCAGGAAGATGACGACAATCGCCGTTAACAGCCCCGTTTGCAGGCTGGCGAGGGTATCGTTCAGCACCTGACTCAGGCCCTGAATGCCGACGGTCAGGCCGCGCGGCATTTCGCCCAGCGAGTCGATTGCTTTCTGCACATCGGTGGCGGCCGTGCCTAGGTCCATATCTTTCAGGTTGGCCGTTACGGATAGGATCGGGATAGCACCCAGGTTGTCGTTTTCGCCGTTTGTCGTTCCTTTTTGCAGCGTCGCTACATCGCTCAGTACCGGACGGTTGGTATTTGGTAAGACCGGTATTTCGCCCAGCTCATTAATGCTGCTCATCTGGTTTTCTGGGACCTGTACCTGTACGCTGTAACTCTGGCTTGATTTGGGGTCGATCCAGACGCTTTTCTCGGTATACCGCGACGAGGACGTCGACGCAATCAGCGACCGCGAAATGGACGAGATATCCGTGCCCAGCTGGGAGGCCCGTACCCGGTCAATGTTGACCTCGATCGTTGGGTAGTTCGTCGACTGACCAATCTGCACATCCCGCAGATACGGAATCTGCTTCAGCTTGGTAATGATCTTATTGGCGTATTCTTCGTTTTGCTTCTTGTTCTTACCAACCAGCCGGACTTCAATCGGCGTGGGAGAGCCCTGGCTGAGAATCTTGTCAGTCAGCTCGATCGGTTCGAACGAGAGCTTAACGCCCGGCAGTTCCTTTTTCATGCGCGCCCGGAACTCGTCTTTCAGCTCGTCCATGTCCTTGTCAAATCCATGTTTCATGCTGACCTGTAAAACACCTTCCTGCGGCCCGGCCATGAACAGATAGATGGGGCTGGTGGAGAATTGCGCACCGTGCATTCCGACCATCGCCGACGTAATTTCAATATTCTCTTTCCCGACAAGCTTGTTCAGTACGTCGAGGGTCTTTAGCATGGTCGTTTCGGTCTTTTCCAACCGGGTTCCGTCGGCTGCGCGTATCCGAACCTGAAATTGGCCCGCGTCATTCTTGGGTAATACGTCCCGACCGATGATGGTAATCAGAACCGCAGCAATGGCAAGCCCCCCAATCAGATAGCTGATGACGATTGGCTTACGGTAGGTCATCATACCGTCCAGTGCACGGATAAACCGCATCCTGATCCGTTCAAACGTACCAATCTTGCCATCGTTATTCAGGTCCGCTTTGTGCGCCAGCTTTTCTTTTTCGTGCAGGATGTCGTCTTTCGTCTGTCGACCGTTGGCAATGCTGATACCGTTCGCCTGACTCAGATGGCCGTTGATGCCTTCGTGCCCGTTTGCCTTCCCGTTGCTTTTATGCGGATGTTCCTTCATCATCCAGTTCGCCAGTACCGGGACCAGCGTCTGCGACATCAGGTACGACGTAACCATGGCAAAACCGATCGCCAGGGCCAGCGGCAGGAACAGCGAACCCGGAATCCCCGTCATGGTAAAAGCGGGCGCAAACACGGCCAAGATACAGAATAGAATCAGCAATTTGGAGAAGGCAATTTCCTTACAGGCGTCCCAGATGGCGAGTGCCTTGGGTTTCCCCATATCCATGTGCTGGTGAATATTTTCGATCGTTACGGTCGATTCGTCGACCAGAATACCGATGGCCAGTGCCAACCCGGACAGCGTCATGATATTGATCGTCTGCCCAAAGAGATAGAGGAAGAGGACCGACGCGATGATACAGGTCGGGATGGTGATAATCACAATCAGCGCTCCCCGAACGTCGCCCAGGAAGAGCAAGACCATTAGTCCCGTCAGAACAGCGCCAATGGCTCCTTCCGTCAGCAAGCTTTCGACGGAGTTAATGACGTAGACCGACTGATCGAAGGTATACGTGAGCTTAACGTCTTCGGGTAGTAACGCCTGAAAACGGGGAAGGGCCGCTTTCAGATTCTGTACGACTTCCCAGGTGGAGGCATCGGCCGACTTAGTGATCGGTAGATAAACCGAACGCTTGCCGTTAACCAGTACGTAACCCTGCGTAATGTCGGCACCATCTTCAATAGTCGCTACGTCCTTCAGAAACAGATTCTGAACCGAGCCGGTGTACAGCGGGATATTGCCGAAATCCTCAATATTTTTGACCGTTGTGTTGGCGGGCGTAAAGTAGTTTAAATCACCCACCCGCACGTTACCGGCCGGGCTAGCCTGGTTGTTGATCCGTAGGGCTGCCACCAACTGATCGGGGGTCAGGTTGTGCGAGCGCAGCAGAGCCGGGTCGGCTTTAATAACGATGGACCGGGAGTTACCACCGAAGGGAGCCGGGGCTACCAGACCCGGAATCGAGCTGAAGCCCGCCCGAACGTACACGTTCGCCAGATCCTGTAATTCATTGTTTGTGCGTTTAGGACTGCTCAGGACCAGCTGCCCGACGGGAAGCGTCGAGGCATCAAAGCGAAGGATAAACGGCGGTTGCGAACCCGGTGGGAAAATGGCCTGGGCCCGGTTGGAGTAGGCCGACACTTCGGCGGCTGCCTGCGCCATATTCGTTCCTTCGTAGAACGATAGCTTGATCAGGGTAAGCCCCTGAATATTTTTGGTTTCAATACTCTTAACGCCCGATACGTAAAGCAGGAGGTTAACGTACTGTTTCCCAAAAAAAGACTCCATCTGGTTGGGCGTGTAACCACCAAACGGTTGGGAGATGTAAATGACGGGTAGGTCGAGCTTCGGGAAAATGTCAACTTTGATGTTACGGATGGCATTGATTCCAAAAAAGAACAAGCTCGCCACGACCACCAGAATTGTAATTGGTTTTCGCAGCGCGGAGCGAATTAAATTCATAATTCGGTTGAGTTGGGTTAATGGTTTTCAAGAGGGGCCCCTTGACTAAACATCTGGCTGGGAGAAAAGCCAAATTTTTCTAAAAACCGTTATATGATCAGGGTTTCGATCCTAAAATTTACAAAATTATTCGGTATAAGACAGCTGTTTGGCGCTGATCGCTCCCGGATGAAGAATGTATTGATGGGCGTTGAGCCCGTGCTGCACGTCGTGTTACGGATCAAGAAAACAGCGGAGGGGTTAGGTGCGGTCCGCTACTGGAATGAGGCTGGAAAGACAAAATGCCCTCCCGAATATTTTAAGCTATGTATTGATCTAGTTTGCGGAGGAACAACGACCAGCGTTTGTTTATTTTACTGGAAATCCGTTTAGAATACTTC
The DNA here is from genome assembly GCF_054776615.1 of Spirosoma pomorum. Taxonomy (NCBI): domain Bacteria; kingdom Pseudomonadati; phylum Bacteroidota; class Cytophagia; order Cytophagales; family Cytophagaceae; genus Spirosoma; species Spirosoma pomorum. Next base: position 99,631 of record NZ_BAAHBP010000003.1, read on the forward strand.
GGTAGCTATCACCAATCGGAATAGTGACACCATTCACCTCCAAAGACTGACGACTCACCATCCTGACGTGCGCCAAGTTGACCAGAAACGAACGATGGACTCGTCTGAATTCGCTTTCTGGTAATAACTCGGTCAGGGCTTTCATGGTCATGTGGGTAATGTAACGGCCATCAACCGTCCGAATCAGTAGATAATCCTTTATCGATTGCGCATAGAGCATATCGGCGTGCAGCAGCTTGACCAACTGGCCATCGACCTTGAAGTAGGTATGAGCCGTTTGCTTCGGCACAAGGCTGGTGCGTTTGAAGAACTTTTCCAGGCTTTTCTCGAAGCGTTCATACGTAATGGGCTTCAGCAGATAATCCACGGCTTCCAGTTCGTAACTCTCCACGGCATAGTCCGGGTAAGCTGTTGTGAAAATAACGGCCGGGGGTTGTTTCAGATGCCGTAAAAACTCGATGCCGGTCAACGACGGCAGTTGAATATCCAGAAACAGCAGATCAACGGACTGAGTGGTCAGCACCTCAAACGCTTCGTAGGCATGCCCACAGCTTCTGGCCAGCTGTAACTCCGGCGTTCGATCAATATACGTTTCTAAAATATGCCGGGCTAGCGGCTCATCATCAACGAGTAAACAGCTAGTCATGGGACGACAAGGTAATGCATAGGTAGAGCGTATACGTACACTCATCTTCCTGAATACGCCATTCGTGAAGACCAGGATACAGCAGACTCAAGCGTTTCTGGGTCGTTTGAAGGCCGATACCGGAGCGATTCGACTCGGTTACCCGGCCCAGCTTGCTGTTATGCGTTTCCAGAATCAGGTCCTGCTCCTGCAGCACAACCAGAATCCGGACAAAACCAGTCGTAATTTCCTGGTGCAGTCCGTGCTTGAACGTATTCTCAAGTAGGGGTAGTAACAACAGCGGCTCAATGAATACGTCGCTCCGAATTCCCTGCGTCTCAAACTGAATCGAGGTCTGCTCTGAAAAGCGTACGGATTCGACAGCGACGTAATTCGCGAGAAAGTCGATCTCATCACGCAGGGGAACCCGATGGCTCTTGGCCTGTTGAAGTACGTAGCGCATCATGTGGGCATGCTGGGCAATCAGGGGAGCCGTTTTGGCCGACTGCTGAAGCGCCAGCGAATACATGTTGTTGAGCGTGTTGAAGAAAAAGTGGGGCTGTAACTGCGATTTTAAGGAGTCAAGTTCGGCTTGTAGTTGGTATTGGCTCAACTCATGCAGTTTCTGTTGCTGCCAGGTGGCTCGGCGGTAATACCCCAGCGCCGTTACCATCAACAGTTGCCGGAGCACGTAGATGATACTGAAATGAAGAACAACGGGAGCTTTATACCATCGCTGAGCCCGCTTAATCAGTTCGTTCGGTAAAAACTGTGCCTGCATGACCAAACCGTAGACCAGATAGTGCTGATAAACGTCCAGCAGCACGATGAAGAGACCTAGCTGCCAGGTGAAGGACCCGTATCGTTTGGCAAACAAGGTGGGTAAGATCAGCTTGTAGTAAAGCCAATAAGGAAGGCTATCCAGGATACCGTAAAGAACCCGTTCTACCCATATAGGCCACGCTGGATACGTTGCCCCCGGTTCATTAACCCCAAATTCAACCATCGTCAGGATGGGGAAGAGCACAAAAACGATACTGAAAAAATAGAGCTCGGTTCGGCTGGCTGCCAGAAGACGGTTCATAGCTACTGCATTACAAAGGCAAAATAGAGCATTTCCCGCCGAGCCTGGTCCGGGCGGTATCCATCTTCGACTAATCCCCCGTTTTTTTCGACCAAACCGCTCCGGTCGAATTGTTTGACGGCTTAGCCGAATTGCCCGTTTGAGACTGGAGTGAGGAGTTACGTTTGTGCTGCTAAACACGACATACCCATGCTTCGGATCGCCTTCTTTTTCCTTTTCCTGGCGAGCGGCCAGTCGCTCACCGCCCAAGACGTTCGTCAGTTAATTGCCGCTGTTAAACAAAAGCAGCTGAGCTTACAAACGCTGGCGTATACGATGACACGAACCGACACGCTGGTTACGGGGATGGTCCGACACTTTAGCGGCCGAACCGAACTACGCATCGATCGATCCGACCGATTAATTGGTTTCTGGTTTCGATCCCGGCAGGATGGCGTCGCGGGTGAGGTGGTTTACGATGGCCGGGTGGGCTACCAGACGGACGACTCTACCCGGACTTATACGCTGTCGACAGACCCTAACCAGATTCGTCAGCTTCTCAACCAGCCCGGGGGACGATTGGTCATGCCCGATGTAGTTAATCTGGATACGACCAAAGCGGTTCGATGGAGCTTGGGGCAGGATAGACAGTTTTACTATTTGACACTCCAGTACGATGACTTGACCGAGCACGACGTCACCAATCGATTTAAGCGCTTGAGCATTGACAAAACCACGCTGCTACCTATGAGCGTTCGACAGCATCAGGAGACATTGGGTAAAGTACAGGATCTCTTCTACCAGATCACCTCGTTGACCGTGAACGATTCCCTGCCCGCTGCTACCTTTCAGGAACCAGCCTTTCTGAGCCGCTACCAACAAAAACTACCGACGACGAATCGAACGAAACCCGGGCAAAAACTAGTGGGCAAAACCGCCCCCGCCTTTACGGTAGCCTCCCTGGAAAAGGATAGTGTCTCGTCCGCAAGCTTCCTAGGTAAAGTGACACTCCTGGATTTTTGGGAAGTCTGGTGTGGCCCTTGCCTTGCCTCCCTGCCCAAAGTAGAACAGCTGGCCAAAAAATACGCTAGTAAGGGCTTGCAGGTGTATGGAATCACCCACGAAACGAATCAACTGGATGTCGCCCGAAAGGTGCTCCAAAAGCGTGGGATCAGTTTCCGTACGCTGGTCGGTAATGACCGGCTCCGGGAAGCCTACAAACTGGAAGCGATTCCGTTGTACGTGTTAATCAACCAGCAGGGCAACATCGTGTTGGTCAGGGAAGGGTTTACGACCGATATTGAAGCGACCATCCAGACTCTCCTCGATTCCTGACTGTTTAGGTGAGCTCCCGTTACGTTAAAGGTTCTTTATCTCAGCAACCGGTACGTAACGTTCTGTCAATGGTTGATAAACGCAGACGGTTTCCTGTATACATCAGCTGTGGGTATACACCAGATTCGGGGCTTACCGGGCACGAGCACCCCTGACCCTTGCCCAGATTTGCACTAAACAATGCGGTCCTGACTTTCGACTAAACCAAACCGTAGTTCGGCTAAATCGCTCCTGATAATCGTGCCCACCTTTGCATAAACAAAATCAGAACGATGAAAGCGATTCGCATTTTTGAGTTTGGTGGGCCAGACGTACTGACGTTGGTTGAGGTGGAAAAACCGGTTCCTGCCGCAGACGAAATCTTAATAAAAGTATACGCTAGCAGCGTTAACCCCGCTGACTACGTCATACGTGAAGGCGGTAATGACGTGTTACGTTCATTTCTCAAATTACCCCTGGGGCTGGGATTAGACGTGGCTGGGTTGGTCGAAGAAACCGGTAGCGCAGTCACCCGGTTTAAAAAGGGGGACAACGTCTACGGCGTTCCCAACTTTCCTGGCGACGGCAGTTACGCGGAATACGTTGCGGCCAAGGCCAGTCAGTTTTGGCGGATGCCGCAGCGAATTTCGTTTAACGAGGCCGGTGCGCTGCCTTCCTGCGCCCTCATCGCCTGGAATGGGATCGTGGATCTGGGTCATGCAGGGCCAGGGCAGCGGGTGCTTATTCACGGAGCGGCAGGCGGTGTGGGTAATCTGGCGGTGCAATTCGCCAAGGCAAAAGGGGCCTACGTGATCGGAACGGCGTCCGCTCACAACGTTGATTTTTTACGTGAGCTGGGTGCCGATGAAGTGATCGATTATCGCAACCAGTCGTTTGCGGAATTGCTGAACGACATCGATGTGGTCTTTAATGCCTCGCCCGTTCGTGATGAGCGGCTCAGGTTGTCATCGGTTGCCGTTATGAAAGAGGGTAGTATTTTTGTGTGTACGCATCTGGATGAGCCCTTTAGCCAGGAGTTTCTGCAGGCGCTGTCTGCCAAGAATGCGACGGCGACCATGGTTGGGGCAGGCAGCGTAACTACGTATAGTTCATCCCTGGATGAGGTGACTCAGCTCATTGACGAGGGGAAGGTAAAAGCCGTCGTGAGCCAGGTATATCCGTTACAGGCGGTAGCCGAGGCCCATCGCCAAAGCGAAACCAAACATGTACGGGGTAAATTAGTACTGGAAATACGAACAGAACCCTGAACCAATGAAACGCTATAAAACCATCAGCGAGTTTCTCCAGTATCGGCAACTGCCCAGTCCCGAGCACCCGCTGATCAGCGTATTCAACCTGGAATCCGTAGACAGCTTAAAGCTAAGCGAACCGGAATCCTGGTGCTGCGATTTCTATTGCATGGGCCTCAAACGAGTTGCTAACGCGCAGCAGGTCAAACTGAAGTACGGCCAGCAAACCTATGATTATAACGAGGGCATTCTGTCCTTCATCGCGCCCAACCAGGTATTGAGTCTTTCCGTTGATCCGGGTACGGTTCAACTTAACCAGTCGGGGTGGATGTTGCTCATCCATCCCGATTTTCTCTGGAATACTTCCCTGGGCAAAACGATTAATCACTACGATTTCTGGGGGTATTCGGTGCACGAAGCCTTGTTTCTCGCGGATAGGGAAGAGGCTGTTTTAATCACGACTCTTCAAGCAATTCAACAAGAATGCCGATCCAACCTGGATACCTTCAGCAAGCGCATTATCATCTCGCATCTGGAAACCCTGCTGAACTATGCTGATCGGTTTTACCACCGGCAGTTTATGACCTGGGAGAAGGCGAATCATCAGCTCCTGGAGCGGATGGAAAGTGTGTTTGCGGATTATTTTAGCCAGCGTGATCTACTAAACAAGGGACTGCCAACGGTCAGCTATCTTGCCGATGCCTTGCACGTTTCTCCAAAATATTTAAGCAGTTTACTCAAGGTATTAACTGGCCAGACGGCCCAGCAACACATTCACGACAAGCTGATTGAGCGGGCGAAAGTAAAGCTATCCACCACTGAGTTGAGCATCAGTGAAATCGCCTATGAATTAGGCTTTGAACACCTGCCATCCTTTAGCAAGCTGTTCAAAGCCAAAACTACTCAATCCCCGCTGGATTTTAGAACTTCCTTTAAGCAGCGTTGAGTACCGCTCCACTTAATCTGGTACAACCCGCACGGGTGTATTACCTGTGCCGTAGTAAACCTCTGATCAATTAAACCAGCGTGGATTGATAAACTGACTGTGGAATACGTGCAGATAGTATCTCAATCCGTCACTAGTGCCTTTCTCGCTGAATTGTACAGGGGCTTGTGCTCAATCGCCACGGGACTATGGATAGTGACCACCTCACTAGGGGATAATCATCACCTTTTGTAGCACCAGTTCATAGGCTTTCGTACCTACGCTTACCTCTCCCCAGTAAGGGTGGTCCAGGGCAACGATTAGAAAGATCAACAATCCCAGCATAATGCCTAACAGGCTGGTCAACAGTCCGTGAAACCAAAACGAAGGCATGACAAACAACCCTGAGAACACAAGCGTCACCAGAGCGCCAATCAGGACAACCCACCAGATGACCGCCGGTACCCCGCCACTAATAGCTTCCACCCGTAGCCGACGAGTTTCGGCTAAGTCGTTGAAGGCTTGCAGGGCCTGTTGATGGATCAGTTCGTGGCCCACCGTGTCGGGGGCATAGGCCAGTAGTAGCGTCTGTAATCGTAAGAATTCGTCTGATTCAGAATCATCAATGAGACCCTGCCGCTGGAGAGGCCAAGAGCGCTCTACAATGTGTGCGGTGTAGCGACGTAGCTGGTCCCGCAATGGCTGCCGCTGAGTGGGGGCGTAGCCGCCTAAGTTTCGGTAAAGCACCGAGAGTTGAGCGGCTTCATGGGACGATAAGGCTGACGCCTGGGTAAAATTCTGCCAGGTAGCCACCGTCAGTAAGCCCAGCAGCAGGCCATACAAAATAGTTACACCCGAAAAGAACCAGCCCACCGTACCATTATCAATCAGGGCCGCCACCGCGCTACGTTGTAAAGGTCGCCGAATCAGCAGCATGCATAGCCAGGAAATGCTTGTGGTAACGATGACAAGTAGGGCAGCTAAAAGCCAGGAGGGTATATTATAAAACCAGACCATGGTTGAGTAAAAATGCATAAGTAAGACTGCCCATCGTCGTAAATTGTTTTTGAGTCTGAAGGTCAGGTTTCTGCTCGCCCGGGAGCACACAAGCGTCGGCGATGCTGGTTGCTTGTCAATCGTCTGCGTGCGGTACAAACTAATCACTTGGACCGACCAGTATCTTTCTAGCCGCCGTGAAGGCAGAAACTTAGGCTTACGGGTGATTAAGTTATGGGGTGATCAGCTTATTCGGTAACTGATTCAACCGCCCATGAATCTTCTTTTTTCTTCTACACTAGAGGTAGTACCTAGTTTGGGCAACCAGTATAGTTGCTGCGCTTTGGTGAGCGCCTGATCTTTCTCCGCGATGACATCAGGCACGACACCAGCCTGCCCCAATCCGTTTTCCACTTTGTTATAGAATTTATTTTACGTTAGTCAGTAGGGAAATCATCCGAGTCTATCGTGGCAGCTGGTAAGGTTTCAGCAAACACCTGGCTTAAGGTGCGCAAAGACGAAAGTGCCTGTGGCTTACGCCGGAGCGGTTTTGAAAGACCTGGCGGCAAACAACGAACTCCGTATACTATCGCGGCCCAGGAACGACGGAGAACCCCAACCAGAATAACTTTTGGCCACTGAGGAGAAAAGTAAAAGCCGGACCAAAACTATTCAATTCTACTTATCGTATGACAAATAACTGTTAACGTGACTACAACGGGCTTGTCTGCCTACCCCCGTGCCTACTAAGTTGGAATCAACACCGTCATCCCCTCTGTCGCTGATGCATAATCAGATGGTCCACCAATTGGCTTTGGCCCGCTCAAAGGTACTCCAGGCGAATGGCCGGCTGTTGCTGCTTCAACAGCGTTACCAGGGTCGCCAACAACAAATACAGGACTCCCAGACACGGATCGATCAACTACTGCAACTGGTAAAGCTAGAAGTAGTAGTTGATAACCCAGTACCCGCTTCGACTGATTGGGGCAGGGATGTTGAGCTGGTAGTTGAGAAGAAATCCGCCAGTCAGGTCGAGCAACTACAGCAACAAATTGACCAGCGAAGTGAACTACTACGACAAAGCGCGCACGACCTAAAAAGCTATTTTGGTATCGTTAGGGGGATTGTTGATTTACTCTTCCGGGCCCGGACACCGAAGGAGCGGCAACGGATGATGAGTATACTGCAACGTAACGTTCAACAAGCTCAGCTACTACTCACCCAGTTGCTGGACGTGACCCGGTTTGAGGCTGGTCGGGAACAACTGCAACTAACAAGCTTTGATGTAGTCGATCTATTGAACGAATTGACCGAAGTAATGCGACCTGTCGCCCAGGAAAAGAACTTATGGCTCCGAACGCAGGGAGTTAGCTCTATGGTGATTGAAGGCGATAGGGTTAAGCTCTATCGGATTGCTCAGAACCTGCTGCAAAATGCTATCAAGTATACGCGGGTGGGCGGAGTGCAACTAGATTGGCAAACTGGCGTGAGTGAGCACGAATGGCATCTGACGGTTACCGACACGGGGCCTGGTTTATCCGCCGGACACCAACTGGCATCCGGGGAGGAAATCGGTTTACTTATTGTGAGACAACTGTGTGACTTATTAGGAGGGCGGCTTTCCGTGATCGAGCCGATAGAGGGCGGTACGCAGTTTATCCTGTCATTCTCTAGGCAATACCCGAGTTGACTACAGAAATGGTAAAATAATAGATTGATCAATGGGAGTGTACGGCTCGGGAACAGTCCGCCGTGGCTTGGTCTAAAAACGAACCCCTTATCCGCGTAGACAAATCTCTTCAACTCTCGGCCCGCATTCGGGCCGCTACTCCCGGCTTACTCAAAGCCGGTTCAAGACTTGACATGTCGACAAGTCTCCCTCGATTCTTGGCGAATCTACTAAGCAGAATTAATCTGACGAATGCAACACTTTTGGGCGTTGCCGTGTCTGTCGCCCCGACGGGCAGCAGTGATCCAGTACGGTTGACTGACAACCCGTTACCATCTTCTTAAGCACCTCCGGTAACCGGACTTTTTTCACTCAACTAAACAGTTTCAACCATGTTTCACGCTGCGCGTATTCTGACAATACTAGGGCTAAGCCTGCTTGCAGGCCTGAGTGCCTGTACCGAAAATCAATCCGTCAACGAGCCAGAACAGCCGCAACTGCTGCGCCTGGGAGCTGCTCGATTGAACGATCCGAGCCAGCCCCGCATACGGCTAAAACGAACCATCAGCACTTCCCCCGGCTTACCGGGCACGACAGATTTTTTGTACGACAAACAAGGTCGGCAATCCGGTTATGTGTACTTAGGCGACACGGCTAAATTTACGTACGATGCCAACGACCGAGTTACCAACATTCGGTACACGTACGTCACCAGGGACAATATCACTGGGGAGCAAACCGCGTTTACCTACGATGATGCCCTACGGCAAATACGTACTACCGTTTCGCTGCTGACGACAACCAATGGCCAGTACACCCCGCTCAGAACGATAACGACATCTGCGTATACATTAGACGCTCAGAATCAACCTGTCAGCTTCACCAATACGTCGCCACAAACGTCGGCAAGCTCGTCTTACGAGCAAACATTTGCCGGTGGTAACATGACCCGATCCATAAGCCAGTCGGGTAGCTCGTATCGAACGGCCTCTGATTTTACCTACGATAATCGATTGAATCCATTCTTCGGATTGATTGCTCCAGGAGTGGGAGATATGCGTCGGTTTAGCCGTAACAACGTAACCAAATTATCGATGATTGATAATTTTGGTGCATCTACCCAAGCTCAACCAAGAGATATTTACACCATCCAGTATGAGTTCAACGAACAGGGCTTACCAACTCGGGCGGTCTCTCCGGGCGTTGTATTGCGGTATGAATACGAAAGTTTCTAAGCATAGCTTACCCGGTGCCCAAAAGGCCGATGCCATGTTGTTAACGAGCCTCGTTCTGGTCAATCCAGTGGCGGAACTCGATGGTTTGAGGAGTGCCAAGGTTTAATCATCAATGTTATACTGCGGTTTTTGGTGCAGTGAGTACCGTTTTCCTGAAACGTCTGGACAGCATAAAAAATCCAGTTTGGTAGGCTACTGTTAGTAGCGTAACCAGACTGGATTATGTCAATGAAACAGCTGTAGCTTCAGACTAGCGACCCGGAGGAATCGGGGCAGGAACAACGTTTGCCACCGGCTTTGTCGACTTGAGATAAGCAAAAATAGCTTTCAAATCAGCGTCCTTGATGTTTCGGTAGTTGGTCCAGGGCATCGGTGGCAGCAACATTCGATTGGTTGCCAGCCCTTTTGCTTTGCCCTGGGTCAGGGCCCGTTTGAACTGCTCTTCTGTCCAATTGCCGATACCCGTAGGATCTGACGTCAGATTAGCCGCGAACGTAACACCCCAGGGTCCTGCTGAGGCCGTATTGTCGCCGTTGAACATAACCCAGTCTTTCAGCGCGTCTGCATTCCGGGCCGGTAGCGGGCGGTCAGCGGGGTATCCCGACAATAGTTTGTCAGCCACGGGCTCTGGTCCTTGCGCCCCCATCACTTTAGGCGAATGACAATCGTTACAGCCCATGATGCCTACCAGATATTCTCCTCGTTTGATTAACGCTTGATCGGGAGGAAGGTGAACTGCAACGGGCAACGATTCGGGTGATTTTGTGGAGAAACCGGCCAGAAAAAGGGTGGCTCCTAAGAGAACCACAAAGGTGAATAGTACGGATGTTTTCATGCAACTAAGAAAAGGTAGGTGAAATGAGGGTAAATAAAACTATTGTTAGGTGAATAGTAAACGATTTTAAAATAATGGATACTTAATTTAGTGAACGTAACGTGTCTACTTACTCGTTTAAGAAATTCCTCTAGTGCTTAGCTGTATGATTGATTAAGCCTATCGTGTCATACTGACGTTCACTGAGGCATCCTGTATGCATTTTAGACCGAGATAGGCAGGATCGTAACGAATTTTTGTGTCTGGTCACTTGTAATTGTGCCAGCGTTGGTCAAGGCGAGCGCTCACAGCGTTAATGGCCTCGGGGGAGTACTCCTGCCATTACAACTCCTCTTTACAGAGTCGCGTTGCCCTGCTTGCATAGGTATTTTGGCCCGGCTATAAATAAGTTGAATATCGTGTCAGTAACGATGATAACTGTAGTTGAACGGCTGCGTCCAGAATGCCACCGTGGTAACAGATTAACCTGTTGATCGGGAGTTCGCTAAGCTTTTTTACGGATTTAATCGCCTGCTTTAAGTCTAGGGTAAATTGCGGATTCGCAAGGTCGAGTTGATCGTCGTCAAGGACAACGGCATCGTTCGCAATCAAAACCCGTTGAGCAGGAACGTAAAACGAAATATGTCCTTTCGTGTGGCCGGGCGTCGATATGACCTGTATTTCCTGATCAATGCGCTGGTTATCGTGCAGGACAGCATCGACTGGCACTCGTTTAATACTTTTGAGATTATCAATAAACCCTTGCCCCCACTCTTTATGTGTATCAGGTAGTTGCGCCAAGGATGATTCTGCCTGTGCCAGGCGTTCTGACTTTACGTTTCCAGCAACTGAATCTGCTTCGATCGAACTACAATAAACAAGCAAATTAGGATTTGCCTCTTTGAATAGGCGTAATGCACCAAGGTGATCGATATCATCGTGTGAGATCAGAATGGCATGAATGTCGGTAGGAGTAACGCCAATATGCTGGAGTTGGCGAGACAGTTCACCGAACGATTCTTCGTATCCACAGTCGACAAGGTAGTTTTTGTCGTTGAGCTGGATCAGAGTAGGGTAGATCGTTACTGAACTGCCGCCAACGAAGCTGGTAACCGGGAACGTAGTCACTTTCATAAGGCAATGTACTCACTGCTACTTGCCGCCCGCCTTAGTCGTCGTGCGTAGCTTTTCAAACCTGTCGATTTTAAGAATTATATTATCGTTTCATATGCTCGTCGTATTCTTCTTTGGCGAGGACTCTCGTTCCCTGACCGGCCACAAAATACCACTGGCCCTTTTGTTTGATGTACGTTTCGGTTCGAACAACTCGTATCGGGAAATCCCCTTTTGTCGTAGCAAATACGACGTCCAGGACGAAGGTTTTCACGGCCGCATCCCCGTTGTAGATTCGTAGGGTGGTAGTCCCTGGCACAGGCTTAGCAGACTTGAATGTTGCTCCTTCCTCTTGAAATCCCTTTTTCCACTCATCAAATCCATAGGATATTCGTCCCTCTGGTCCGACGGCTATGTAGTCGTCATTATGGAATCGGGTGCTGTCGTTCTTCCGGCTCAACAGCTCGATTGCTTTTCTATCTTCGGGGTAGGACGACGTATCGTATTTGTTTGCGGGTGGAACCTGAGCGTACGTTTCTAGTCCGAGAAGTAGAGCAAGGATCGCTGTAACCAATTGTAGTTTCTTCGTTTGGTTTGTGTTCATCATTGTCTTGACTAGATAGATTTTACGTCTCCAGATTAGTGTGAAGACGAATTACGTTCCTAAATCCACTCGTGTCTATATGGCTTTACTATTCGGTTAGTCTGTCGAGGATTTGGCTTGCCAGTATAGGCAATGCATTGATCTATCGACCAGCACGCAGCTTGGGCACAAGCGCTGTCGTACGGTCAACAAGCCAACCGAAATGGGCGAGCAACCTGTCGTCGAAAACACGCTCATCGACGGGGGCGGACAATGAGTTTTTCGATCTATTTCAGAACCTGAGCGAAATCTACGACTTCAAAGTAAGGGTGCATCGTAAACAGATATCGGAGAAAGGGAATATGTGAACTGCCATAAATCAGCAGGTTTAAGTAGGCAAGCAAATGGGTTCATGGGTCACTATGCCCCTTTGGTCGTCTCCCAGTTATAGCGTCTTACGGCGTAAACTAATTCATCAATGTACGCTCCATTTTTGTAGATCGTCCCTTTGAAATGCCCCTCTAACACAAAGCCATTCTTTTGAAGTACTCGCTGGGACGCCACGTTCGTACCAAAGGGTCTGGCAAAAACCCGGTTCACATCATACGATTCAAAAGCAAAGTCAACAATCTGTCTGATGGCTGCGCTAATAATACCCTTGCCCCAAAACGGTTCGGCCAGCCAATAACCAAGTTCAGCATTCATGCGGTGAATATCCGTTTGGGGATGAATACAAATCCCTCCAACCGCTTCCTGACCAACGGCTATCGCGAACATATGAATCGGGCTGTCCGCGGTAGCAAACTCAATAAATGACAGACCGTCCGTTTCCGTGTAGGGATGAGGAAACTTGTCGGTCATATTCTGGGCGATAAGTCGATTATTGGCGTATGTAACGAGGCTGCTTACGTCGTTCGTTGACCATGGCCTTAAAATAAATTCTACGTGTTGAGGCATGATGTACGGAATACCAGATAAGCTAAAAGTAATGACCACTTCGTTACGATAGGGCCTATTCGCCAAGGCTTGTCTGTCTCCTGAAACTCGCCCAAATTGTAAAGAAGATAACGAATCGGCGCGGCCACGCAAGGTCAATGTCAGCGGTTCGTCGCTTTCTTTTTCGATTTGGTTGACACCTTGTTATAATCAAGACACAGGTTTACGAAGTATTCAAAGTCTGCTCTCTTTTTAAATCCTTCCGGAGTTATGTAACAATAGCCTCTGTACTCTTTACCTTTCATCAACATTGTTTCGTAGCCATTTCGCTCAGAGAGTTCTTCCTGTAGTTTTGGATCGAAGCGTAACATTAAATTCTCACCACTCACACAAACGCACGTTTTACCATTTACCATAAAATTCAACACCGAGAACATTTCCTTTTCTTCGATGGCTATGTCAGGGATTTCGGAAAGGAATTCCCGCACTTGATCCGCAAGATGAGTATTGTAAGCCATTCTTAGAATTTACTTTTGTGAGTAATGGGCAATCGCTTTGCCTTCGGTGTCAATAAAGGTTGACACAAATTCAGACCCTCCGATGAGCATTTAGATGTTAGCATCTTGCCGCCTGTGCTGAGCGAACGGATCACGGCTAATTGATAATCTCGGACGTTGGGTCTGCTTCAAGTTTCGCTAATCGCTCGCGCCATAGTTGACGCTCTTCGGAGGTTAGTCGCACCCAATCGGTTACTTCGCCAACGATTTTCAAGGGTGCCTGACTGCGATAGGAACGTGTTGGGTTACCCGGAAATTTTTTGTCGGTAACGTTCGGATCGTTTTCAAAACTGCCCGTCGGTTCAACGATATAAACACGTTCGTTTCCATCACCTTTAGCCAAAGCTGCGGCAAGCCCCGCCCCATTAACCAGGGCTGTAAAATAGATGTGATTCATTATGACTTCAGGCTTGTAATTTGACCTGAACCCTGCTGTCAGCAAATCGCCAACCTGTAAATCCACTTTCGTTCCGTGGTAAAAGGGGCCATTGTCTAACACATCAGACTGATCTAAAGCGATAATCTTGCTTTCCATTCTTGATTACTCTTGTTTACTTTTCTGATCCCACAACGCAGACAACTTACCCATCCGAGGGCGCTTCCTTGCTGCCCGAGCGCTACGCCTGGCTGCAAAAGTCAGACTAATAGGGGTGTTCACGCTGTCGCAAGGCGTGGTATTTACAGCCAAAAAACAAGAGGGATATTGAATTTTAGCCTCGCTCCAGGACGTAATAAGTTTTCCCATAAGACGATAAGACGAATACAAAGGAGCAAGACTGTGCTATCAGACCGGCTTTATATGCGATCGGTTATCGAATGTTGCGGATACGAAGTTCGGATTCGATGGCTTTAAAATTGTCTTCGTTTTTCTTTCCGCCACTACCCAGACCGCCGAAAAAAAGTACCAAAATCGCTACTTTAACAAATGACGCGTGAGCTATAACAGCCCAAAGAACGATACCAACGAAGCCTCCGATAACAAGGGCCCATATGATACGATGTTTCTTGACTTTGGCTTCTGCGGCCAGTAATTCGTCTACGGTTAATTTTGAGTAATCAGTAGTTGTAGCCATGGCCAGTTTTCGTTACGGGCAGATGATGTAATGAGGAGATTATTCAATGCTGGACTAAACTAAAAAAATAACAACACTTATCTAGGTGGTGTTGCCGAATGAAGTGCCGATCTGCAAATTTCAATCGGGTCTGTTTAGGCGTTTATTTCGTTATATAAGTGGCTTGAACAAAAGTCGTTTATTTTCTAAAGTGCGCTGTTTGCTGGCTGAAAATAGAACATACCCAAGCCTCATTTTGAACTTGTGTTCAACGACCAAGAGGGCTGATGAATCAGCTCACAAGTTGACAAAACAGGTGGGGCTTACGCCTTTAGACCTCCTGTCTATTGGGTTGAGTTACGTCGCGTGCACACCTGCTTCCTGTCGCCCAAGAGCCGCCTATGCGGAGCGATGACAAATGCAGATCTCATCAAACCCAATTCTCCTTCAGATTAAAAAATTTCTCTTGCTCTTTTCTTCTCTTGCTTCAGAAACTCTCCACTAGTGGTAAACCAATACACAAATTGCTCATCACAACCTAAGCCTACTGCTGTTTGTGATTGCCGTGTGCCGTTGCCGTTTTTGTTTGGCTGAGCGAAGACTTTCTCTGTTGAGTAAATCAAACACGCCATACTCAACAATATCATAGAGCAAGCAATTGATCCGACCAATAAGCGTTTGCTGAACGTATCCAATTTGTCAAATGTCTGACTCATAACCCAAGTGATTTTATACAGTGAAACTCTCTAAAATATTAAAATAGAAGCTTGGTTACTTATTATGAACCGTCAAAGTAAAAAGTCTGCCGATTTCAAATTGATCGGTTTGACTTGTCAACCGAAGCTAACCTAACACATAGTAGTTGGACATACAAAAGACTGATTTTTGTGCCGTTCTCCCTGTCATCCGAAACGCAAAAAGTAACGAAAAATTTCGTCTACCTGGGGCGTTCAACTTATCTATGGAACGTAAGTGATAATGTAAAATAATTTACTCACGCGAGTCGAATTTCATTTTTTCTTTTTCGGTTTAGGTAGTGGTAGTTCTTGTATTGATAGTCTAACTAATTCACTTAACCATTCACTGTCTTCAATTTTATCTTCTATTAAAAAACTTGGTTTGGCTCCTTCATAGGGTGGTGCTTCTAAAACATTTCCTATAAATTCTCGTCCTGAATTGGTTGGCTTTATGAATAATTTATTGTCGCATATCAGTCCAAATAATTTTCCGTCAGAGTAAATACCGTATTCACCAAACATTTTTTTAGCGGTTATTACGCCTGCATTTTTGATTTGGTCCAAAACGAAGTCTACAAAATTTTGGTCGGATGCCATTGGTTAGTCCTTTATTGTCTATTGAGACGTGAAATACTCATTTGCATGGTCGGTTCACCCGACGAACACAGGGGTTGATGGATGCGTACGCTACGTGCCTGAACACAAATTACTTCCAATCTTTACACACATGTTTGGCTGGGCTGCTACTCTCCTTCAGGGGCGAGCACCCTGTCGACGGAAAACTACCCTCTTCACTTTGTAATCTTATCTAAACTAAAGTTGTAAGGATAATTGATTTCTTGCAAATCCGATTCCAACTGCGACCAATCCGCTAACTCCTCTACAATCGACAAAACCATTGCTCTCGTCAAGGGCTGACCCGCATAAATCTGGCTTACTGTTTTAAGCGGAATACCACTTTCTTTGTAACACTCTTCAAAATACTTGCTCGCCCAATCAATGTAAGTTTGAGGGTTTCCATCGAAAATACTCAACATCTCTTCCGAGTTGTCCTCATTACCGTCAAGCTGCCCGGTTTGCCAACTGCCCATACCTGTAGTCCACAGACAGAAGGTTGTACCGATTGTATTTACCGGTTCGCCAAAGATGAACTCATCAAACAGCGCAGGTAAATTCTTGGTTATTTGCTGCTTGTCGGACTGTTCTGCCTCATGAGCGTACCCATTTATAGCACAACCCTCTTTCAGAAATAAAACAAGCATTTGGTTACCTTGCCCGTTTCGCATCTCGCATACCTCTTCTTGGTCGGCCCAATGAGCATTATAGGAGTAGTAGCGGTATTCCCATTCTTGGCACAGAATGGCATCCAAAATAGAAATGGCTTTACAGATTGTCTGTAAGGTTTTGCTATCCGGTAGTGATTGGTAATCTTTTGTTGAAATCATATTTAGAAGTAGACTACAATCAACCGGGGCGATTCTCGTGTCGACCGAAACCTGCCCGGCGAGCTAAGAGATGCGCATCCTGTCGTAGGTAACCCGCCCATTTTCACCGTATTGTACAAAAAATCACTTAATATCAATTCGCTGATAGGCAGTGGTATCATTTTAATTGTCTGCTGCTTAAATACAGGCGTTGTAGTCAGATTACACAAGATAGAGGGATGGCAGGAAAGCTACCACTACGTTTACTATACGGTGGTCATTAGACCAACCAGTCTACCAGTTGATACGCGTCGTTCCAGAAGTACCATTCCAGTCGGCTTGACTGTACAAAGGCGGCTGTCATCTGATCTCGCTCGGCGGGGCTGGCAGATTCGGCGAGTTGATCGGTGAGCGCGAGCATCTGGCTAACGACCTGATCGAAGTCATCACCGGCGTACGTATCGATCCAGGCCTGATAGGGGTTCTGGGCGACGGTCCGTGCGTAGATTGATTTACCTACCTCGCGGTAGATCCAGAAGCAGGGCAGCACGGCGGCCGCGCCCACCGCCAGCGATTGCGTTGCCGTGGTCGCTAACAGGAAATTGGTGTACGCAAAGCAGGCTGGCTTTTTGGCCGTTTCTGGTTGAATATCGTACAGCGTAAAATACGTTTCGTGCAGAATCCGCTCCACACGGATAGCGTTGGCGGCAAACTCGGTGAATTGCAGAATATCGGCGGGCCGGGTTGCCTTGACGGCCAGTTGCGCCAGTGCCCGGCTGAAATCAGTCAGGTAAAGAGCGTCCTGTTGGATATAATACTGAAACTTGGTGGTGGGTAACGTACCAGCGGCCAGTTCCTGCACAAAGCTGTGGGAAAGGATGGTTTCGTACAGGGACGTAGTCTGCTGCCAGAGTTGATCGGTGAAGCGCATGGGTTTGATTACTGCCAGATGGAAAAGAAATGATGAACGGGGCCGTGGCCGTGGCCGAGTTTGTAGGCTGCCCCCGCCTGTAAGGCCCCGGTGAGGTACGTCTTGGCCTGCTCAACCGCATCGCGAAGAGACAGACCCTGGGCCAAACCGGCCGCGATGGCAGACGAGAGTGTGCAGCCCGTTCCGTGTGAATTGGGCGTAACGATCCGTTGCGTCGGAAACAGAAGTTGTTCGCCCGGTTTGGGACACAGAATGTCCGTGCTGTCCCGGTTCAGCAAGTGGCCACCTTTCACCAGGACAGCGCCGGGGTACTGGCTACTCAGGTCGTTGGCCGCCTGTCGTAAATCGTCAAAGGTTTCAAGCGTACGTCCCAGCAAGACCCCCGCTTCGGGTAAGTTAGGCGTTATCACCATAGCCATTGGCAGCAGGTGAGTTTTTAGCGCGTCGATGGCGTCGTCTTGCAGGAGCTTATCGCCACTCGTCGCCACCATGACTGGGTCGATGACAATGTTTTGTACGTCAAATTCTCGCAGCGTATCATTGATAGTCCGGATGATGTCGGGTGAGTGGAGCATACCGATCTTGATCGCATCGGCACCAATATCGCTCAGGACGGCCTTGATCTGCTCGGCTACAAAAGCGGGGGGGACGGGGTGAATGGTTGTTACGCCCAGCGTGTTTTGCGCCGTGAGGGCCGTAATGACCGAGAGGCCGTAGCAGCCCAGCGCCGAAATCGTTTTCAGATCGGCCTGGATACCAGCGCCACCACCACTGTCAGATCCGGCGATCGTCAGAACCCGGGTGTATGTTTTCATAGGCTTGGGTAAGTTGAATGAGTTCACGGGCTGCGTCGTAGGGCGACGGATGCCCACAAATGGCTGACACGACGGCTACGCCCGTTACGCCGGTCTGCATGATCGGTTGACTATTAGCTGCGTTGATGCCGCCAATGGCGAACGTTGGCAGGTGGGTTTGGGCGCAAATGGCCTGTAAGCCCAGCAGGCCGAGTTCACTGACAGTATCGAGTTTGGTCGGCGTGGCAAAAACGGCCGCTACGCCCAGGTAATCGATATCGGTGTACGCCTGAGAGGCCAGCAGTTCGGCCATGTTATTAATCGACAAACCAATTAGTTTGTCCGGACCCAATAGCTTACGGGCCATCGGGTAAGGCATATCATCCTGCCCGATATGAACACCGTCGGCGTCGATGGCCAGCGCCACGTCGATCCGGTCGTTAATCAGCAGCCGGGCACCGTAGCGTTGGGTAATGGTTTTGAGCGTAAGACCCAGCTCAACAAAAGCGTGGGTCGACATCGTCTTTTCGCGGAGCTGCACCCAGCCGACACCCGCCCGGCAGGCTTCTTCCACCACAAACGGGACCGTATGGCCCGCCCGCTGGCTGATAACGCTGTCGGTTACCAGGTAGACGCGGTCGTTTACGTTCATAGCTGCCCTAGTTTGAGGTGAGCCGTTACGTCCTGCGCTGTTAGTTGGTAGAGCGCGTCCAGAAAGTTGAGTTGCAAACTGCCGGGACCGGGTGACCGACGCGCGGCCAGTTCTCCCGCCAGCCCCATCGCGACCATGCTGTGTACGGCGGCCAGAAAATAGTTGGGATTGACAGCCGCAAACGCCCCGATCAGCGCCGTGGCGGTACAGCCCATACCCGTTACTTTCGTCATCATCGTGTGACCGTTGGCAACGGTTACGACCTGATCCGCGCTGACGATATAATCTTCGGCACCACTCACGACCACGATGCTACCCAGTTCGGCGTTTAACTGACGAGCACTGTCGAGAGCCGCCGATGATCCATGTATGCTGTCGACACCTTTGGTCTTCGCGTTCAGACCCGCCAGTGCCATAATCTCCGATGCGTTGCCCCGGATCACGGTTGGCGGGGCCAGGTCCAGCAGCTCCCGGCTAACCTGGTTGCGATAGAACGTAGCGCCTACGCCGACCGGATCGAAGATGATGGGCTTATTCAGTTCGCGGGCTCGTAGGACAGCCGGACGCATCCCGGCGACAAAGTTCTGATCCAGCGTGCCGATATTAACAACCAGCGCGCTGGCAATGGTAACGAAATCAGCCACTTCGTCTTTGGCATGCACCATGGCCGGCGAAGCACCCAGTGCCAGCAGGGCATTGGCCGTGTTGTTCATGACAACGAAATTGGTAATGCTTTGCACAAGGGGCGACTGCGAGCGAATCTGCTCAACGTCATTCCAGATGGATTGGGGTGTTGCGGTCATACGGGGTTGCATTAACGAATGATAGCAACCTCAGGGGAGAGAAAAGACCGCGGTCTGTCAGAGCAGCAAGCGGAGCTAACTTTTTCCTACGGCAGTATAAACTGCATCAGGTAATAAGGGTATTGTCTCAGTCGGCTCGTTCCTGAACCGACACCCCTAAAGTTGTGCGTCAAAGGTACGTGTAATTTCAGTAATCGATCAACCTGCTTTTGGCCGGTAGAAAAGCATTGGCTCAATCCTGTTACCTTTGGCGCGTTATGCCTACCCAATGTTGCCCACCTCTCCGTGCTACCTGGCTG
Organism: Spirosoma pomorum; assembly: GCF_054776615.1. NCBI lineage: Bacteria > Pseudomonadati > Bacteroidota > Cytophagia > Cytophagales > Cytophagaceae > Spirosoma > Spirosoma pomorum. Next base: position 119,403 of record NZ_BAAHBP010000003.1, read on the forward strand.
CCCCTGTTGGTGCTGCTATTCCTTCTCACCCACTGCCGTTCCCGCCAGACAACTGAACAAACTCCGGTGACCGACAGGCGTCAGACGAATTCGTCCACAGGGCAGGTTTCCGTTCGGCACGCCAAAGGCTTTTCGGTTGAATATCTCCACGGGTACAAACTGGTCCGCATTTTCAACTCAGCGGCCGCCGACAAAGACACGGCGACGTACGTGCTGATCCCCCGGGGAACCCCTAAACCGACGAATCTGCCAGCAGGTCAGGTGATCGAAACGCCCATTCGCAGCCTGGTTACGTCGTCATCAATGCACATTGGTTTGCTCAGTTTTCTGAACGCGGAGGACGTGTTGGTCGGCGTTGATAACGCGGCTTACATTTCGTCGCCCCGGGTAATAAAGCGAGTGGCCGAGGGGAAAATCAAGGAAGTTGGCGGAGATCAGACGCTCAATGAAGAAGCCCTGATTGCCATGCATCCGGACCTATTGATGGTATCGGGGAGCCCCACGGCGCAGCTCAATCGGTACCAGACATTAACCCGCGCGGGGGTGCCGGTACTGATCAATTCCGAATGGCTGGAGACGACCCCGCTGGGGCGGGCGGAGTGGGTCAAGCTGGTGGCTGTCCTGCTGGATAAAGAAGCGCTGGTCAATCAGACGTTTGCCGAAGTCGAAACGGAGTATAACCGACTGGCTACCCTGACGAAGAACGTAACGAAAAAGCCCAGTGTGATTGCGGGTATGAGCTACAAAGATTCGTGGTTTGTGCCCTACGGCGACAGTTACATGGCGCAGTTTTTTCGGGATGCAGGCAGTACGTATCACTGGAACGACACGAAAGGGCAGGGGGGACTCGGTCTGAGTTTTGAAGCTGTTTATCCCGTCGCCCTCACCGCCGATTACTGGGTGAACGTTGGTACGGCTACCACCAAGCCGGACATCGTGGCGCAGGACGTTCGCTACGGCGATTTTAAGTCGTTCAAAACGGGGCAGGTATTCAACTACAACAAGCGCGTGAACGCCAAAGGTGCCAACGACTACTGGGAGTCTGGGGCTGTCAACGCCCACCTGGTCCTGGCCGACCTGATCAAGATTCTACATCCCGAACTGGTGCCTGAACACAAGCTGGTTTATTACCAGCAGGTTAAATAAAGTCGTTACGTATTCTACTTTGTTTTTGTCATCCTGACGATAGGAAGGATATCAGAAACTGTGTTAATACCCCTAAATCCCCTAAAGGGGACTCTGTCCGAGAATGAGCAAAGTCCCCTTTAGGGGATTTAGGGGTATTAAGACTTGAAAAGAAACAAGTTTACTATCTCTCCTGTCGTTGGGCTGGGTGGCCGGAGCCATGACAGAAAAGACAAAAAAGTTCTACGCTTCGACCCAGCTTACTTTTTCTTCGATGGGTTTGCGAACGGCGGGTTTAGGCTCGGCGTTGTGGTAGCCCATGTAGAAGAAACCCAGGCATTTCTGATCATCACCCAGACCTAGGAACTCGTGCAGACGAGCCGGGCTGCTTGGCGAGCTCCAGTACGACCCAATACCCAGGGCCGTTGTCGTCAGCCACATATTCTGCACGGCGCAGGCCACGGCAGCAACTTCTTCCCATTCCGGTACTTTATCGCTGTGCACGTCCATGATGATAGCCATGACGCAGGCTGATTTCAGTACTTTGGTTCGCACACCTTCGTATTTCGCTTCCGAGTACGCTTCTGGAGCCGTTTGTGCTTTGTAGGCATCACCGAAGAAATCGGCCAGTTTCTGTAAGCCTTCACCCCGGAAAACGGTGAAACGCCAGGGCTGGGTCAGGCGGTGCGTGGGCGCGTAGGTAGCACTTTCGAGTACCTGTTCAATCAGTTCACGGGGAATTTCCTGGTTGGTATAGCTGGGCGGGAAAATGCTCCGGCGGGTTTTGATAAGTTCAGTGATCGTGTCTGCGGATGTTGCCATGGTACTACGTTAGTTGGATGCAGATAAGTTAATTTCTGCAACACCTTAAGTGAACACCGGCGCGTTAGTTCGCGCGGTGCGATATTTTTGCCAGCGCTAAATTACGAGGAAAGTGGCAGGGGAGAAGCTGTCCACAAAGATTCAGCGATTGGCCTGACCTAGTGACCCGACGAAAGTTTCATCAGAATAAGTCCCGCAACAATCAAAAGAGCGGCTAGCAACCGAGTGGCATTCATTGGCTCACCAAGCAGAAGAATGCCCACAATAAAGGCACCCACTGCCCCAATACCCGTCCAGATGACGTAAGACGTGCCCAGCGGCAGGGTGCGCATCGCTAGGGCCAGCAAACCAAAGCTGGCCATCATGGCAACAACGGTAATGAGAGAGGGAATGAGCCGGGTAAAACCTTCCGACTGCTTCATGAAGTAGGCCCAGACAACTTCTAACAGACCCGCGACAACTAAATAAATCCAGGACATGACTAAGACGGTTTTTAAAAGAACCGGGCCGTCCCGAATGCGCTTCCCGCTCTGGGGGAGGTCGTCCTCCTGCTGTCTACTAAGCCCTTTCGAAAAAGGGCTTAGTAGACAGCACAAAGATAATACACTACGGAAAAAGAGACTCCTAGCTACAGGAATCATCTGTACAGTTAGGATTGATCGGTTGTCGGTTTCTGATACGTTTCCTCATCATCGACCGCGAGCTGTTTCTTAGTCCACAAAAAGGCTTTTGGTTTTTGGTTCTGATCGGCGGATTCGACGATGTCGGTAATCCGATTGCGCCGAGTCTCCGGCCGTTTGGCCAGCACCAGCCACTGTAGCAGATTTCGTTTGTCGGATCGGCACAAGCTCAAAAAATAGCGTTCGGCGTTCGGTCTTGCCCGAAACGCTTCGGCCAGGTCGGCGGGCATGACCAGCGCTTCCACATCGTCCAGAATCGTCCAGGAGCCATTTTGCTTGGCGGTATCGATGCTGTCGAAACCGGCTTTCGTCATCAGGCCCTTATCAACCAGTCGCTGAATACGGTCTTTGTTAACTTTCGACCAGGTGCTGACGGGTTTACGGCGGCTGAAAAACTGCCGGTACCGCTCCGCATCAATGGGTTTTACCGTACTATCAATCCAACCAAAGCAAAGCGCTTCCTCAACGGCTTCGCTGTATGTTATCCCCGTAACAGAGGAGTTTTTCTTGTGGTAAATAAGCCAAATGGATTGTTTCGTGGTGTGATGCTCAGTGAGCCATTCCCGCCACTGTTGCCGGTTTGTCGGACAGAACGTTTCAATCTCCTGATCAGCCATATTTATCTGAGGTGTTTCCGCTGCGCGAACGTAATTGACATAAATAAAAACGAGGATAAAGGTTTTTGTGCATCAGATGACACCGATTCTTTTGTCATCCCGCGCCGGCGGACCGGTCGGGATGACAGAAAACAAATGTTATATCAGCTATCAACGCATTGCGACCAGAATCATATTGACGAGGATCATGCCAATCAGATGATAGCTACCCGTTATCATTCCGTACAGGAAAGGCCGGGGTATGTTGGGATTGATGGCAATGTTGACGGTATTGGTAAACAGATAGCCAAAGCCGATGATCAGTATAAACTGCAACGCATCACTGTAAGATGTTACGTTCAACGCCTGTAAAAGAACAGCGCAGGTTACGGTTATGATCAACGCGCAGACGGCTGGGCCAACAATATAGAGCGGGTTCGGGCTTTGGGGCTCATTCGCGTCCCGACCCAATGAAATACGGTATGGCTTCGGGAAAAGTAACATATACCACAGAGATCCCAGCAGAAAATAAACAACAAAAGCCGCAAGAACACTAAGCCAGTTGATATCAGACAATACGTTAAACATAGTTGAAAAATGAGGGGTGAGAATGCTTGTCGTTTGACTTAACAAAGGTCACACCACCCACTGACAGCCCTATGTCATAGGTCGATTGGGGGCGCAAAAAAAATCGTGTGCCCGCTGGGCTAACTCACGCAACTGATCCCGCAGGGCGGGTGGTTCCAGGATGGTAACTGCCCCCGCGAACGGTAATAACCAGGTGGCCAGGTAAGGCAGATCCCCGATCAGAAACGACATCGCCAGGCTACCGTCGGGGAGGAGCTGTTCATCTATCCAGCCATACTGGTGTTTGGTATCGTGCAGGTGCTGTGCCAGGGCGGGCTGGACGGCTGCGGGCTGGAAGTTGATAACGACTTTTTCTCTTGATCGCCGACTGGCCTCAGCATCCCAGTGCTGTTGCAGCGTTTCGGGCCGGGCCGCAAAAACGTCCTCACTAACAACCAGATGCTGAATACGGTCAAGGCGAAAATCCCGGAACGCCTGCCGCAATCGGCAGAAGGCGACGACGTGCCACTGCTGGCTCAGGTAAAGCCCAATGGGTTCTATGTCGCGTGTTGTGGGTGAGCCCGAATCAGCGGCAAGGTAGTTCAGGCGGACTACGCGCTGGTTGGTAATCGCCATCACTAGCTGCTGGTACGCATTAGGCCGGTTCGATTGTCCCACTGCCCCCAGTACCTGAATGTGCGGGTCGAGGCTTTCGAGATGGTCACGGTCGGCGCGACGTAACGCGGCTCGTAGTTTATCCATAGCGGCCCCGCTGAGTTGCGCCGTAGAAGCATCGGTAAGACCAGCGGTTAGCTTTTCTGCTGTGAGCAGGGCTATGGCTTCCTCCCGCGTGAACATAACCGGCGGCAATCGGTAGCCATCCAGCATCGCGTAGCCTTTTCCGTCCTGGGTCACGATGGGGATTCCAGCCTGCTCAAGCGTCCTGATATCGCGATAAATGGTTCGCGTACTAACCGAAAAGCGCTTCGCCAGCTCCGTCGCCGTCAGGATTCGTTTTGTTTGCAGTAACGTCAGTAACGCCACCAGCCGGGAGAGTCGGGTTATTTCTGGATCAACCATCGGCGGTTAGGGCAATTGGCAATTGTTGCTCACAAAATGAGCTGATTAATAAATTAAAATTCCAGCCGCAGGCAAGCAGGGAGTCATCTATAAACTCGTGGAAACAACGTTTAAAAAGAAAAAGGACCGGATGATCTACGAAACCAAGGAGCGAGGTCAGTGGTGGCTGGATTTATTTGCCTTTTCCTGCTTTATGTTTAGTTGAGGTGGACCCTAGATGTGCCAAGGCTGCCTCCAGTACCGTATCGCGTCCGGATTGATAATCGACCAGGGTAGGTTTGACAAGCAGCGTGGGTTGTATTCCTTTTGCATTCCATTCGGTACCGTCCGGATACATATCCCGCTTGGTGCAGACACGGGCCATAACGCCACCCGGCAGTGAAAACGCCAGCGGCTGTCCGGTACTGCCGCCGGTGGGTTCGCCAATGATTGTGCCACGCTTCATGACGTCGAAGACCACGGCAAAGTCTTCGGCCGCCGAAAATGTCTGGCCACTCGTTAGTACGACTACCGGCTTTGTGTAAAGACGCTTGCCGTTGGGAGGCCAGTTCCCTCCTGACTCGACCGATTCCAGTACGACCCCTTCGCCCCGCGCCCGGCGTAACGGGCTGTAAATTCTGGATTCGTATGAGCCGGTTTTCATGGGTTTGTCGGTCAGATAGCCCAGAATATTCCAGCCGTAGCCACTGTCCCCACCCCCATTACGTCGAACATCCAGGATCAGGCTGTTAGTGGTGGCAATAGAATCGAAAGCGGCCTTGAAGCCATTAAGCGCTTGATCATTTTCGAAATTATTGAGCTGGACGTACGCTACGTTTCCTGGTAAAATCCGAAACTGGAAAGCAGGTATAGGTTTTAGGTTGCCGTAACCCGTTCGGGGCAGTGTTCGGGTAAACGATTGACCACGGGCGTCGCGGAACGTAATGACAACCGGTTTGTCTTTGGGGCCGCGCAACAGATTGTACTGATACGTCTGCACATCGACATTCTGTACCGTCGATCCGCTCTGGTAGGGCCGTACGTATCGATCGGCGTACTCGATGGTCGGGATACCGTCGATCGTGACGATGGCAAGACCCGGACGAATGCCGGTTTGTAGCAGACTATCGCTCAACACATTCTCTACTACTACGTTACCCTCAATCAACACCGCTCCAATTGGTGGACGTCGTGACAGCAAGTCGGCCAGCTTTGGGTCATTGGCCCAGACACTCGTGTGCCCATCGTGAAGTTGCGCGCAGAAGTTTTTCAGTACCTGGCAATACTCCGCCGTCGATTGGGTATTGCGAATCTTGGGCAGGTAGTCTAGATACAGCTTGTCCCAGTCGAGGTCGGGCAGATGGTCAAAATAAGCGAAGTTATATTTAGCCTCTGACCACAACTTCGACAGACCCGCCACTTTCTCGTCCTCGCTGATATTGACCTGATATGGGGTCTTCAGGGCACTGGAATTGAACAGGCGGTCACCCGCCAATGCCTTGGATAATAAACCCGCGACGGCCGGTCGGTGCCGAACGCTGGCAAAAGCGGGTTCATCATTGATAAAACCGGCGTAGGCGGATGCTAATTTGCCGGAAAGCGGATATGTCAACGTTTGGGCCGCTTTGTCCGGTTGGTTCATTTTCGCCTGAATGACCGCCAGGTCGTACGAAATATCACCCTTACGGGCAAACAGAGAGGAATTATTCTTTGCCAGTTCCTGAACCTCGGGGCGATGGTAGTAGGTCAGGGCGTCGAGCAGAATCTGTTCGGCTTTCTTCAGACTGTCGAGTGGAGGTTGGGGAGCGTCGCCTACGATTTTGTCCGCGCGTTGTCGTTCATTCTGTAAAAACGTGTACTCCTTCATGCCCAATCGGTCCGTTTGCCCATGAGCAATGAGGTAGCTACATACCAACAAGATGAAGAGTACAGGTTTCATACAGGAAGACAAAGGGTTTATTACAACAGGCAGAAAGGTACTGTCCTCTGTTTAATAAATCGATAAGCAATCCGGGATAAGGAAACAGTCCAGGGGACAAATTTACTGATCGTTCGTGTCAGCCTACTTCAAATCCCGGTTGATCTCACTCAGCAAATACGTTTTCGGGTCGCTGAAATACTCCCAGAACATGACGCCCGCCAGTCCTTGTTGTTTCACGTAACGGCACTTCTCCTTGATGGATTGTTCGTCGTCGTAGGAGACGTAACGTTTCAGGTCGGCGTTGTAGAGGTAAGGTGCTTTGGCTTTCTTGTCCCAGTAGCGTTTGTAAGCCGGATTGGTGAGCAGGCTGTCTTTGATGAAGGTATAACCTCCCCCGCGCTCAACCTTCGCAATGGTGCGGGGCTCCTGTTTGGGGTTATCGTTTTGCAGCTGCCACGCCCGACCATAAAACGCTACGCCGAGTACGAGTTTGTTAGCCGGAACGCCCGCTTTCTTAAACAGTTCGATGTTACGTTCGCCGGACTGACCTTTATAGTCTTTGCTCGGGGTTGCCAGGTTCGTGTGATGCCCCGCCAGCGGACCGCCGGTAAAGTAGTCGTACGCCATGACGTTTACGTAGTCCATGTACTGCTGCGCCTGACCCATGTTGGTATGCGTGAAGATTTCCTCGAAACCCGGCACGGCTGTCGTAACCAGATAATCTTTGCCGGTTTGCTGCTTGAGCGCGTTCAATTGCTCCCGCAGGGATTTGAACATCAGGGTAAAGTTCTCTTTATCCTCGGGCCGGAATACGTTGTCTTCACCCTTCATGCCCGGATATTCCCAGTCAATGTCGATCCCATCCAGTTGGTACTGCCGGACGATATCCACCGCCGACGCGGCAAACGCCGTTCGTGATGTATCACTCAAAACGGCATCCGAAAAGTTTTCGCTCCAGGACCAGCCGCCAATGGAAATCAGAATTTTTAGATCCGGATTGCGCCGTTTCAGCTCGTTCAGTTTCCGGAAATTGGTCGAGTCGGTGGCGAGATTGGTCAGCGTGGCGCGGTTATGCTGCACGTTGACGAAGGCGTAGTTGATGTGCGTCAGTTTCTCGGCCGCTATATTTTCGGCGTCGACCAGCCCCCGGAAACCGCCGACGTAGGCCAGCACGATGGGTTTGGTTGTCGGCTTTGGTTTAAAACCAGCGCTGAGACCGGCAATCAGCAGGAAAACGGGAATGTAATGAAGAAGACGATGCATACAGAAAGGGGTATAGACAGGAAACCAGAAAAGCGGGTGTTTGTCCGCGCGAGTTGACTAGCGGGTTTTCTCGAAGCAAATTAGTCATAGACTAATTTGCTTCGAGAAATTCTCACCAGACCGTTATTCTAGTCTGTTCTGGTTTGTACATTTTGTCGCCGGGCTGCACGTTGAAGGCGTTGTAAAATGGCGTGAAGTTCATCAGCGGGCCGTTTACGCGCCATTTAGCCGGGGAGTGCGGATTGGTATTCACGTACATGCCCATGTAGGCGTTCCTGGTTTTGACGCGCCAGATTCGGGCTATTGAAATGAAGAACCGCTGATCGGGCGTGAAGCCGTCCAGTTTGGTCGCGCTTTTTCCTTGCTCGGTCAGCTTAAAGGCGTCGTAGGCAATGGCAACCCCGGCAATATCGGCGGTGTTTTCGCCCACGGTCAGTGCTCCTTTTACGTGTACCGAGTCCAGGACGGTAAACGTATTATACTGGTCGATCACCTGCTGGGTTCTGGCTTTAAACTTCGCATAGTCCGCTTTGGTCCACCAGTCTGTCACGTTGCCGTCTTTGTCATATTGCGCTCCCTGATCATCAAATGAGTGCGTTATTTCGTGCCCGATTACCATGCCGATGCCGCCGTAGTTCAGCGCGTCATCGGCGTTCACGTCGAAATATGGCGCTTGAAGAATGCCCGCCGGGAAAACAATTTCATTGAGCGGAGGATTGTTGTAGGCCGTTACCGTGGGCGGGGTGGTGTGCCATTCTGTTCGGTCGACTTTCTGCCCAACTTTAGCCACGTTGTAAGCGTAATCATTCTTGTTGGTCGACAGCCGGTTTTCAAAGTAAGCGTCGCGCTTTATCATCACCTTCGAATAGTCGCGCCATTTGTCCGGGTAACCGATTTTCTGGCTGAAGGCATACAGCTTTTCTTTCGCCTTTGCCTTCGTCGAATCACTCATCCAGTCCAGCTTATCGATACGGACTTCAAACGCTTTTTTGAGGTTGTCGACCAGATCGGCTATTCGTTTTCGGGCCGCTTCCGGAAAGTATTTTTTTACGTACAGCTGGGCCAGGGCATCGCCGAGCGACCGATCGACGGCTTGTGTCATTTCTTCCGCCCGGGTTTTCTTGACAGCCTGGCCGGTCAGAACTTTTGCGTAGGCAAAAGACGCATCGACAAACGGCTGACTCAGGAGATCCGCGTAGTTGGTCAGTGCCTGAGCTTTCAAATAGACTTTCCAGTTCTGGAGAGGGACGGTTGCTACCATCGCATTCAGCTTGTCATAATAGGCTGGCTGGCCGACGTTAACCGAGTCTGCTTTGACGCCCAGATCGGTCAATAAGGTAGTCCAGTTCAGAGCAGGCTGTTTCTTCGACAGGTCCGCAACGGCCAGTTTATTGTAGTTGGCCTTTACGTCCCTGAGTTCAATGTTGGTTCGGTGTGCGTCAGCCAGTTGTTTTTCAAGATCGTACGTAACGGCGGCATTTTTCTCCGCCGTAGCTGGTTCCGTCCCCGTCAGCTCGAACAGGCGGGTGAGGTAGTTTTTGTACGCGTTCTGAATAGCAACGGTAGACGAGTCGGTCTTGAAGTAATACGCTCGTTCGGGCAGACCGATGCCCGTCTGGGAAAACTGAGCGATATTGATCGTGCTCTGTTTGTCGTCGGGGCCAACGTAAAAACCGATGATAGAACCGTTGCCGGCTTTCTGCTCATCGGCCACTAATTTCAGCAACGACGCGACATCTGCTACGGCATCGATACGGGTAAGCAGGGGTTTGATGGGATCATAACCGCGCTTGTTGATCGCGGCTGTGTCCATGCCGGACGCGTAAAAATCGCCCACCTGTTGTTCAAGGCTTCCCGCTCGGTTCTTTCCTGTCGAAACGCTGTCCAAAATCCCCTGCAACCGGATGCGCTGCGGGTAATTCATGAAGGAGTAAGCCCCCACGCCGGTTTGACTGGGTGGTATCTGGGCCGTATCGTTCCAGATGCCGTTGGCGTAGGTGAAAAAATCATCGCCGGGCTTTTTAGAAGCATCAATTCCGGTGATGACAACGCGCTTCGTTGTCGGCATGGACGGTCGCTGACAGGCACCTGCTAACAGCAGGGCCAGCGAGAAGTAGACCAGTTTTTTCATCGTTTGTGTTTGGGTACTCGTCAAGATACACCGACTAATTTACATCGGGCCAAAATGATCTAATTTAAATTGATCGAGCGACGAATTGTGCCAGCGCTACTTATCCCGGCGCCACTGCTTAAGCCAGTCGCGCAGCAGAATGTGTAAAGGCGGGTACGTATGGCTCTGCTCTTGACCCGCCGAACTGATTTCTTTTCCTAACTCGACCGGAATGGCGCGGGATTTACTGGTGGCTAGTAACTGCGAGGTGTAGAGGCTTTGGTGCCCCGACATCAGGAAGCTGATGACACAGGAAACGGCCGCGTAAGGCGCTACTGTCGCCCCAAACAGTTCAATGGCCAGCACGCTGGTCGCAATAGGCGAATTAGTTGCCCCGGCCAGCAGGCTCACAAAGCCGATAGCCGCAAACGTCGCCCGATCGGCCCCGACCAGGTCCGCGTAAAAACTACCCGCCGTGGCGCCAATGAACAGAATCGGCGTAATGACACTACCAATCCGGCTGATGCTTAACGTAATGATGGTAAACAGCGCTTTCAGCAGAAAAGCGTACCATAGTACCGGCACGCCCCGGATGGTATCTTCCATCAGGTTGAGGCCCAGTCCCAGGTAATCGCGGGAGAATAGCAGCGTAAGACCCACTAACACCAAGCCGCCAACCAATCCTTTCAGCGGTCGCCAGATCGGAATCCGGGCCGTCAGGGCGGTGCTGCGACGAATGGTGCGAAGCAGGGCAAAAGCGCACAAACCAAAGAAAATGCCACCGGCCAGCAACCGAATAAAGAACCCTTCTTCAAAAGCCGGGACGAAATCCAGTGGGTAGTAGAAGAACGTAATGCCCAGCGCCGAAGACACCTGATAAGCCGTGATGGACGCGACAAAAGCGGGTAGGAGTACGTCGTACATGATGATGCCCACCGCTAGGATTTCAATGCCGAACAGCGCTCCGGCCAGTGGGGCACCAAAAACGCAGGCGAAACCAGCACAGAAACCACAGAGGACCATTTTTCGGCGATCCACATCGTCGACGCGCAGCAGCGTCGCGATGACACTACCGATTCCTGCACCAATCTGCGCGCATGGGCTTTCTTTCCCGGCCGAGCCTCCCGTTCCCAGGATCAGCGATACGTTAATGACTTTGGTGGGAATGAATGTTCCATCGATTTTACCGTAATTTTTGTTGATGGCCGAAATCAGCGCATCGGTGCCCAGGTGTCGTTTCAGTACGAACTGGCTGAGCAGGTTGGCGGTAAAAAAACTAAGCGGCAACAGGTAAAACACGTTTTCGTGCTGATTGCCCAGTTCAATGATGTGGTGAATGAACAGGATAAAGGCCGAAGCGGCCCCGCCCACAAGCACACCAATGACTGTTGAAATGATCAGCCATTTCAGGACCGAAAAAAAGAGAATCAGTTCGTCGTTCAGGCGCATAGGTAGAAAAGTTACCAGCTGATGTGAATCCGATCACCCGCTTTTAAGTGTTGCCAGGCCGGAGTCTCAGCCCGTAATTGTGTTGTCTTCGTTTCCAGCACCCACTGGCCAGTCGGCTGGTCAAAATATAATCGTTCGATTCGTTCGCCATTTGCGGGCCCCGTTACGTCGACTGGCGATTCGGCCTGAATCCGGCCCTGATCGAGCCGAATGATCCGGTCGGCGAGCGACTGAACATCGGCCATGTGATGGCTAACCAGTAGGGTCGTCGTACCCCACCGCTGGTGGAGATCGAGCAGTACGCGCTGAAGCGTCTGGGAGGAGGCCGAATCCAGCGCTGCGAATGGCTCGTCCAGCAGGAGCAACTGCGGCCGACGAACCAGCGCCCGAGCCAACGCTACCCGTTGTCGCTGTCCGCCCGATAAGCGGCCTGGCTTCTGATCAATAAACGGCAGTAATCCGGTCTGGTCGATTAATTCTGCAACAAATGACTGCTGGCTAGGTGGCGTAACGAACTGAATATTCTCGCGAACGGTCATATTCGGAAACAGGGCGGAGTCCTGAAAAACGTACCCCACGGACCGGTCCTGCGGCCGTCGGTTGATACGTTGCTGGGTGTCCAGCCAGATCTGCTCGCCGACAGTAATACGTCCTTGCGTAGGCGTTTCCAGCCCCGCCAACAGCCGCAAAATCGTCGTCTTGCCCGAACCTGATGGACCAATCAGCGCCGTTAGGTTACCCGTCGGTAGTGTTAACTGGACGTGCAGGTTACCGGCACCTTCTGCGAACAGGCGGGGGAGCGTCAAATCGGCCTGAATCATACCGTAACGCGCTTGTTGATGCTGTAGACCAGCAATAAAATAATAAACGAAAGCCCCAGCAGCAGCACAGCATACGCGTGAGCCGTATCAAAATGCAGCAGTTCAACCTCGTCGTAAATCGCAATGGAAGCGACCCGCGTCTGACCGGGTAGATTACCGCCAATCATCAATACCAACCCAAACTCGCCAATGGTGTGGGCAAACGAAAGAACAACACCGGTCAATAAGGCCGGTTTACAATTGGGAAGTAGTACCCGCCAGAAGGTACGAATGGGGGATTGTCCCAACGTATAAGCAGCTTCGCGCCAGGATGTCGGTAAGTTTTCCAGGCCCGCCTGAATGGGGTGCACCATAAATGGGAGGCTATACAGCAGAGAAGCTACCACAAGCCCCTCGAAGGAAAAGACGAGTTGCAGATTCAGGTGCGTTAGCAGCCAGGCTCCCAACGCGCTGGTTGGGCTAAATGCCAGCAGCAAATAAAACCCAACGACGGACGGGGGCAGCACGAGCGGCAGGCTGATCAAGGCTTCGATCACAGATTTACCCCTAAACTGATTCAGGGCCAGGCCACCCGCCAGCGGAACACCGATGACAAACAGCACCAGAGTTGTGATACTGGCTAGCCGCAGCGTAAGCCAGATGGGTTCCCAGTCAATGGGCATACAGAGCAACTAGGATGCAGCGCGGATAGTAATTGCCTGCATCATCACAAAGTACGGGCTCGAAGCGCAGACTGCAAAAGAGCTGATCATGCCGCGTCGGGAATATGATTGGAAGAAAAGACAGCTATTAACTTGACCAGCTGAAGTCGAACTCATAAAAAAAAGCCTTACATAATCACGTAAGGCTTCCGCATTGGCACTCGATTTATGTTAGAGAGGAGTCAGTTGGCGGTACGCGTACTTGATTTATTAGCTGGGCTTTTTCTGAAGAGATTGTCTAGCGGAGGCAGTAAAGGACTACTCGTGCCAGTTCGACAGCCATGGTGGCTGCAACCGAAAGAACGATGCTCCAGGTAATTAGATTTGTAATATCAATGGAGCCTGTGCGTGATGATGTCATGGTGATCTAGGTTTAAAATACAACGGTAAGTGGTCAAAAATAAGTGAAAGTATTTAGGTAGATAATGCAACTAATTAAATTAATTATATTTTAATTTTCTATGATATCGTCTATGATATATAGATTTTGTCTATAGATGCTCGCTGGTCGGGTATACAAAATAGTGAAGATGTATACGAGTCATGTCAAGTGATTTTGTGTCTGGAACGTTTACCTTCGTGTTCGCTCTGGATGAAGCGGCTAGCAAACACCATGTCAAAAGTTATTCTGATAACCGGAGCCTCTACCGGGCTAGGTGAACATATCGCCAGTTACTTGGCCAAGCAGGGACATACCGTGTACGGTACATCTCGCAGTATCGAACAGCTTACTAAACCATTCCATACGCTGAACATGGATGTGTGTAGTGAGGCAAGCATTCAGGGAGCGGTGCAGCGTATTTTGACAGAGCAGAGTCGTCTGGACGTCCTCATCAATAACGCTGGATTAGGAATTGCCGCCCCGGTCGAGTCGCTGTCAATTGACGATGTACAGCGTGTTTTTGATACCAACGTGGTTGGCGTGATTCGTACCATTCAGGCGGTACTGCCCGGTATGCGGGCGCAGAAAGCTGGATTAATTATTAACATCAGCTCGATTGCGGCTGAGGCTGGACTACCTTACCGGGGTGCGTATAGCGCCAGCAAAGCGGCCGTTGATCGACTTACGGAAGCCCTAAGACTGGAACTGGCTCCGTTTGGCGTACAGGCTTGTTACGTGCAGCCCGGCGGCACCCGAACGGATATCAACAAAAACCGCTTGAAGGTGTCGCTCCCCGCCGACAGCGTTTACAAAAAGACGTTTGATCGGACGTACGAACTGATTGACGAAAGTGTGAGCCAGGGCATCGAGCCAGACGTGTTTGGCCCACTAATCGAAAAAATTATTCAATCACAAAAGGTTGAACGGGCGTACCGCGTTGGCAAGCCCCTGGAAAAATTCTCTGTCGTCCTGAAACGCTTATTGCCTACTGGTATGTACGAAAAAATGATCCGCAAGCATTACGAAATGTAGTTCGCACTGGTCGTTGCCTAAACAAGCAGAATGAATAGACTATTGAGCTTATCCATTCTGCTTGTTTAGGTAATGCTATTTCATGCATGAGAATATTCATGCCGTTACCAGACAAGTTCTTGACAGTAGGCTAAACCAGCTTTTAATGAGCACGCATACGGAGGAATTAGGAGAGGAGATATCTTTTAACTGCTCGCCTGAAATCTTACAGATAATACTTTTTAATTAGCCGCATAGCCGAGCGTTCGTCCGGCGCACAGGGCTGACAGAACGTACCAATACCATTGACAGGGCCCTCGTACTGCCAGGAGAAACGCTTAACATACTTACCGGGCCGGTCGGTAATCATCAGCGTGATGTCCAGCGGAACGGCGTACAAGGTGACGCCATTGGGAAGCCCCAGCTTAAAGGCGGGTTTGCCATTCAGGCTGCTTTTCCCCAGGTAGTTTATTTTGGCTTCTTTGCGGTCGCGCCCGTACACGTACGAGATGGTGGATACCGTATTGTTTCGAACCCAGAATGAGAATTCTTCGTACCCGTCGGTGCCGGGTTTGCCGGTTGAGTAATTCGCGACTTGACCCGGCTGGGCCTGACCCGGCTGGACCATTGCTACCGAGCTAATCAGCAGAAAAAAGGCGAAGATCGTTTTCATAACAGTCGATTGATATGGAATAACTGACAGAAATTAATCAGTATAACCGAAGTCATTAATTTTTGTCACTAGCGGAGCGAACGTTCATTCTGCATTGCTCCCGCTTTTCTACATCACGTACATGATGAAACGACGACTGTACAAAAAACTAGCGGGCCTTTTCATTCTTTCACTGCTTGGTTTGTCAAGCGTGATCGGCCAGCCCAAGCCACCGATTCCGTTACAGCATATCGTTTTCAAGGACAACGTGCTGCCCAGTTTCATCCAGATGTTTGCCGCCAGAAAAAATACGGCTGTGCGAGTGAACCTACGGGAGGCAGAAGAAGGATATATCTGCCATCTATCGGATGTACCTTTTCTCAACAATATTATTGACCATCCACCAACGCGCTGGGCTGTCTGGAAGGGCATTGTCGTAATTGTTGAATCAGCCGCGCGGACAGACTCGATTTTGTACATAACGGATACTGCACCGGTTGCGAATCTGATCAGCTATGCGGAACCGTTTATGGAGAAATATCAATCCGTCACTGACCTTGGAAACGGGCTGCAGATGATGGAGATCATAGTCGTTCATGGAGGCTTAGAGTGGCAGTTCAGGGTGAAAAACGGTCAGGAGGAATGGTCCCGGAACAATCGTGGGTTCGATTCACGAGATATACCCCCCTTGCCTTCGACCAACGATTGATCGAGCCAATAGCAGGAAAGCCCGGCTCTCTACATAGAGAGCCGGGCTTTCCTGTTTGGTTAATCTCTATCTAGGTCTTCAGGCTAATCTTTTTAGAAGCTTCGCGAAGAGGTGAATCGGCCATTTTCGCTATTTACCACCCCTAGCCCCTCCTGTTTTAGGAGGGGGACAAGCAAAAGTGGCCTTTTAACATCCCCCTCCTAATTTTCTAACAGTCCGCCGTAGCGGGAGGGGGCAGGGGTGGTCAGAACATCCGCTCAATACCCCTGATTCTGCGGGAACGTGGTTGAATTATTGTACACGTCAATTTCAGACTGCGGAATGGGGTAAAGGACCCGGTAGGCAGGCATGGTGATGCCCGTTACTTTGATGGCTTCGACGGCGGTGCCCGTCCGGACAAGATCGAACCAGCGGTCGCTTTCGAGGGCTAGCTCCAGCCTACGCTCGGCGATAACCGCCGTCTGGAAGGCTTCCTTAGTAGCCAGCTGGGCGCTGGTATACGTAGCGACACCCGCCCGCGTCCGAACCCGGTTCAAGGCAGCGAAGGCATCGCCGTTGGCCTGGTACCCAACCTGGTTCAGGGCTTCGGCATAGAGTAGCAGCACATCCGCGTAACGTAGAACAGGAAAGTCGTTACCCACGTCGTTGGTCGAAGACAGCTCGTCATAGAACTTTCGAGGGACGGCGTTGATGCTGCTTGGCACTGGCACCTGAACGGTGAGTGGTAACCGCTTGTCACCAGCCGGGTAAGCAGCCCGTAGCGACGGCTCGATGTTGTCGCCGATGCTGGTGCCAAACCAGGAACCGTGCCCTTCGCCCAGCAAACCACCTTTCCGGTACTTCACCGCAAACAGCAGCTCGGCGTTGTTCTTGTTCGATACGGCAAAGACATCAGCCACGTTCGGTAATAGCTGATAGCGCGTGCCCGTAACCAGTTCGCGCAACGTCGATACGGCTAGGTCGTATTTCTTTTCCGTTACGTATACTTTTCCCAGCAAGCCGCGCGCCGATCCCGACGTGGCCCGACCAATATCGTTGCCGGTATAACTGGCAGGCAACCCCGCTATTGCCGCCGTCAGATCCGCTTCGATGGCGGCATAAATGGCGGTCACTTCGTTGCGGGTATAGGAACGTGCGTCGTTGGTCGTGCCAGCGGTCAGAACAAGCGGGACCTTGCCCCACAACCGGACCAGATTGAAATACGACAGCGCCCGGATGAACTGAGCTTCACCTTTGTAGCGCGCCTTAAGCATAGCGTCCATCGTTACGGCGTCGATCTTGTCCAGAATCAGGTTGCAGCGGTTGATGCCCGTGTACAGACTGCCCCAACTGTCGCGTAGAACGGTGTTGGTCGTTGGTTCGATAAACCGGTCGATGTTGTACCGGAGTCCTGAGCCCGATGAGGGATCGTTGTCCAGGACGTTGTCGCTACGAGCTTCGATAATCGTGTTGAACTCGCTACCGTACTGGCTGGGGTTCTGGATGGCGTCATAAGCACCGTTGACGGCGTTGTTGAAGTCGCTGGGCGTCCTGTAGAAATTATCGACGTTGGGCTGCGACAGGGGCGACAGATCGAGGAAGTCCTTGCGGCAGGCGGTTAGCAGAAGCGTACCAACGAGCGAAAGAATAACAGAGCGAAAGAGCGCTACGTTAGTTACTGACTGAAAGCGTGTTTTTTTCATGGCGTTGGGTGGTTTAGAAAGAAAGGTTAAGACCAACTGACATGGTGCGGGGTAGGGGATACGTACCGTAATCCTCTCCCGACGACAGAGCGCTGTCGGGGCGGCTGTTTACCTCCGGGTTGTAGCCCAGATACTTCGTAAAGGTGAACAGGTTCTGCCCCGTTACGTAGATGCGCGCCCGGTTCATGCGCCAGCGCTGCATGAGGGTCGATGGAATGGTGTAGCCCAGCGTGAGCGTACGAATACGAACGTAAGAACCATCTTCGATGTGCCAGGTTGAGATTTCGCCGTTCGAGCCCGACGCCAGTCGGTTGGCCCGGTTTACGATACCATTGCCCGGATTTTCGGGCGACTGCCAGCGGTCGAGCGCACCCCGGAACAGATTGCCGTTGCCTTCCATGTTGTAGATGTACCGACGAATCAGGTTCATGATCTTGTGCCCCTGTACGCCCTGTACCGCAACACCCAAATCGAAACCCCGGTAGGCCAGGTTGCTGTTGAAACCAAAAGTGAATTTCGGGAAATAGCTGCCCGTGATGGCCCGGTCGCGGTTGAAATCGATCGTTCCGTTACCATCGGTATCCCGGAATTTGAAATCACCGGGGCGGGTTGTCGATACGTGTGGGTAGGCGTCAATTTCTGCCTGGTTCTTGAACACACCGTCGTTGATCATGGTGTAATATTCGCCGATAGGTCGACCAATCTGCGTAATGAACTGCGCGCCCGCTACACCACCGGCCGTGATGATCGGATCACCGGCGGGGCCAAGTGCCTTAACGCGGTTGCGGTTGCTGGCGAAGTTCAGGCTACCGTCCCAGGTTAGTTTGCCGAACGTTTGCCGGGTCCCCAGCGTAAATTCAATTCCTTTGTTGTTCACCTTGCCGATATTCTGCAATTCGGTGCTGAAGCCCGACGCGCGGGGGACCGGTACGTTCAGCAACAGGTCCGACGTATTGGCATCGTAATAGTCGACCGTCAGATTCAGGCGATTGCGCCAGAAACTAACGTCGAAACCTACGTCGAGCATGGCCGTTTTTTCCCAGCGCAGGCGGTCATTCGCGGAGTTGCCCGGTGCCAGCCCGCTAACAATGGTTTCGGCACCGAGAATGTAGTTCTGGTAGTTCAGCAAACTCACCGATCCGTAGTTCGGAATCTGGAAGTTACCCGTCAGGCCGTAGCTGGCCCGCAGTTTCAGATCACTCAACCAGGTCGATGACTTCAGAAACGACTCCTGCGAAACGTTCCAGCCCGCCGACACCGACGGGAAATAACCCCAGCGGTTGTCGCGTCCGAAGCGGGAGGAACCATCCGCCCGAACCGCGCCCGAGAACAGATACTTGCCGTTGTAATCGTACTGCACCCGACCCAGGTACGACAGCAGCGACCACTCCTGAATGTCGGAGCTACCCGATGATACCTGCCCCGCATTCAGCGTATAGACCAGATCATTCGGAAAGTTGGTCGCCGTCAGTTCGTTGGCGATGCGTCGATCTTTCTGGGACGTGAAACCGGCCAGCGCCGATACGTTATGCGCCCCAAACGAGCGATTGTAATTCAGTGTGTTCTCAACCAGCCAGTTCACGAAGTTCTGCGCCCGCGAGAAACCCGTTGGCGTCGAAGGTCCTTTACGATCCCGGATTTCGAGCGTCGATGGCCGATAGTAGTCCCGCTGGAAGCTGTTGACATCCGTGCCCAGGTTAAGCCGGTATGACAGTCCATCGATGATTTCGTACTGCGCATACGTATTGCCCAGTATCCGGATCTGGCTCAGCTTGTCAGACACTTGGTTGGCGATGGCCACCGGGTTCAGAATCGACGTAGCACCGTAACCCCAGGCGTTGCCACCAAAATTGTACGAGCCGTCGGCGTTGGTTACCGGCCAGATCGGCGCGAGTTGCAGCGCAAGACCAACTACACCTTCGCCTAAGTACGGCCCTTCGGCTTTGACCAGATCATGGTAGCCGTACGTCGGATTGAGGTTTGCGCCAACCGTCAGCCGTCCCGTTTTGATTTCGACGTTGGCGCGGGCGCTGTAGCGTTTGTAGCCCGAACTGATCACTACGCCCCGTTGATTGAGGTAGTTGCCTGATACGTAAAATTTGAAGTTGTCTTTACCACCGGAAATGGACAGCGTGTGGTTCTGAATGGGTGCCGACCGGAAAATGGCGTCCTGCCAGTCGGTATTCGTCAGGCCCGGCGTGGATGCGCCAGGCTGTCCGATCAGATATGGTACAATCTCGGGCTGAATCAGCGTGCTGGGGGCCCCCACGCCCCGGTTACGAATGTCATTTGAGTCGGTGATCTTACCGGTTGGATTGCGATCGAGGTAAGCGTTATTTTTCGCTTCATAGCTTAACTGAGCGTATTCGTAGGCGTTGAGCAGATCGATCTTTTTCGAGACCTGCTGCACGCCCACGTACGTATCGTAGTTCACCAGTGTCTTGCCTTCCTTACCCCGTTTAGTGGTTAGCAGCACTACGCCGTTGGAGCCCCGCGAGCCGTAGATAGCCGCTGCCGACGCGTCCTTGAGTACTTCAATGCTCTCGATATCGTCGGTGTTGAGCGTGCTCAGGACGTTGATCGGGTTATCGGGAAACTGCGTGCTGGTGCTGCCGGTGGCAAACTTCGTATCGCGCGAGAGAGGAATTCCGTCGACAACGTAGAGCGGGTCATTACCCGCACTGATGGAGCCCGTTCCACGCACCCGCACCGACAGGGCGGCCCCGGGTGCCCCCGAGGTCTGGGTTACCTGCACCCCGGCAATCTTAGCGGCCAGTGCCTGGTCGAAGCTGGGCACCGGCTGATTCGCCAGGTCTTTCGACCGGACCGAGCCAATGGACGTCGTGATGTCGCGTCGATTCTGTACCCCGTAGCCCACCACGACGACTTCGCTCAGGGCATTGTCAGTAGCGGTGAGTTTCGCGTCGACTACGCTACGATTGCCGACCGTGATTTCGGCCGGCTGATAGCCGATGAATGAGAACACCAGTACCGTACCGCCCGCGGGCAGATTGAGCTGGTATTTGCCGGCGGCATCGGTAGTGGCTCCCACGGAGGTGCCTTTAACCTGAACCGTTGTGCCGGCGAGCTTCTCGCCGTTGGCAGCATCGGTGACGGTACCCGTGATGAGCGTCTGCGCCCAACTGGCCTGCGCCAGAAGAAGCAGCAAGCCCAGACCGGCCCAGTGCCGGATGCCATGCCGGATCTGTTTACGTAGTGGTACAAGCATACTGATTGAGTTAACTGGTGAAATGGAGCTGATTGCCTGATTGGCAAATTTTCTACTGACAAAGCCAGCGATACAATATTACGTGCTAGACTACCAAAGAATTAAAAAATTTTAATATATAATTGACGTTCGTCGTCTGGGCGGGATTAGCTAAATCATTTTAGTGCGCCATAGCAGTCCTCCGTGCAGACGTCGGCTGACTTGGCATGACAAGTTAAATTGGGTCTGATGGGGGTGCTGAAGCTGAAAAGTACCATATCAATTAATTGATCGTGGCGCCAGCGATGCTGGGAACGTAACAATAAGGCTTGTTTTATGCTTGTAGACCTATCAATCTTGCTTGTTGGTTGCTTTCATCAAAGTAAGAATGATAGTTAAGAAGTAAAGGAAAGCGATCTTATTGATACCACTTATGAAACAAAAAGCGACCATTTGGCTGGTTGATGACGATACTGATGTTATTGACGTCATTCAGCGGGCATTTCAGCGGGAAAACCTGAGCTGCCAGGTCAAGAGTTTTCCTGATGGTAGCTCACTGATGCAAGCGCTGGGCGCGAGTAATCATTTGCCTTCTTTACTGGTTGTCGACTACTACCTGCCAGGAGATGATGGTCTGAAAGTCATTGAAAAACTTAAAGCGAATCCCGATACCAGTACTTTGAAAACAGTTTTGTTCAGCCAAAGCCTGAAGAAAGATATTGTAGAAAAAGCGCAGGGCTTGAACGTATATCAGGTGTCGCCAAAACCCACCAGCTTCAAGGAGTGGCGTGATTTTGCGGACGAACTTTGCCTGGCTGGGTATTTTGCCTGAAAATATTGATGCCTGGCCGGAATTATGACAATTCGTTTCGCTACACTCGCCGATGCACCTGCCCTACTAGCGATTTACGCTCCCTACATTACCGACTCATTTGTTTCCTTCGAATACGAAGTACCGTCGCTAGCGGAGTTTACCCAGCGCATTGAAGCCATTCAGCAACAATTACCGTATCTGGTTGCCGAGATAAATGGCCGAGCGCTGGGCTATGCGTATGCGTCAAAGCACCGCGAACGTTCAGCCTATCAGTGGTCGGTCGATACGTCCGTGTATATTCACCCCGACGGGCACCGGCAGGGAATTGGACGACAATTGTATGGCCATCTGTTTGACCTGCTCCGGCAGCAGGGGTATTACAACGTCTATGCTGGTATCACTATACCAAATCCCAGCAGCGAGGCTTTTCATCGGGCAATGGGATTTGAGTCAGTTGGCACCTACCACAACGTTGGCTACAAGATGGGCGCCTGGCGGAGCGTATCCTGGTTTCAGCTGACGCTGCAACCGTATCCGATCAATCCGGTTCCTCCCATGCCGGTTCACCAGCTTGGCAAAATCGGACGTTAAACACGTACCGCAGCCGGCGCTTTCCGACGGATAAAAAACCATTCGACTACGAATAGATTGGGCACCCAGCAGAGCCAGGCTACGATACGGTAGGCAAGTGGAAAGGGTAGGTGCAGGGCTGCCAGCTCCAGCGGAAGAATAATTCGTAACGTAACGGCAGCCAGGGTGAGGGCGTAGCTGCGGTACATCCATTGTTGATGCAACAGCAACTCACCCCGCCGAACGGTTGCGTACGCCTGCCAGGTCGTATAGAACCAGGCTATTGCCAGACCCGCGAAACCCGTTGCCGCAATCCAGCCCGTATCCGAGAACCAAGCGATGTAAAATGCCATGACGCTGGCCGTCAGAATGCTGACGACATAAATTTTACCCAACTGCCGATGTAACGTCAACCGACGCGCCCGCAGCCGGGTCGAAAACTGAATGGGCCCCAATACCAACGCAATCGTACCTAACAAAACGTGTGTCCAGAAACCGAGTCGCCAGAGCAGGCTTGTCAGCGGTTTATGGCCAAGAAATCCATCGTGTAAGCCAGGGACGAAGAACGTTAGCGCGTAAAGTGCGACGACGATTATTAGAAAATAGCCGATATAGTTGACTGTCTTGCGGGCAAAGGTGCTCATAAGGTTGGCATTTGTCCTGCCAAAGTAAACATGGTAGTCTGGTGATGGTAGCGAAAGAGGACGAAGTGGTCCTTTTACGGGATAAACCCAGGTAATAGCGGAATAGAAAACCAGTGCGTATGTGATGCAGAAGGAAGAGGCACTAGTTGTAAATTCAGTTCGGTGACAGGTTCAGACCAAGCACAAAACTCGTAGAGTTAGCTGATTATCAGTCGTGAATACAAAATAACCCAAATATGAAGAAAGTTCATGTCACACAGTGACAAAAGAGATAAAACGTATTCTTATGAGAAGAGAATTACATTGAAAACTTGTACTTTATTTTATAGATGGTTACAGCAGAAACGCCTAATCGGCAGATAGTGAGAAAGATAGAAAAGCGAAGCAATCTTTCTCGACGGGAGTTACTGGAAGAATATATAAAACCCGAGCTTCCGGTCGTGATAACTGATGCCACCCGTGACTGGTCGGGGATGGGAAAACTGACTCCCGATTTTTTTAAGCAGCATTATGGCCACTTGACCAAAGAGATCAAAGGCAATACGTATACGCTGGCCCAGTATATTGATCTGATGATGGAGTCGACGCCGGAAAATCCCGCGCCCTACCCGTTTAACCTCAATATCAGAGAGCATTGTCCTGAATTACTGGAGGACATCAAGCCCGAAATTATCTACGGCAAGTCTGATCGGATTAACCACCCGCTGCTGCCCGGATTCATGCTGCACGGTACGGATATCTACGAATTTTTCTTCGGAGGTAATGGAGCCAGCTTTCCATTTCTGCACGTCGATGCGTTGTACCTGCACACGCAGATCACGCAGCTCTACGGAGCCAAAGAGTTTATCCTGTATCCGCCTGAGCAGTCGGCTTATATGTATCCCCGGCCCGACAACGAAAAGATCTCGCAGGTCGATGTGTTTAATCCCGATTACGAGAAATTTCCACTGTTCCGGAACGTAAAGCCACTGCGGGTGATCGTGGAAGAAGGTGAAACGATCCTGTTTCCTACCAAGTGGTGGCATACCACCCGGATTCATGAACCGTGTATTTCGATGGGCCGGGTACAACTGAACGCGGGTAATTGGGACGATTTTACCAGTGACAATTATAAATCCTGGCAGCAATACCGGCCAAGCATAGCCAGACCCGCGCTGCTTTACGCGAAAACGCTGGGTAAGCTGATGGACATTCAGGAAAAATTTAACTGATAAATAAGCTTATAGCGAAAAACGCGGGCGGCCCGTTCCAATCGGAATCAGGCCGCCCGCGTTTCGTTTACATGTGGTCTTGTTAATTCAAATTCAGTTCCTGCGCTTTGAGTTTTTCGTACACGTCCTGCCGGACAAACGTGCGCTTCAGGTTATCCGTCGAGTGAACGAGTACGTAACCCGCTTTCTTTAGCTTATCGCAGGCGTTCTTGATCCGGAAATGGAAGAACTTGTCTTTGGTATTGAATACCTCGTCGAACTCCACCAGAATGACCTTGACATCCAGCTTATCGTCCACGATGGTATCAATGACCGTGTATTCAGCCCCTTCAATTTCCATCTTGACCAGGTCAACTGACTGGTGGCCGAGCTGCTGCATCAGATTACTGAGCCGATCAACGGGAGCCTCGATGTACTTGCCCGTGTCCTGGAACAAGTAAACGGAATGGGAGGGATAGTCGTCGCGGTCGGGTGCGAAAAACTTGAGCTTCGTTTTGGCATCCCATACGCCAATCGGTACGAACGTAATCGCATCCACCTGCTCCTTGTTCACACGATACGTAAATGGGATGCTGGTATGAATAGAAAACGGCTGGTTGCGGCTGGTATGTTCTTTCAGCTTTTCAAAATGGTGAATGCCTTCGGGCATCGGATCGAAGATGTACACCCGCGAATCGAACCGGTATTTCAACTCCGTATCGAAGGAGATGTCTTCGCCCGCGCCAATGCAGTAACAGATCGAATCAGGCGTGAGTAGCTTTTCGGGGACGTGGTACCCATGAAAGGTTGACCCCACGTGGGTTAGCTGACGGAGCGGTTGAACGCCCTGTTGTGGATGAATACCAATAATTTTCTTAGTAACGCTCGCGATAGTTTTCAGCATAAGTACGTGGCAGGTCGTCTGATAAATGGGGAAACCATACCGCCTGATTCATGCTGGAAGCTGCTGCACGTCAGCCGGTAAGAAATAATGTTCTGTTTATGGGACCTCGTTCAAACGCATAAGTCACGTACTAACTAACATATGAGTGGTTAGGCTGTCAATACAAGCAGCATGTTCATTAAACCATCGGGCGAGTGAAGGGCGGCTGTTTGCTGTAACGTAATACCGCCAATGTCGGCGAAGCGAGCCAGCATCTGTTGTTCGTAGATGGCAATGGCGGATTGAGTATCCGCAAATTCCCCACTGGTCAGGCAGGTGCTTAGTTCCAGGGCGTCGAGCATGGCCATGTTGACGCCTTCTCCGGCATAGGGGGGCATCAGGTGAGCCGCGTCGCCCAGCAGGGTGAGGTTGGGCAGGCTTTTCCAGTGCTGATCTAACGGCATGCAATACTGCGGTCGGGGCGTAAAGAGAGTAGTTGCCCCGTCGATCAACTCCCGCCAGATTGGGTTCCAGTCGCCAAACGCCTGCTCGAACCAGGCCCGAACCTGCGCTTTGTCCGTAAAGTCGATACCGCTGGTCCGTATCCAGTCCTCTTCTGTTTGACAACCGGTATAGAATACCAGACTACCATCACCTTTGGAACTGACAATGATGGTTTTTTCGTCCCCGAAAGCGAAGATCTTCCCGCCTTTCAGCAACTCGTGGACAGCCGGTGCGTTAACTGCCGACTCGTAAACCGTACCTTCCACGATGGTAACGCCCGAGTAGATGGGTTTGAGGGGGGTGAGCAATGGCCGTATTATCGAATTGGCTCCGTCGGCGGCAACAACCAGATCGGCCACTGATGACGTACCATTTTGAAAGGACAGCTGCCAGCCATCACCCTGCGGTTTCATATCGATCAGATGGCTGTTCCAGACAACCGTACCGGGTAGTAGCGAATCCAGCAGAATGTCGCGCAGAGGACCACGATCAATTTCGGGCCGACTGGCGTCCTTATCCTCGTTCGTGTGATCGTCCAGCCGGATGGTAGCGTCCGCATCCACAATACGTACCCGGTCGGCACCGGGACGGTGATTCGCCATAAAGGCGTCCATCAACCCCGCGGCCTGCAAAGCCAGTAACCCCGACTCTTCGTGTAGGTCGAGCGTAGCGCCCTGCACCCGGGCGTTCCGGTCCAGGTCACGCTCGTAGACGCGTACGTGGGCACCTTTTTGTTGTAGGAGTCGGGCCAGGGTGAGCCCACCGGGGCCTCCGCCGACGATGGCTATTTTTTTGTTCGTTACGGTACTCATGGTCGTACTTGTTTTATAAGCTTATCGACGTAATCCATTGATAACGACCTGGCAGCAGGCCCGTATAGTTTCTTTCGTAATGATTTGCCGGGGTCGGTCGAGGTAGTCGAAATACTCGCCAACCAGGTCGAGAAGGGGCGCAAAAAGCAGCGCCCGGTAGACGTCAAACGGAAAATCGGGAATAAGACCCGCCTGACTATGGCGGGTCAAAAACTGGTGGATGGGTACAAAATGATGCGCCTGCTTGATGTTACGTTCCTGATACGCTTTATTAAGCAGGGGGGAGGACTTACCGTACTGCATCAGCACAAAGGCGTGTCGGTTGGTAGTCAAGTAATTGAAGCTGTTCATCCAAAGTTGTTGAATTCCTTCGGCAAGGTCCATGCTATTGTCAAAGCCCGTCAGGACAGCAGTTTCATACACGGCAAGCACTTCATCCACGAATAACTTAATAAGCAGATCCTCCTTGTTTTCGTATTTTAGATAAATCGTACGGGGGGATACGTTGGCTTCTTTCGCCAGTCGCTGCATACTCAGATTTTCCAGCCCCTCGTCGGCAATCAACCGGAGGGCAACGGTAACAATCGCCTGTTCTTTTTCTTCGCTTCTGGGTCGCATGGGGTACGGTGTTTAGATTATTAGTTATCTAATCAATATTTATAAATAAACGTTCGTTTACTAATTATTAATTTGACAGAAGATGCTGATTTCAGTTGCAGTGGCCTTATTATCAGTCGTTCTCCGTGATGGTATAATAAAAATCTATGTGTGCGTGACGGCTTGCTGATCCGTGCGAAGAGGAAACCTTTAGTAACCGCCGGCTTAGGTTGATTTGCGTTCGATTTTTGAATAAGTTGCCAGACAGTGCTAACCCCTTTCTATAATGATTCGTACGATTACCTTGGCCAGTCTAGTTTGCCTGTGTATGAAAACTGCTGGTTGGTCCCAGACTGGCTTTCCCAGTGGAGTGAAAAATGGTGGTATTCTTACATTTTCTTCCGAGGGTGGGCCAACGATGGCGTACTCAACCCAATCGGGGTTGAAAATACTGTCGATCGGCGGGCGGGCCTTCAAAGACCTGAACCGCAACGGTAAACTCGACCCCTACGAGGACTGGCGGCAACCGGTTGAGGTGCGCGCTAAAGACCTGGCGTCGAAGATGAGCATCGAGCAAATTGCCGGGCTGATGCTCTACAGTAAACACCAGCCCATTCCGGCGGCAGCGGGTGGCCCGTTTGCCGGTACGTATGGCGGTAAGATCTTCGCACAAAGTGGGGCCAATCCCGCCGATCTCTCCGACCAGCAACGCGAGTTCCTGACCAAAGACAACCTCCGGCACGTCCTGATTACGTCGGTGCAGAGCCCCGCCATTGCGGCCGAATGGAACAACAATGCTCAGGCGTTGGTCGAAGGCATGGGGCTGGGCATTCCGATCAATAGTAGCTCGGATCCGCGCCACGGTACCCGTGCTGATGCGGAGTACAATGCTGGGGCGGGCGGAACCATCTCGATGTGGCCCGGCTCAGTTGGGCTGGCGGCTACGTTCG
Organism: Spirosoma pomorum; assembly: GCF_054776615.1. NCBI lineage: Bacteria > Pseudomonadati > Bacteroidota > Cytophagia > Cytophagales > Cytophagaceae > Spirosoma > Spirosoma pomorum. The sequence continues at coordinate 147,125 of NZ_BAAHBP010000003.1, forward strand.
ATCCGGCTATTGCCCGGCAGTTTGGGCAGATTGCCGCGATGGAGTACCGGGCGCTGGGTATTGCTACGGCCCTGTCGCCCCAGGTCGATCTGGCGACAGACCCGCGCTGGTACCGGTTCAGCGGTACGTTCGGCGAGGACCCACGGCTGACGACGGACCTGACCCGCGCTTACATCGACGGCTTTCAAACGTCGACAGGCGCGAAGGAAATTAAGGATGGCTGGGGGTATACCAGCGTCAACGCGATGGTGAAACACTGGCCGGGTGGTGGCTCGGGCGAAGCGGGTCGCGATGCGCACTATGGCTATGGTAAATACGCGGTTTATCCGGGAAACAACTTCGATGCGCACCTGCTGCCGTTTACCGAGGGCGCGTTTAAACTAAGTGGGAAAACCAGTAAAGCCGCAGCCGTGATGCCGTACTACACGATCTCGTTCGGACAGGATAAGAAGAACGGCGAGAACGTGGGTAACAGCTACGACAAATACCTGATCAACGATCTGTTACGTGGTCAGTACAAGTACGACGGGGTTGTCTGCACCGACTGGAACATCACGGCCGACGAAACTGCCGTTGACGTATTTCTGACCGGGAAACCCTGGGGCGTTGAGAAACTGACGGTGGGCGAACGGCATTACAAAATCTTGCAAGCCGGGGCCGACCAGTTTGGTGGTAACAACGATGCCGGGCCGGTCATGGAAGCCTACAAACTGGGCGTTCGTGAGCAGGGCGAAGCAGCGATGCGCGCCCGACTGGAGAAGTCAGCGGTGCGGCTGCTGCGTAACATGTTCCGGGTGGGCCTGTTCGAAAACCCGTACCTTGATCCTTCGGCCTCACAGCGGACGGTGGGTCAGGCTGAATTTATGCAGGCTGGCTATCAGGCGCAGCTGAAATCGGTAGTGATGCTGAAAAACAAAGGGAACATATTGCCGCTGGCGAAGGGAAAGAAAGTATACATTCCGAAGCGCTTCACCCCCGCCGGTCGTAACTTCCTGGGGATGGAAACACCCGAAAAACTCGAATCGCCCATCAGTGTCGCCATCGCGCAGAAATACTTCACCGTAACGGACAAGCCCGAAGACGCTGATTTTGCGCTGGCCTTTATTCGTAGTCCGGACTCGGGTGGTGGCTATAGTAAAGAGGATGCCAAAGCGGGCGGCACGGGCTACGTACCGGTTAGTCTGCAATACAACGATTATACCGCGCAGGACAGTCGAGACCCCAGCCTGGCCGGTGGTGATCCGCTGGAGAAGTTCACGAACCGGACGTATAAAGGCAAAACCGCGAAGACGATCAATAGCCGGGATCTTGACATGGTAACGGAAACCTACGCCAAGATGAATGGGAAACCGGTGATTACGATCATTCAGCTGGCCAACCCGACGGTCTGCCGTGAGTTCGAACCGCAATCCCAGGCGATTCTGGCGCATTTCAGCGTGCAGGATCAGGCGTTGCTGGAGATTCTGACCGGTGTGAGCGAGCCGTCGGCGCTGTTGCCACTGGTGATGCCCGCCGATATGAAAACCGTCGAAGTGCAGGCCGAGGACGTGCCGCGCGACGTAACGCCTTACGTTGACTCGGAGAAACACTGCTACGACTTCGGTTACGGGCTGAACTGGAAAGGTATTATTCAGGACAAGCGTACCGCGACGTACCAAAAGCCAGCGTTGCGGAAATAGAACAAAAGAGAAAAGCCGTAAGATCGACAAAAGTCATTCTTACGGCTTTTCTCTTTTGTCTACAATTAAGAATTACTTGATCGCGACGGGAACTTCAACATCACCCCATTTTAGCGCGAAGCCATTTTTGGTGACGTCGTATTTCAGGCGCTCGTTCATCGAAGCCGATTTTTTAGGCTTAACCATAACGCGTAGGGCATCCTGACCTTCATCGTACTTGTACGCGCCCCATTGCTTGGCGGTTTTGTTGAAGATCACTGTCCACTGATTTTCGGTTGGAATCGTGAACAGCGCGTATTTGCCGGCTGGGAGTGTTTTGCCTTCCACTTTGATGTCCTTGCTGGTTTCGAAGGTGGTGGCATCGTTGGCACCGGCCCGCCATACTTTCCCGTATTTTTCCAAGGCCTGCGACCCTTCAGGACCGAAGAGCGTTCGTCCTTTTACGGCTGGGCTACCGTAGTTGATCGTAATGTCCGATCCGGCTACTTTACCGGAGGCCGTAGCGGGTGGGCTGGGAACTTCCTTTTTCTCCTGCGCCCAGGTCAGCGTGGTCAGGAAAAAGCCGGTTAAAAGCAGCGTAAGGGCTGTCAGATTGCGTGTTGTTTTCATTAGGTTTGACTGGTTATCGCGCCAATATCAGCATTTATTTCAATAGAAACTTGCCCCGGTGCTGTCTTCTTAGTGTACGAACCGGCTTGCCCTGCTACGTTTACAAGTGAACGATAATTTTGGCGTGCTGACCCCGGCTGGCGGCAACTAAGGCGTCCGGCAGTTGCTCGAACGGCAGGTGCTTCGAAATGATCCGGCCGGGCTGAATAAATCCCTGTTCAATCAGGCGAATCGTTCGCGCAAAATCGATCGGGTGCTGGTAAATCATGGACGTAATGATGTTAATCCCCTGCCGGGTCATGGCAAACTCGGAGATCGTACTACCCTTGTCTGATAGGCCAGCTACAACGACGTAAGCGCCCCGGGGGGCGGCTTCAACGGCCAGTGTCAGGGCGGGAGCAGCCCCGGCGCATTCGAATACCGTATGCACATTAGCCTGTTGCCAAAGAGCAGCCAGTTGCTGAGTCGTTGCATCTGCGGGCATGGAAACGGCGCCGAATATTTCAGCGAGAGCGATCTTATCGGCGAGTCGATCATAGGCCAGCACCCGGTAACCCATCTGAACCGCCAAGTGCGTGACGAGAAGACCGATTGCACCGAGGCCGATGACGGCTACGACGTCACCGGGTCGCGCGGGGGACGAAAAAATGGTGTGTAGCGCAACCGCCGTGGGTTCGATCACAACGGCGTCATCATCCTGAACGGTATCGGGAATGGGCCAGGTAAAGTCGGCGGGGGCGATGGCGTAATCGGCGAAGCAGCCGGTTTCGCGTACGCCCATAATCCGTTTGTCAACGCAGATGTTACCGCGCCCCTGCCAGCACATGGCGCAGTGTCCACAGGGATAATTCGGTTCAATAACTACCCGGTCGCCGGGCTGAAGCGACGTAACGCCCGTGCCCACTTTGTCGACGTAACCCAAGCCTTCGTGGCCAATCAGCAGGGGTAATGCCAGATCGGGGCGGTGACCCAGAAACATCGATACGTCCGAGCCACAAATACCGACGGCCTTCATCCGGATACGTATCTCACCGGGGCCGGGTTCAGGAATAGCGAGCTGTTGAACGGCCAGGGATTGAATCCCGCTCAAGATACCCGCGCGCATGGTCGTGGTCAATGGACTGGCTACGGTAGAAGAAGCCGGAAGATGCTGCATAGTGAACTTAGAGTGAAGTCGGTAGCGTATCCGCGTAATTCTGAGTGGCTTCCCGAATTGGGCGAATGACCGGAAGGATTAAATGGATGACAATCAGGCCTACGAGGTAGGAACAGCTGGCGAAGATAAACATTGGCTGGTAGCCGTACAGGGCAACGACGTAACCCGTAGCGGCTGCCACCCCCATACTCGTCAGGCCGCCCGAAAAACCGCCCAGTCCCGTTACCGAGGCAACCGAACCGCTAGGAAATAGGGTGGTCGTCATGGCGTATACGTTCGTGGACCAACCTTGATGGGCGGCCGTTGCCAAGGCCAGCATTGCGACGACCAGTGGGAAGCTGGAGATGGATGGAATTAGATAGATAGGCGTAATGAGCAGCGCGCAGATCAGCATGGTTACTTTGCGGGCTTTGTTTTCGTTCCAGCCAGCGAGCATGAACTGGGTCGCCAGCCAGCCGAAAAAGATGCTGCCCAAGTCAGAAACCAAGTAGATGATCAAAAACGGAAGCCCGAAGTTCTTTAGATCGAGTTTCCGGTCGAGTTGCTGATTGGTCATCAGAAAATCCGGCAACCAGGTCAGGTAAAAGAACCAGACAGGGTCGGCGAAGATTTTACCGAAACAGAACACCCAGGTCTGGCGGTAGCTCAGGAGTTGCTTCCAGGAAAGCTGCCGCTCCTGAACGGCTGCGTGTTCAGCGGCCCGACCATCCATAATGTAGTTGTATTCGGCGGGGGACAGGTTTTTGGCGTCTTCCGGTTTTGAATAGCTCAGCCACCAGATAACGAGCATCAGCACGCCCAGCCCGGCCGAGAGCAGGAACGCCATCCGCCAGCCGAACTGCTGCATCAGAAACGGTACGAGCAGAGCCGTCGCAATAACGCCCATGTTGGAGCCCGCGTTGAGCAGCCCCGTGGCCGTTGACCGTACCTTTTTGGGAAACCACTCCGAGATGGCTTTCATGGCCGAAGGGAAATTGGCCGCTTCGCCCAGACCCAGCACGGCACGAATGGCGGTAAACTGACCGGCCGTTGACGCAAAAGCCGTGGCAATGCTGGCAACGCTCCAGACGGTAATGCCCACCGCGAACCCCTTTTTAGTGCCGATCCGGTCGATTAGCCAGCCTACCAGCAGAAAGCCGATGGCGTAAGCGGCTTTAAAGGCCGAATCGATCAGTCCGACCTGAATGCGGAACAGCTTGACGTGTTCGTCGGTCAGCAGGCTGCTGGATGACAGACCGAGTAGCGTTTTCTTGAACCCCTCGTCGGTCATGACGAACGATAAGGCCTGTCGATCGATGTAATTGATCGTCGTTGCCAGGAGTAACAGCGCAACAATGCGCCAGCGATAGGTCCCGTTCTTGGCCATTGATACCAACGTACGTTACGGAGAAATAGAGTGAGTGGATCGGTTGCCGGGCGGGAAATCCGCTATTGGCATGTCAAACTTAAGCAGGCAAGTACGAAATACAGTGCAAACGATGTCTTTTAGGTTCTGTCCGTCCTCCTTCTTAGGTCAAGGTGGTGAATCGGGATTGGTATCCGCTAGTTACCACCCCCTGCCCCCTCCTACAACAGGAGGGGGACATACAGAAGTGACACTTGTTAACTTTCCCTCCCTGTTGTAGGAGGGGGCAGGGGGTAGTTAGCGACCCTACTGCAAGAATATATTTCAGGAGGAAGGATTGAACCGAAAAGAGAAATTGCTCCTATTACGTCGTTGCCGCACGGAAAAGTTTTATCCCCTTGCAACGGCGGCTAAGCAAACCGGTGTCTTTATTCTTGACCTTTGGTTCCGAGCTTCACTCGCGCGGGATTCAACAGTCGGTCAGGATTCTACTAATCAGTTTGTATGAAAGTAATCGGATGGCTTATTCTGCTTGTGCTCGGTGCCAGCGCCTGTAATCGAGTTATCGATTCGCAGCCAGCACCCGTTGACGCCGAAGAGACGGTACCCGCCAGCGCCATTCGACCGGTGATCAGCCGCTATCCGCAGGCGACGGACCTGGTTTTCACTTCACTGGAAAAGAATCAGGTTTGGCGCGTTACGTTTCAGCAGCAGACCACCCGCTACCAGGCCGTCACCAATCAGCAACTACTGCTAACGGCCTACCAACTGGCTCCTGCGGTCTCGCTTGATTCGTTACGTGCTACGCTGAAGAACACGCTCATCGATGGCGGGACCTTATCGAATATTCGACGGCAGGACTATTCCTGGTACCGGGATGTTGAGCCCATAAACAACGGGGCGGTTTTGCTGGCTGATTATGTGTGGCGGGGTAACACCTATACGGTTCGCTGGACCAGCGCGGACGTGTTCGGTCAGATGACGTATCGTACCGAACTGCTGGCCCCAACGCAGCTTGACTACTATACCGTTACGTTAGCTGATTTACCGCTCCCCATCCAGCAATCACTGGCCGAACAGCAAATCGGCTTCACGCGGGCGAGGGTACAAGTCGACGGGCAGGGGCAGAAGCAATACACGCTTATCGTGCCGCAACCCAACAAGACGTATACCCTTACGTATAATACGGCGGGCCAATTGGTGGCAGCCGTGACGACGAATGCAGCCCAGCGATTCACCGCCGTGAGCCAGTTACCTTCGTCCATTCAAGCTTACCTAACCCGTACGCCTGAGCTGGCTGGCTTTGGACCGGAGGGAACAATGGCCCAACTGACCAAAACCGAGTATCGGGGCTTGGAGACATACACTGTCAACCTGCAAAACGGGCAGCAGGTCTGGCTGATGACCTTTAACGGACAGGGGCAACTTCTTAGTCGTTCGTACGTGAACACAATCTGACGCTGGCAAAACGATTTTTGGAATGCCTTTATTCGGTAAGAAAAAATACACCAGTCTCCGGGAGCTTGTGCTGGCCTGCCAGCAGCAGAAGCCGCAGGCGCAGCATGCCTTCTACGAGCGGTACAAAAGCCGCCTGCTGGGGGTGTGCCGACGCTACGCTCGCACGGAGGCCGAAGCTGAAGACATTTTCCAGGAAGCATTCATTAAAATCTTTACGCACATTCAGGAGCTACAGAACCCGGAGGCAGCTGACAGCTGGGTCCGGTCGATACTGATTCGCACAGCCATCAATTATTATAATCGCACGACCCAGCCCAACGACCGCTTCAGTTCGTACGACGATCAGGTCGAAACGGTTGCCAGTGACGATTATGAGGGGCTAATCCGTCAACTTACGCTCGATGCGTTGCTGACGTTTATTCAGCAACTGCCGGATCTGTACCGGATTGTGGTGAATTTATACCTGGTAGAAGGCTACAACCACGGCGAGATTGCGGAATTACTAACCATCCCGGAAACGACGGTGCGCTCCCAGTACAGCCGAGCCCGCCAGATTCTGATAAAAACTTTACAACAAAACGGTATCGAACGACATGAACTCTTTGGATGATCCCCTCGACGAGCAGTTGCGAAGGCAGTTCCAGCAGGTCTTCGACGCGTATGACGTAACACCCCCGGATTCGCTCAAAGATCGGATCTGGCGTGAGCTGCCCAAGGCCGCCTTCCGGCGATACGTAGCGTACAGTCTGGTGCTGGTTGGTACTCTGTTTCCGGCCGGTGGCCGTCTGTTCGAGCAGCCTTCTGCTCAGGATCCGTCTAACAGACAACCAGCTAGTGACCTTGTAGAACCAGTCGTGATCCGTCGGGGCGAGAAGCTGATTGCCACGCTGAGAGGTGATCATGGCGCCGAAACCGCGGTTTGGGAGGGCGCGCAAAAAACGCCATCGCCAGCCCAGGAAGCAACGCAACGCAATACGTCTTTATCGAAAAAACTATCCCGAAGAGTGATCATTGGGATAAACGATCAGCCGCCAACTGAGTCGATCGGACCTATGCTTGTCGAGGCTAGCGACGAGAGAATTGAAAAACTTACCGGAGCCTTAGAATCGCCTGAAGCGGGTCGTCCTGGCAATAAACTGACTACCGTTTCCCAGGATGTAACTATCTCCGGTCAGGAAAGCGGTCTGACGAATGAGCCTGCTAATGTACCGTCACTGGCTCATGACGTAAAATTGAACCAGCAACCGCTCGTCGTAACGGAAAACGTAAACCCGTCATCGACCACCCTAGAGCCGTTAACGATTCGCCGGGTACCTACTGCCGAACTGTCTTTGCCAATCAACCGTCGGGTTGCTTTTGCGGCAGCAGGTGCTCCGACTGATGTGCGGATGGTGCCCCACCGGATGGTGCCCCATCGGGTTGCGCCCGACTGGTTTGTTCGGGTGGCCGCGCTGAGTACCTACCAGCAAATGACGGTGGTTGGGAAGGCCGGTGTTTACGTACAGCATGTGGGCTCGCCCTCGGCCTTGTCGGGGCAGACGTGGGGATATCAACTCAGTGGCGGTGTCTCCTGGAGGCAATGGGATGCTTACGTATCCTATGGGCAGATTCGGCGATGGGCGTACTACGATCTGGCGACGGAAGACTTTGAGGTCAAGCCAACCGGCTCAACTGACTACCAGGTAACCCGCCGGGTGGAAAGCCAGTCAGAAAACGTGGCGCTGCCGCTGCTGGGCGTTGGTATCAGTAAACAGTATACACTGGGTCGGCGTCAGCAGTATTACTCCCGAATAGGGGGGCAAGCAACCTACGTACCATCGACGCAACAAACGCTGGGTTGGGCACAAGCCAGCTGGGGACTCAATCTGCCCCTGGGAAAAGCGCATCTGGTGCAGGTCGGACCCGCGATTGAGTACAGCCTGAACCGAATCTGGAGCACCGAGCGGCAACTGATCATCCACCCGTATACCGTGGGCATCTCCGTAACCGTGCGACCGCAGACGTTTCTTACCCGCTAATCAACCACCACAACACCATGGTTCAATCTTCCCTAGTTCGTTGTTTTTTTACGTTATCGCTTGGTCTGCTGAGTGTACTAATCTTGAGCCGCTGCTCGCCCGAGGCTCCCGCGCCGGTTGAGGTGGTGCCCGCTGAGCTGCTGGTAACCGAGCGGGTTGACTCCGTCATCGCGGCTCCAACGTCGATTGATTATTCCGCTGTATCGAGCAAGGGCCAGGGACCGTCGGGCACGTTGATCTATGCGGCCCCTGTTTTTGCTCCCAACGGCAATTTTTACGCCTACACGTATGATGCGCAGCGCCGGTTGATCGGTACGTATGAACGGACTAGCTATGGCTACGATCTTGTAAGCGCGATGCGGTATGAAGGGTCTCTTTTGTCGGAAAATTGTACTGGTGGTTTCTATTCGAATCCAGCCGGTCAAGGTGTGCGGACCTGGACTATAACCCGGTATCGATACGATTCCCAGCATCGGGTAGTATTAGCGCTGATGTACAGGGAGCAGGAGGACGCTCGTTTTCATCTCGATCAGACTGTTCGATACGAGTATGGAGATAATGGCCAACTACAACTGACCCGAGTCACCCTTTCGATCGCAGCTCGCTATAATCAATTAACGCTACAATACTGGTCTGATGGAGACGTATACCGCGAGGAACGATATAGTCCTGGTTACGCACCGGTAACGCCAAGTAGTCGCAATGTGTACAATCAGGTAGAAAACCCGATTGCCCGGCTCTATCCCTGGCCGCACAGTTTGAGTAATACACACTATCTGACTGGTTATGGACCAAGTGAAAATTGTCAAGCGCATGAGTCGACACAGTATCGCTACGAATATGACAGTATGCAGCGAATGACTGGTTCGCAAAGACGCTTATCGACGAACTACTGCAATGGAGTAAATCTGTGGGGGGACTGGACCGACAAGTACGTATTTACGTACGCGCCCTGAGTGGCCGATATTGTTAAGCACGACGCAACAAACGCTGGGTTGGGCACAGGCCAGCTGAGGACTCAATCTGCCGCTAGGACAAGCGCATCTGGTGCAGGTCGGACCCGCGATTGAGTACAGCCTGAACCGAATCTGGAGCACCGAGCGGCAACTGATCATCCACCCGTATACCGTGGGCATCTCCGTAACCGTGCGACCGCAGACGTTTCTTACCCGCTAATCAACCACCACAACACCATGGTTCAATCTTCCCTAGTTCGTTGTTTTTTTACGTTATCGCTTGGTCTGCTGAGTGTACTAATCTTGAGCCGCTGCTCGCCCGAGGCTCCCGCGCCGGTTGAGGTGGTGCCCGCTGAGCTGCTGGTAACCGAGCGGGTTGACTCCGTCATCGCGGCTCCAGCGTCGATCGATTACTCCGCTGTATCGAGCAAGGGGCAGGGGCCGTCGGGTACGTTGATCTATGCGGCCCCTGTTTTTGCGCCAAATGGCAATTTTTACGCTTATACATATGATGCGCAGCGCCGACTGACTGGCACCTATGAACGGACCAGCTATGGTTACGATGTGATACGGGTAATCCGGAACGAAGGGACGCTATTAGCGGAAGCGTACACGGGAGGTGTTTACCCGAAACAGGGGGCACAGACCTGGTCTATTACCCGATATCGGTACGACGCTCAGCAACGAATAGCACTGGCGCTGACGTACAATAAATACGACGACCGATATAAACTCGATCAGACCGTTCAGTATGTGTATGACGGTACGGGGAAACTACAATATACCCGACTGACGGTCGCAATAGCAACCGGTCATAATCAAGTGACCCTTCATTACTGGTCTGATGGAGATGTTTATCGGATAGAGCAATACAATCCTGGCCAACCGCCGGTAGGGTCGAATGTCCGTATGGTGTATAATCAGGTTGAGAATCCGCTGGCAAAAGTGCACGTGTGGCCCCAGAATCTAATCAGTCGTCATTATAGGACCGGCTATGGACCTAGTGAACAGGGACCGGCGCAGGAACTGTATCAATATCGCTATGAATTTGATAGCCAGAATCGGTTGACAGGCTATCTGACAAGGGAATTTAGAACGTTTGAAAATCGGTGGGGTGATTGGACAAGTGGTTATACGTTCTCGTACGCACCCTAAATAGAGCGTACTTGGTTGGGGATACTGAACCTGTCTGGATTTTCTATTGACGAACTGAAAGTTTTTTTGTCATCCCGACCGAAGGAGGGATCTTCAGGAACAGCAGGAAAAACGCCTACTACCAAAGATCTCTCCTTCGGTCGGGATGACAAAAAGGAGAATGAGATACTATTCTTTGACAGTGTAATAGGAATAAAAGCTTAAAATCCCTTGTCATACATTACCGAATGGGCGTATCGTGTGAGTCGGCGTAGGCGTTGGCGAAGTTGATTTTTCTGACCTGTCCCACTACATAACGCAGCCCCTGAAAAATGTGCTGGATGAACTGCGGATTCTCGTAGTCCCGTTTGTCGTGACCGAGCGTCGTGCACCAGGTGTGCCCCCCGTCGAAATTGTAGTACCAGACCGAAGGATACAACTGCCCGAATGAACCCCGAAACTGCTGGACCTTTTCGGGTTCTTCACCGTTGAGTGAATTCAGGTCGCTGGCCATGACCACCGTGGGGCCGGGCGACATGTCTTTGATGAAATAGAACTCGTCTTCTCGCTCCCAGGTCGGCGGAATGCCCTGCGTCGACGGGTGTTTCGTATCAATCACCTGAACCCGGAATTTTTGAAAACGAGGATGCCAAGCGAACGTCCCGCCAATCATACGCTTGAACCAGGTCCAGTTGCGTTCCGTACCCACCACCGAATGAATACCCACGAAGCCGCCCCCCGCTTCGATGTAGCGCCGGAACGCCAGACGCTGGGCATCGGTATCAAATACGTCGTTGTTGGTACTGGGGAAAATGATGGCCGTGTAGTTCTGTAAGTTCGATTCAACGAAAACGCCGGGCTGATCGGCTACTTCCACGGAAAAGCCATGTTCCTGACCCAGCTTCCGGATGCACTGAACCGCGTTCGGAATGTTATCATGAACGTATCCTTTGCCGTTTTTGGTGTAAACCAGCACGCGGACTTTTTTCCAGTTGATGCCGTCCCTGGGTGGCGTACTTTCTGCCATGACTAAATTCCAGGTTAGCAGCAGGGGCAGCAGAATGATCAGATACCGGCTCATCATACGTTCGCTACTTTTTGAGGTTGATCGTTTCGGCTTGTTTCTGTGCCTTCAGGGCCAGTTCGGTCGCCAGGAAACAGTGCTCCTGCGACATGGCCGTTTCGGTTCGGTTCAGCACATCGTCAACGAGCAGTTGGCCGTAGGGCAGATTCTCTTTGCTGCAATCGATGTAGCGCGTTTCCTTCTTGTCCGTGATGAACATGTGATTACCACCTTCACGGCCACCGGGATCGATGTTCTTCCGAATCTCGATGTAACCGTCGGTGCCCAGGATCGTCAGGCGACCATCGCCCCAGCTTTTCAGGCCGTCGGGGGTAAACCAGTCGACGCGGATGTAGCCCATGCCACCATTACCCCGCATCATCACGTCGCCAAAATCCTCAAACTTCGGGTGTTGCGGGAAATGAAGATTGCCCACCTGCGAGGCAACAATGTCGGCCTGGGTCGAGCCGGTGAAATACAGGAACTGGTCGAACTGATGCGAGCCAATGTCGCAGATGATACCACCAAACCGTTTCTTGTCGAAAAACCAGTCGGGGCGCGATGAGAGCGTGATGCGGTGTGGGCCCAGTCCGATGGTCTGAATGACGTTACCGATGGCGCCGGCCTTGACCAGTTCCCCCGCTTTCACGGTGGCTCTGTTTTCGAAGCGCTCGCTGTACATGATCGAGTAGATGCGCTTGGTCGCCTTCTGTACGCGACGAACCTCGGCGAGTTGATCCAGGGTCGTGATGCCGGGCTTGTCAGACATGTAATCCTTACCCGCTTTCATCACCCGGATACCCAGTGGAGCTCGTTCGTCAGGAATGATCGAACTGAGAACCAACTGAATGGACGTATCGTCCAGAATCTCTTTTTCGCTGCGAGCCTGTTTGGCGTTGGGATACCGCTTGGCGAAGGGGGCGGTCAGGTCAGGTTCCTGCGCATAGAAAGATACGAGTTCGCCACCGCCCCGGATAACGGCTTCAACCTGCCCGTAAATATGCCCGTGGTTCATCCCAATAACTGCAAACCGAATGCGGTTAGCTAACGGAGCGCTGGACACGATTGAGAACGGTGCCTCGCCTGGCCGGGCCTCACCCGGATGGACAAGAGTAGGAAGGGTAGGCGAAACGGCCAGACCAGCGGCCATTTTCGCCGAATCTTTTAAAAACTGACGTCGAAGGGGCATAGAGAGTGAAAGAAGAATCAAAGAGTGAAAGAATGAATGAGCGAAAGAGCGAGTAAAGAGGGGCGTCAAGCGCGTACCAAGCATGCTCGTGTGAGCAGCTTTTTACGAGTATAGGATGGGGCCTAGCGAGCTGCTTTCGCTCGTTCATCGCAACGGCGACCCGGTCTTACTCTCTTTCGCCAGCTTCAGCGCTTGCGTTGTTGTGTAATATTTGGCGATCATGTTCGGCACTTCCCAGGCGGGGAGCTTACCGGCCTGAAGGTACTTCAGGAAATTTTCGGTAACCTGACTGAAGTGGGCTTCGTGGCCAACGTTGTATTTCTCTGGAATAATTACCTCCCAGCCTTTATCGTTTTTCTTCACCGAAACGCCCGGATAGCGCTGCTGGAGCGTATTGACGGCTGCGGTCAGACTGCTTTCGTAGGCGGCATTAGTGGTGATCGGCTCGATGTAGAGGGCTGGTGTGTACTTTTGTTCGGCCCCCTGACGAATTACCAGATTGGCTTTGGTGCCGCGTATGATGGAGTAGTGCGTATCGCCACCACCTTCCGGTGCTTTGTACGCCCAGATGACTGATACTTTCGCGTTGACGCCCCGCAGTTGATAATTGATTTCGCCGTTGCTGTAGATTTTTAGGAGTGAGTCATTCACGACTTCCCGTTTCAGATAATCCGGGAAGTCGGGGAAGTTGGTGATGGTTTTGAACTGACTGCGCGTCATATCCGTCGTCCACCGCCGGGCTGAGTTCAGACGAATATCTTTCTTGTAATCGATGATCTGCTCGGGGAAACATTCCCACTGTACCAGGTCAACCAGGTGCGTCGTTACGTCGACGATACCTTCGCCCTGCTGTGTTACGTCCATGAACCAGCCCGGACGCTGAAGAACGCTGCCCGATACGTACTTGTAAAAATGGTGGACGCTTTCCTTCGTCACCGCCGGATTGTCGGGCGTGCCTTTTTCGAGCGTCCCAAACACAGAGGGAATCATCGAGAGTTCACGCTGCAACAGGGTTGTAATCTCCGATCGCTCGGTCATGATGTCGTAGAGCAGTACGTTCTTTTGGGCGGCCGTTGTAAACGTAGTCCGGAGCTGGTCGAAGTCCCGCGCGTCGATCACCATCGGTTTGTCGGCTAGCACGTTAAACCCGGCGTCAATGGATTTTTGAATGTACTCAGTCTTTTTCTGGTTGTTGCCCGCGATGACAACGACGTTGCCCGCCGTCGCTCCCGACCGTTTGTCAGCCAGCATTTTTTCGAGGTAGTCAGGTCCGATGTATACCTTTTCGTCCCAGCTTGTCGGCTTATCGGCGCGTTTGTTATACGACTGAATTCGGGCTAAATGCAGTTTTACGTCGGGAGTCTCCGGCGCGTATACCTGCACGACCGGGCTAACCTGGGGATACATGCTTTTCTGCACGAGAGCTGCGTGAAAATGGCCAGGATCTAACGTAACAAGCCGAACCGTAGCATTTTGGGGCGTAGTCTGTTGTGCCGACGTATCCAGCGCAGCTATGAACGGGAGCAGCATGAACGGAGTACGAAGAAAGAAATTACGTGTCATGGAAGTTGGTTCAGTGTTGTGTCGGGCTGGGGGCGTTTACATAACTTATGCCTTCTCGCGACGGTGGACTGCCTATAACCTAATCGTGTCGAGGTTTTGCTCTGCCCCCCCCCGGCCCCCTCCTAATTTTATAGGAGGGGGCCGGGGGGGGGGCACTGGTGCTTGTTCCCCTCCTGTTTTAGGAGGGGCTAGGCGGGGCGGCCCGTGCCGGTGGTCAGAGCAAACCTTTACAAGATTAAGCTTTAGGACAAGGGCCGTGACGATCAACCGCTGCCGTAGATTGCCTACTTCCCAACTGCATTCTTTTGGTTAGCGGCCAGTTTAATGGCATATTCCTTGCGTTGGGGGCGGGACAAGAGTTGATTGGCTTCGGGGTCGTTTTTGAACTGTTCCTTCTTTGGGTCCCAGTATAGTTTCCGGTTGAGCTTCATAGCGGCATGGTGTAGCAGGCAGGCTGAGCAGGAGCGGTGCCCAATTTCGGCGGGAGCAATGGGCTGCTTGCGGCTCACAACGCTTTCCAGCCAGTTGCCGTGGTGCTCCTTGCTGACGGTCAAGTGAACTTCGTTCGGGCCAATGACCGACGTGAGTAATTTCGGGTCGCTGGCGTCCAGTTTCTTGGCGGCCTGCTGCTTGGCCACCGGATCGCTGGCCGTAACTGACCCGTCTCCCCGCGATACGAAAATCCAGCCGTTGGTCCCTTCGAACTTGATACCGTTCGGGATTTCGTTGCTCACAATCATGTGTACGCCATTGTCGTACAGCGCTTCTGTCCGGAAAATACCGTGGACATCCCAAAGCCCCGACTTGGGAAAGTCGGCTTTCCCCCAGATTTCGACCGGGCCGGTATGTTCTGTGTTCATGGCCCAGTGGGCGCAGTCGATGTGGTGGGATCCCCAGCCCGTAATCATCCCCGCGCCAAACTGCTCGCAGCGGAGCCAGCCCGGCCGGTCGTAACCCGCTTGTGGATGAACCCGCTTTTCGGTGTAGTAAACATCCGGCGTGGTGCCTAGCCACATATCGTAATTAAGGTTTTTGGGGACGGGCATCTGCGCTTCTTCATCGCCCGAGGGATCACCGGGAAGGCCGACGTATACTGTTTTAAGCTGTCCGATCCGGCCGTTACGCACTAGTTCGGCCGCGTAGCGGAACTGCTCCGACGACCGCTGCTGACTGCCTACTTGCACAATCTGTTTCGACTGGTTAACGACATCGGCCATCATCCGCCCTTCGGCAATGGTCAGCGACGCTGGTTTTTGCATATACACGTCCTTCTTCGCCCGAACCGCGTCGATGACGATGGGCGCGTGCCAGTGGTCGGGAGTGCTGACCAGAACGGCGTCGATGTCCTTGTTATTAAGTAGCTCGCGGTAGTCCGTGTACACCCGAACGCCGTCGTACTCCTTTCCCGTCTTTTTGGTATAATAATCGTTGACAAGCTTCTTGGCGTCCTCCGCCCGGAGACTGTCCAGATCGCAGACAGCCATGACGCGTGCATTGTCATACTGCCAGACGCCCGGTAGATCATGGCCCCGCGAAATGCGGCCGGTACCAATGGCTCCCACGTTGATTCGGTTGCTGGGGGCATTTTTACCAAATACCGAAGCGGGTACAATGGTAGGAAATCCACAGATGACAGTCGTGGCCAGCGCGCTGGCTTTCAAGAAATCACGTCGGTTGATTGTTGGGTCGGAGATCGGCTTCATATACCGTGTCGTTTAGGAGATATACCTAAAAGAAACAAACGGTCACGGTCTACTAGCAGAGGATGAGATAGAACTTTTAGGAGAGAGACGTAACACGTAGTAAAGCCAAACTACTGTTATTCTTTTCCCCGGCGACAGAGCTGCACGGATTCTTCCAGCTTCTGCTTAAGCTGCTTCACCAGCGATTCGTCGGTCGTGTCCAGCCCGAACGAGGTCGTATTATCCTTGCCTTTATATTTATCGTCTGTGCTAAACGAGCCGGAGAAACCGCCTATGTTCATTGCCATGCTTACTTTGTCGGCTGGAACATCTAACAGAAGTTTGTACTGTCCGTTTGATTCTTTCTTGTAGCTCACTTTCCGAACGTCCTTCAACAGCCACCCCATGTTCATATTGACTGAGCCGTCTTTATCCTTATCGGCAACTGCCATGTTCATCTGGCACCCTTTGAACGTAAACGTAGGCGCATTGTCTTTGTCGGTTACCAGTTTAGCAAAATGCTTTTCGAGCCAGGCCCCGTTTTTGGCCAGCGTCTGGGCATGACTGGTTGACGTGAATAGTAACGATAAACCGGAGAAAGCGATACCCGTAAGGAATTTAGTGGAGAGAGGAGTCATAGATAGGGAATTGTCTTAACGTTCGCTGATAGGTTCGTCTGTAGTACAGGAAATAGACGGAGACGACGTGTCTTATGGTCAAGCTGTATCCTGGTATCAACAGCTAGCCGGTCTTTCCGGTTAGCTGTTGATACTGGCAGAGTAGTGGCGAAAGCTCGAAAAGCGCTCGCCCATAACCCACTCTCAACGACGTTTATGATTGATTCCCCAGAGCGTGCATGATACCCAGCTCCAGTCCCCGAATTTCGGCCAGCCCGCGCAGCCGTCCGATGGCCGAGTAACCGGGGTACGTCTTTTTGTGAAGATCGTCGAGCATCTGGTGGCCGTGGTCGGGACGCATGGGAATCGATGGATTACCAACACCTGTTTCGATCCGTCGCTGTTGTTCAAGAACAATGGCTCTCACAACAGCATACATGTCGACATCGCCCGCCAGGTGGTCGGCTTCGTAAAAGGAGTCATACCAGACGGTTTTATTGGGTCCTTCCCGTTTGGTCGTGCGCAGGTGGAGAAAATGAATTCGCTCGCCGAAGCGCTCGATCATTCCTGGTAGGTCATTATCAGGCCGGATACCCAGCGAGCCGGTACAGAACGTAATGCCGTTGGCCGGTACGTCGCAGGCGGCCATGAGCTGGGCTAGATCGGCTTCGGTGCTGACCACGCGGGGCAGCCCCAGCAGTGGCATCGGCGGATCGTCGGGGTGGATGCAGAGATTAATACCTACCTCCTGCGCTACCGGGGCAACCTGCTGAATGAAGTAGTACAGGTTATTCCGTAGCTCCGTGTCGCCAATCTGAGCGTATTCGTCAAGTAAGCTCTGGAACGTATTAAGGGTAAAGCTTTCTTCCGAGCCGGGCAAACCAAGCAGGATCGTGTTTTTTAACTCGGCAACACGCTCCGGCGACAGCATCGTAAACTGTTCGTTTGCCCTGGCGGTGAATTCCGGATTATAATCAGTTGAGGCTTCTGGTCGCTTCAGGATAAATAGATCGAAAATGGCGAAATCGTTCCAGACGAACTGCAGTGCCCGCGAGCCGTCCGGCATGACGTAGTTCAGGTTGGTCCGCGACCAGTCCAGTACCGGCATGAAGTTGTAACACACCGTCTGGATGCCACAGGCCGCCAGGTTGCGCAGCGATTGCTGGTAGTTGGCGATGTACGTATCGCGGCTGGGATTCCCCTTTTTGATCGCTTCGTGTACGGGTAAGCTTTCGACTACCGCCCAGTGTAGCGGTACGAATTTATCATTATCGGCTTCGATCAGTCGCTGGCGCTCCCGGATGGCGTCGACTGGCCAGACCTCGCCAACCGGAATCGGATGTAGCGCCGTGACGACGCCGGTGCAGCCTGCCTGACGAATGTCCATCAGCGATACCAGATCATTCGGCCCGAACCATCGCATTGTTTGTAACATACCCATGGGTATCGTTGACGTTATTTAGTAGATAGTTTGTAAACGGTTGTTGACTGGAAGCGCTCGCCGGGACGGAGCGTCGTTGTTGGGAAATCGGGGTGATTCGGCGAATTGGGGAAGTGCTGGCTTTCCAGACACAGCCCGTACCGGCTCGTAAATGCGACCCCTTCCTTGCCGGTCTTGTTGCCTTTCAGGTTGTTACCCGTGTAGAACTGAACGGCTGGCTCGGTGGTGTACATCGTCAGCAGGCGGCCGCTGGTCGGCTCGTAAACCGTAGCGCCCAGTTTCAGCTTGTTCGATTGATCCGGAAAAATCCAGCAGTGGTCAAACCCTTTGGCGTAGCGGAGTTGCACGTTGGCCGGCTGCTGACCGGTCGTGTCGTTGATGTGTTTCCCGACGACGGTGGGTTGATTAAAATCGAAGGCTGTACCTTTAACGGCCAGTCGTTCGCCGGTTGGAATCTGCCCTTTGTCGGTCGCCAACACGTGATCGGCGTTGATCATCACCTCGTGCTGCTGAATATCCTGTTTCATGCCACTCAGGTTGAAATAGGCATGATTCGTCAGGTTCACGACGGTGGGTTTATCGGTCGTAGCCTGGTAGTCGATCCGTAGGGCGTTATCTTTCTGGAGGGTGTACGTAACGTCGACCGACAGCGTGCCGGGGTAGCCTTCCTCGCCGTCAGGGGAGGTGTAATGGAGCTTGACGGCGGGTTCTGCGCCATCAACGGGCGTAGCGGCCCAGAGTTTCTTATCGAAGCCTTGGGGTCCACCGTGAATATGGTTGGTATTGTTGTTCGTTGCCAGCGTGTAGGTTGTACCATCCAGCGTGAATTTTCCTTTGCCAATGCGGTTTGCAAAGCGCCCGACGATGGGGCCGAAGTTGGGCGTTCCAGCCAGGTAATCGGCAAAAGCAGGGACGCCTAGGACAATGTTTTCCTGCTTGCCTTGTCGGTCGGGAGCCGTCCAGGAAACGATATAGCCACCATAATTGGTGATCTGAACCGTCATTCCGGCCGCGTTACGTAGCGTAAATAACTGGGCTTCACGTCCGTCGGGAAATTTACCAAAAACGGTCTGTTCAATACCCGCCTTCTGGGCGAGTGTCTGTTGTGAGTCGAGCATAAAAAAGAGGACAGTACTGACAAATAAGAGCTGACGGAGGATGTTGACGATACCAGGCATGAACAAAAAAAGATGGACGATACGGTAAGATAAATCCCGTTGATTACTACTGATGGCAGAGAAGGGGGGATAGATAGGATAGATCATTTGACTGATACTATTAGAATATCCATTCAAGTAATACGCATGAAATGTAAATCATGTATCTTTACGCATCTATACTACATTCGTCCACGTCCTGCTGGATGCATTTAAAATCCTGCAAAGACTCACCTTCAATTAGATGAAAACTCGTTCATTAATTTCTATTCTAGCAGTCGTAGCTGTTTTTAGTTGCAAACAACCAGCTGTACTAATTCCGTATCAAGAGCTTGGTTCCTTTAATAGTCGAGTCGACGGTCAGAACTATGCGCTGGCAGACATACTTAATAACTATCCTTTACTATCACCTAACAAGATTTACAAGGTAAGGTATGCTAATAAAAACGCACGGCCATCAGAAGCCCGTGAAAACGCTCTTTGGTACGATAAACGTCAGCATATTCTGAGTATGGAAGTCAGTCCCCCCGATGGACCTGCTTGCTATTGGGAGAACGTAAGTAAAGATATTTTAGAGCAAGCTGTTAAGTCGAATAATGGTATGCTGACAATCGATTCGTTAGCTAAGCCTTACCAACCTGCCAATACGTGTCTGAGATAGGTATTAGCCGGTTGAGGACTCGTTACAAGCTCAGTTATTACGACATTCATTTTTTACTATGAAAACTCGTTCGGTTGTTTTTGTCCTAGCAATAGGAGTTGTGTTTAGTTGCAAAGAGCCGGGTTTATTTAGTTCATATCGCGATCTAGGCTCGTTTAGTAGCCGAGTGGAAGGCCAGAACCAGGCGCTTGCCTATCTACTTAAAAACTATAATTCGCTACCAACTAACGGAGATTACAAAGTAAAATATACCAATGATAATGCGCTGCCTTCTGAAGCCCGAGCAAACGCTCTTTGGTACAACAAGAATCAAGAAACGCTGGGATTGGAACAAGATATACCTGATGGACCTTCTTGTTATTGGAAGAACGTAAGAAAAGATATTCTCGAACAAGCCGTCAAGTCGAGTGATGGTATGCGCGCAATCGACACTCTATCTGTGCCCAATCAACCAGCCAATACATGCCTGAGGAATTAGTCCCCCAGAAATTCTTACTTATTGCTCCGTGGGATTATCAGTTGTACAAAGTAATTGAGAAAAATCTTTGCTATTTAGGTTATGAAGTGACTGTTATTCATAATAATCATTATACCCCCACTTTAAACGATTTACCAGTTAGACTAAAACATGCTCTCAAGAAATTATTGACACAAGAAAAAGCTAGCAAGCAACGATTAAAGGATATTTATAAAGAAGAAAAGAGGTTGTCTTTGGCTAAATCACAACCGTACTATGATATATGCTTAGTACTCAGAGCTGATGTTTTTTCTGAAGATTTGCTGAGAGAGGCTAAGAGAAGAAGCCGTAAGTTTATCTCTTTCTTCTATGATGGCTTGACGCACAACCAACATGTCTTACCCTTTGTTCCTTTATTTGATCGGTTTTATATATTTGATAAGACGGAGCTAGCCGCATTCAGAGACCATGCTGTTTCGTACGCTTCCAATTTTTATTTTGATTATCCATCGCTCAATGCGAATCAGAAAGATAATCCCAATAAAATTTATTACATCAGCTCGTTTAATCCCTTTCGCCTAGACTTTATTCAGTCGCTTCATCAATTGCTATGTCGCCGAATTGCACCGATACGATTTGATTTGGTGTGTAACGAAGCTGAGGAGGAACAACTTCCTGAGTACGTAAAGCATAACTTCAACTGCATACGGGCTATTGTTCCTTACGAAGAACAACTCAAATTGATTCAGAATACTGAGATAATTATAGATATAAAGATGGTGCACCACTCAGGATTTTCTTTTCGGATTTTTGATGGAATTAAACTAAGGAAGAAAGTTATTACGACGAATACTTGTGTAGTAAATGAAGATTTTTATCATCCTAATAATTTCTTTGTATTAACTCAAAACAGCGCAAACGAAATTGATGATTTCTTAGAACAGCCTTATTTTATTAATGATACGGTCAGGAAGAAATACTCATTTGAAAACTGGTTAAAAGAAGTTACAGATTATTGATAGTTCGGATGCCGTATATGATCGAGGTCTTAAAATGAAAGACAACTCGTTCAACGTTGAGTATTGACCAAATCAGCGTACCAAGCGTTTAGCTCATCGCATCGGTAAACAGACGCTTTGCCCCGTAGAGTTAAGTAAGAAACGATCATATCAGCCTTTACTGGGAAACTATCGCAATCTGATTGTCTGATGAAGGATTTCCCGCTTAACCGCCGTCATTTTTTACAGGGTACTTCAGCCGCACTTGCTCTCTCGGCGCTGGAGGGTAACGCTATGGCGGCCAATCTGCTGGCTCAGGACACCACGATGGCTCCCCTGCGAGTGGCGCTGATTGGTACCGGCTGGTACGGCAAAAGTGATCTGTTTCGCTTGATTCAGGTGGCTCCCGTGGAGGTTATTGCGCTCTGCGATGTGGACAAAAATCAGCTGGATGGGGCGGCTAAGCTCGTCAGTCAGCGTCAGAAATCAGGCAAGACGCCCAAGCTATACGGCGACTACCGGAAGCTGCTGGCCGAAAATAAACTGGACATCGTGCTGGTGGGCACGCCTGATCACTGGCACGCACTCCAGGCCATCGAAGCCATGAAATCCGGTGCTAATGTGTACGTACAAAAACCCATCAGCGTGGACGTCATGGAAGGTGAAGCCATGGTCGCTGCGGCCCGGAAATACAAGCGGGTCGTGCAGGTCGGGACGCAGCGTAAAAGTACTCCGCACCTCATTGATGCTAAGAAAACCATCGTGGATGCCGGACTGCTGGGTAACATCAAGCACGTGGAAATGTGCTGTTATTACCACATGCGCAACAACGGCAATCCACCTGTCGAACCCGTACCTGCTTTTCTGGATTACGAAATGTGGACCGGTCCTGCGCCCCTGCGCCCGTACGACGGTCTGCCCCACATTCGCTGGTGGCGGACGTTCAAGGAATACGGCAATGGCATTATGGGCGATATGTGCATCCACATGTTTGATACCGTGCGCTGGATGCTAAAACTAGGCTGGCCAAACCGCATCAGCTCGACGGGTGGTATTTACGTACAGAAAGACGGTAAATCCAACATTACCGATACGCAGTCGGCTTTGTTCGAGTACGATAATCTGAACTGTGTCTGGCAGCACCGCACCTGGGGTACGCCCAATAATCCGGACTATCCCTGGTCGTTCACGCTGTACGGCGATAAAGGAACGCTCTGGGCCAGCACGATGAGTTACGACTTCATCCCGGAAGGCAAAGACGGCCCGACGAAAGGGGAAAAGATTCACAAGGACGTCGTTTACGAAAAGGAAAAGTACCCCGAAGACGTAACCGAAGAGCGAATTGAGCTGAACGCGGCCCCGGCTACGCGCCTGCACATGCGTGATTTCTTGAAAGCTATTGAAACCAACGGACGGCCCGTCGCCGACATTGAGGAAGGCCATATTTCGACGGCAAGCTGCCTGTTGGCAAACCTATCGATGGAGATAGGACGTCCGGTTGTGTACGATCCAAAGAAACGGGAAGTTGTGGGCGATCCGGAAGCAACCAAATTATTGAAACGACCCTACCGCCAGCCCTGGCAGCACCCCGACCCGAATACGGTGTAAGGATGGTATTTACCACCCCCCGGCCCCCTCCTAAAACAGGAGGGGGAGGTAAAAAAATGTCACTTCTGCATGTTCCCCTCCTGTTTTAGGAGGGGAACGGGAGGGGTGGGTAGTGCCGGGGGTACACCGTAAAACCCCTACAAGACCAGATATTAGCGTTCTCCATTCGCTACCCCCAGCCCCTGCTACATTAATCCCGCCAACCCGCGGGCTTGAAGGGTGTCCTGGCTTCGTTGGACGAGCAGACTGCTGTATACGGCTGGTTGGCTCCCTGAATAACAATAGCCGGTCTGGCAGGGAAGGTCGGTTCGGCAATAAATTCGCGTCCATTGAGGCCTCTGAACAGCCCCGGCGGAATGCCCTGCGAGTCTTTCCGGTCTATCCAGTAGCGGGTCGTGGCAATGGCCGAGGCCGTGAACACGCCAAAGATAATTTCCCGGTCGTTGTTAACATTCTTGACGTTCCCTACCGATGCCGTCGGGGGTGTGTCGACGATTCCTCCTGTATTCTCGGTTTGGTCCTGAAGCTGTTTGTAGAACTCGTAGGCGGAAGCGGTAAGCCCTGCCTGCCGGATCTCAACCAGACAGGGGTTTGTCTGATAAAATGGAATCTGCGCGACTCGCTTCGCCAGGATGGGGCCACCGTTGGTGTAGGTGTCCGAAAAGACGTTCAGTTTATAACTGGGAATAATCGCCCAGCAGGTGGAGCGGCAGTTGTAATCATACGTCCAGGGGCGCACAATCGGGATGGAAGCCGGCTGGGTAAAACAGTCTTCCAGTAACGAATCGCCCAGCGCGAAATACCGAAGACCGTTCGCTGATGTCAGTAGTCGTACGTTATTGATGGAATATACGCCGTTGTTACACGTTCGACACCAGTCCTGTTTCTCCCACAATCGCCAGGTCCAGCGGTAAAAATTAGTCTGATCGCTGGGGTCCTGCGCGTCGAGGTAAATGTCGTGGGCCGCCAGAAATCCACCAACTTCAATGGGAGCTAAGCTGGTCGGGTTGAATTGCGCCCGGACTCGCTCAATCGGAGGAACTTTAGGCATAACCTGCTGATCGGAGACGTAACGCGTCCCGTTAGTCAACGTAAACCGCAACTGATAGGCGTGACCGATCTGACCTTTAAAGTCCGACGGTAGCTGGTAGCGCCCATCCGTCGTTTCGGTTGCGGCAATAACCTGGCTCGAATCCACCACGACTTCAACCCGTGCTTTTGTCAGTGGAAAAGACGCCGGACGACCACTGATCGGGTCCGATTCGGACTTGCTCAGCAAAATAAACTGGGTTTCGTCCAGATTAGAAATGGTGCCATCAACCGCAATAACGTTCAGATTTCCGGGCAAGGTCTGGTCGATGGGATCGACGCAACCCGCCAGTACCAGCAGCGGCAGCAACCAACGTAACGAAAGTAGACGGGAAGAGGACATAGGTCAAAAACGCTGAGTTAATGAAACTGAAAGTTATAGGTCAGACTAGGGATTGGGGCGGCAAAGATGCTCAGGCGATACGGCTTCGTGGCTTGGCCTTCGGTCCGGTAAAAGATGGAATAGACGTTGCTGCGACCGTATAAGTTGTAGACCGTAAAGGTCCAATGGCCCTGCCAGCGTCGGTTCTTCAGGCCGGGGTTGTAAATATTCCAGGCGAAATCCAGCCGGTGGTAATCAGGGAGCCGGTACTGATTCCGCTCGTTGTAAAACGGGTAGTTTCGGTTCTGGTAGCGGATAAATCCTTCCGGGGCGGTGTAGGGGCGGCCGGTGCTGTAGGCAAAGTTGAACGAAAAGCTATGGTGGCGTCCCTGGTTGATAGTCAGGCTGGCGTTCAGACTATGGGGGCGGTCGTAGTTGGCGCGGTACCAGTCTCCGCCGTTGATTCGCTGCTGGAACGTAGCGCCCTGGTTAACCTGGTTCAGCGTCCGGGAATACGTATAATTGATCCAGCCCGTCAATTCCCCCTTTTTCTTGGCAACCATCAGTTCCAGCCCATAGGCTTTACTGCGACCGTCCAGCAACTGCGTTTCGGGGTAAGGCTGTAACAAAAAATCGGCCCCTGGTTTGTAGTCCAGAATGTGCTGCGTACTCCGCCAGTAGATCTCCGCCGACAGCTCTAAAATATTGTTTTTGGAGTTATGCGAATAGCCCGCCGACCACAATTGGCTTACCTGCGGCTGGATGTGCGCATCCGATGTTTTCCAGCGCGAGGTAGGGAGGGGCGTCGTGGTGTTGGTAATGACCTGAAGATACTGCCGCATCAGGTTATAGCCAAACTTGACTGACGAGTTGGGCGACAGGGCGTAACGCAGGCCCACCCGGGGTTCAAAACCACCGTACTGCGCGCTTACCTGTCCATTCTGATACCGTATCGAATCGACTACGGCCGACGCGTCGAAGCCGACTTCACTCTGGCGGTACTGGCGAACAACGGACGGGCCCAGCGCCAGAAAATGCGAATAGCGTATCCCCACCGAAACCGCTAGCTGGTCTGACAGGCTGACTTCGTCTTCGGCGTGAACGGCCAGCTCCAGTGCGTTTTCCTGGGGCGTCCGCCTGTAGTTGACCGATGGACTGTTATTGGGAATCAGCTCGCCTGGATTGATCTGGTAGTGCGTCCCGCTGATGCCTACCTCAATCTTTTGATTCGTCAGCTGGTAATTGAGGTTCGACTTGACCTGCCGTTGCAGCAGTCCCTGTTTCAGCACGACCTTATTATTCGTACTGTCTTCGGTCGAGATAATTGTTGGTACGTAACGAGCGATCAGCGCGGTCGTTTGCAGGTTCAGTTGGGGTGTAATCGAATGAAACCAGCGAACCATACCGTTGGCTGTCTGCTGACCATACTGCGTATTAACGGCGTTGACGTTGGCCAGACTACCCAGCAGGTTTGTCTGAAACAGATCGGCGCTGTAATACCCCATGGCGGTTACGGTATTGCGGTCGTTGACCCGCCAAAACAGCTTCGCCGTTCCGTCGCCGAACTTAGCCCGAATGCTGCTGAGCTGATCGGACACCAGACGCAGCAGGAAATCATTAAACGCCCCCCGCCCCGACACCAGGAGACCCAGTTTTCCTTTGACGATGGGCGTTTCGATCGTCAGCCGGTTTGCCACCAGGCTAGCGCCCCCATCGAGCTTCGCCTGGTACAGGTCAGGGTTTCGGAGGTTGACGTCGAGTACCGAGGCCGCCCGGCCCCCGTAACGGGCTGGCACGTTGCCTTTGTACAGGTCAAGGCCGCTGACGGCGTCGGGCGGGAAGACCGAAAACAGGCCGAACATGTGGGTGGGGTTGAAGATCGGCGTATCGTCGAGTAGAATCAAGTTTTGATCGGTGGTGCCGCCCCGGATATTGACACCGTTGGCCGCTTCGCCCACGCTACTAACACCGGGCAGCATCTGCAGGCTGCGCAGAATGTCGGTCTCGCCGAGCGCTGCGGGCATTTTCTTGATCGCTGTCATACTGATCTGACTGACGCCGAGTAGCGGCTGGCGTACGTTCCGGTCAAATCCTTTGCTGGTGACGGCCACTTCCTCCAGTTGACTGGCCACCGAGGATAGTTGTATTGCCAGCGATTTATTGTCGTGAACGGAAAGGATTTCGCGGTAGGGAACGTACCCTACGTAACGCACGACGAGCACGTGGCGACCAGGACTTACATTGATGGAAAAGTGCCCGGCGGCATCCGTATAAGTTCCCCGGGTTGACTTCTCGTAGTCCAGCACGATTGCCGCCCGGGCCAGGGGTTGTTTGGTGGTCGAATCAAGTACTGTGCCCGAGATCAGGTACGGCGTTTGAGCATGAATGTGCAAAACGCTTAGCATCAGCGAAAGCAAAACCAGTAGTCGTTTCATAAACATTGAGCCCCGTTGGTCGGTAGTATAGTCAGAAGAAATGCTGGTGTTGCCTTGTGCGCGACAGCAGGGTTGATGCGTGACAAGGAGAATAACCGGGCGTAACTGCCTGGTAACATCTATCTATAAAGTAGAATAGAAACTAGTACTACTTAAGAAAATTGGAGAATCTGATCATTGTCTGATCGGGGCTCTGATTACCATTGTTACGTATCGTCTGACCCTACATTATTGTCTGTCGCCCATGCACGCTTATTACTTTATCAGTCTCTTTTTAAGTTCTGTGCTTATGACTAATCCTTCTCCGCAGCCCGTCTCCGTGGCGTACACATCGGAAGCTGACTCGGCAAATCTGATTGCGCCAGGAGCTACACTGCAACGCGTGTCTGATCAGTTTTCATTTACGGAAGGTCCCGCCGTCGATAAAGATGGTAACGTGTATTTCACTGACCAGCCCAACAACAAAATCTGGCATTACAGCACAGATGGAAAACTGAGCCTGTTCATGGACAATGCCGGTCGTTCGAACGGAATGTACTTCGACAAGGCGGGCAATCTGATTTCCTGCGCTGATGCGAACAACGAACTCTGGTCGATCAGTCCGGATAAAAAAGTAACGGTACTGATGTCGGGTTACCAGGGTAAACGGCTTAACGGACCGAATGACGTATGGGTGGACGCTAAGGGAAATTGCTACTTCACCGATCCATTCTACAAACGGGATTACTGGACGCACAGCGGTCCCGAAGTAGACGGTCAGAACCTGTTTTTTCTGCCTAAGGGTAAGAAAGATCCCATCCTGTTCGACGGAAATTACAAACGCCCCAATGGGATCATTGGTACGCCCGACGGGAAAACCCTATACGTCGCTGACATTGGCGACAGCAAAACGTACAAATACCAGATCAACGGCGACGGGAGCTTAAGCAACCGCCAACTATTTACCAACCAGGGCTCCGACGGGATGACGCTGGACGAAAAAGGAAACGTGTACCTGACCGGAAAAGGCGTGATGGTCTACAATCCGGCCGGTGAACTGATTCTGACGATACCCGTACCGGAAGGTTGGACCGGAAATATCTGTTTTGCCGGTAAAGACCGGAAAACGCTGTTCATCACCGCGTCTAAATCGGTCTACACCCTGAACATGCAGGTAGCAGGTGCTCAATAAGCGCTAACAATCAGGGCTAACAAGGGGTTGCTTCTAATGATAGTAAACAACCCCGCGTCAGGCCATGTCGGCACAACGTCGGCATGGCCTGACGCTTTTTTTTGCATGAATCCAAAGACTATTATTATCGTAGGTGGAGGTGCCTGTGGCGTCGCTACGTTTGTCCACCTTGTTCTAAAGCTCATCATTGAACCCGAACGTGATCCAGTTTCTTTTGTGGTCGTTGAAAAACGGGACGAAATAGGTCCCGGCCTGGCCTACGGAACAGGTCAGAAGGGGCATCTGCTCAATACGTCCGCCGGGCTAATGGGCATCTTTGCCGAAGAGCCTGGCCACTTTGTGGAGTGGATGGCGGAACACAAGGAATTCATCGACGAACACTTTCCCGAAACGGAAACCAGCGCTGATGGCTACCCACCCCGCCAACTCTACGGCGTTTACCTCAAGGACGTGTTTGACGAGTACGTAACGCTGGCCCGCCAGCATCAGATGACCGTCGATATTCACCAGGAGATGGCCGTCGATGCCGACCTGACCGAAAATCAGGTGAGCGTTACGCTGGAGTCTGGTCATACGATTCCGGCCGATGTACTTGTGCTGGCTACGGGAACGCCCCGACCTAATAATTTTACGTCCCTGGAATCATCCCCCAAGTACCTGGATTCGCCCTGGCCTGCCAGCCGGATTCTGAATACGGTGACGGATAAAGACGCGTCGGTCTGCGTCCTCGGGGCCAGCCTGACGGCGCTGGATGCCGTGATTACGCTGGTCAATAATGGCCACCGCGGCCCCATCAAGATGTACTCGAAAGACGGGCTATTGCCCCGGGCGCAGTCGCCGAAGGAAGTACCATTCGATCGGCAGGTACTGACGCTGGCTAACATCCGCAAAGTGATTCGGGAGAACAAACGGCCGTTGCAGACAAAAGACTTATTCCGGCTGTTTCAGGAAGAAGTGGAACGCGTAGAGGGACCGCAGGACTGGAAACAGTTCCGGCGCGTGGGCCGGTCGCAGCTTGAGTTGATTAACGAAGATATCGCGCTGGCTGAGAAGGGAGAAAGTATCTTCCAGAATATTCTGTACTCGACCCGTTACATCTCGTTTGAAACCTGGCAGCTCCTGCCGCCCGACCAGCGGAAGCTGTTTTTTAAATGGCTGAAACCCTATACTGACATCAACCGGCACGCGATTCCTTTACAGAATGCTTACAAGCTCCGGGATCTGTTGGCTTCAGGGCAATTGACCGTAACGGCCTATTCCGATGAGATAGACTGGAATGAGGAAACGGAACAATTTACGCTGACGACCGAAAAAGGGTATACCGATGAGGCCGACTATGTAATCAACGCTACCGGCCCCGCCATGGATCTTGAAAAGATGGATGTGCCGATTTTGCAGCAGATGCTGAAAAAAGGATACCTGCTTCCCTGCGACGCGGGTGGGGCAGAGGCTGATGTCAACACCATGCAGATATGCGTTCCTGACGTAAAGGACGCGCCAGTGTACGGTATCGGTCATCTGCTGGTGGGCGAGTTGTTTGACACGAACGCCGTCTGGTTCAACGTTGAACAGGTCGACCCGATGACTACATCCATCCTCAAACGCCTGACGCATGAACGTACTAAATGAACTGCTGACCAGCGTTGTGCCGCTGTACGGCTTTATCATTCTGGGGTACGTGGCGAATCGATGGCTTGGTTTGGAAAGCAAGCCAATTTCCAAGTTGCTGCTTTACGTTTTGATTCCGCTGGTTATTTTCGATAATATCCTGAAAGCCGAAATGACCCAGCTGGCCGTGGCCATGTCCGTCATTTTTCTGCTGGCCGCGCTGATGAATATTCCCGCCCAGCTGGCCGGACGTTTTTTCGGCAAGGACATGAACCAGGATTTACTGAACTGTTCCTATTCGTATTTCAATATCGGCTGGTTCGGAATCCCGGTCGTGATGGCGCTGTTTGGCGAAGAGAAGATGCCGCTGATTATCAGCGCGTACATGGGTAATGTCTTGTACGGGGACACCGTCGGCTATTATCTGGTATCGCGCAGCAAAGACCTGCCCGTCAGCGACTCTATCAAGAACGTCCTGAAGATCCCGGCGATTTACGCTCTGATTGTTGCCATTATTGCCAACTTACTCGGGTTCAAGATGCCGGAGAGTCTGGAACCCGTCACGAAAGGGGCAAGCTGGACGCTGTCGGCGCTGGGCATGATGATCATTGGCATTACCCTAACGCAGGTTAAGTTCAAGGAAGTCGATTATAAACAGTTCAGTAAGCTGATGGCTGTGCGATACGTTGCAGCCGCTGTGCTGCTGGGGGCGTTGGTCTGGCTGGAATCTATACTGATCGGCCAACTCGAAGGTGAAGAACAGAAACTAATGCTGTTGATGGCCACGTTCCCCATTGCCGCTAACCTCGTCGTTTTTGCCTCGTTTCTGGATACCGAAACGGAAAACGCGTCGGTGCTGGTGGCCTTCTCGTCCATCATCTCGCTGGTGCTGGTGCCGGTTGGGTGTCTGCTATTGTTTCAAAACGCTGGCTAGACTGACTGTGCTGATGATCTAAATCAAGAAGCACGGAGCAAGCTGATTAAGGGCTTGTCGAGTCTCCCCGGCGGGGAGACTCGACAAGCCTTTTTTACTTCACTACGGTAGCTTCTAGTTCGACGGTCAAGGTGTCAAACAGGCTATTTACTTCGATAAGAGTCGTGGCTTGTTTGATTCGGTGCTTTGTGATCCATTCCTGAAGTACGGGAAAGCAGGCCATAAATTCAGACGACGATGTTGTGAAAATATTTAGTCGCACAATGTTCTGGCAGTCATACCCGGCTTCGTCGATAATCTGCTCCAGATTTCGTATGGCCAGCATCAGCTGCGTTTTCATATCGTCGGTACTCGACCGGCCATCGGGATAAACGGCTGCCTGGCCCGAGCAGTACAACGTACTTGTTACCTGCTTTACGTCAACGGCCTGTACGTAACTGCGTTCATCCTGCCATGTCCAGGGGTTGATGATTCGTTTTTCCATGTGCTTATACTGAAAAATTGATGGGCAAAGTTCAGCATAAGTCTGGACGCCGATCGTGACGTAGCGCACAACTTTCTGGTGACGTATATCACACTACGGGGCTAGTCGACTCAGTGTTTCGCGCGAGACACCCAGATAAGAAGCCAGCATGGTTTTGGGTACACGTTGAATCAAAAAAGGCTGCTGTTTCAGCAATTGTTCATACCGTTCTTTGGCGTTGGTAGTCAGGAGCGATAGTAGGCGTTGCTGCGAAGCAATCGAGCCGAGAATCGACTTCTGAAGAAAGAA
Organism: Spirosoma pomorum; assembly: GCF_054776615.1. Classification (NCBI taxonomy): domain Bacteria; kingdom Pseudomonadati; phylum Bacteroidota; class Cytophagia; order Cytophagales; family Cytophagaceae; genus Spirosoma; species Spirosoma pomorum. Next base: position 178,247 of record NZ_BAAHBP010000003.1, read on the forward strand.
ATGCTCTATCTTGGGCAAGCTGTTGCCGAGTTTTTTGTAATCGTCCAGCGATAGGCAAAGTACGTCTGTATCCTCAATGCAGTCCAGGGAAAAGGTCGCTGCGCTTTGAGTGTAATAAGCCTGAAAATCGCTTTCCCACCAGTCATCCATAGCAAACGAAACGATATGTTCCTTCCCCGAATCGTCGGTATAGACTAGCTTCAACAAGCCTGAAACAACAAAGTAAACGTAGCGTACGGGTTCTCCTACTTGAATAAGAAACTGGTGCCGTCTGAAGCGTTTTTGAGTGAAATGGGGGATCACGAAGGCGAATTCATCGTCCGTTAGCGAAACTATTTTCTCGATATGTGTTCGTAATTTTTCGTGCACTACGGTAGTGTATGGCGATAGAAGTAAAATTAGGAAATTTCATAGCTGCAATCATCTAGCTTAAACAGGACTGTTACGCAGTGACTATCTGTACTTCTAACGTAAAACATTTTTTATTTGATTCTATCCAACATACTAACAACGCAGACGAATGAAACAAAAACTCTTCTACCTCTTTGGAATCTTTCTGTCGATAGCAACAGCGCATGGGCAGACCGGTTCGATAGAAATTCCCTTTCAGATCGTTGATACGTTCGGGCCATTTTCGCCCGGTTATCTTACTGTTAATTTAGTACCTCTGGCCCAGGTAAAATCCAAACGATCATATCATTTGCTAAAAGGAATTCCCGGTTCTTGGAAAGGGACAAAACAGGGAGCTATTCCATTAGATAATAACCAGTATACATTTCAGCGTAGTAAAGCTGGAGAGATTACTGATGAGGAGTATAAGGACTTTCAGGCAGAGAGCCATTGGTCAACTTTCCCCCGGGAGCTGTCGTTGGCCCCGATTCAGTGCTTTGTGTACGCCGTAACTGGCGTTGATGAACAGGGCCGGTTCCAGGTTGTAATTGACAGTAATAATAACCTGGACGTAAGCGACGAGCAACCGTTTGAACCCGCTATCTACTCAAACATGTTCAACTCACCTGAAACGGGCACTATCCGTTCGATTCAATTTGAGCGATACCTGAACAGGAAAGTAGTTAAGGCGACCTCGAAGCTGGCAATCTGGCGCTCGGCAGACGAAATCAAAATAAGTTTTCCGCTTTATGCGCAGGCTACCTTCCCGGGGTCGGGCGAACGGATAGCGGTTGTCGCTACGAACTGCGCTAATCCCAACTTTATCAATTCCGTTGCTACCGTATTGACCGACAGTATGATACAGCGGGCTAAAGAGCCTGGCAAACGTGTGTGGACGAGAGGAATGAGTAAGGAAGGAGAGTACTTGTCAATAAATCAGGAAACCTATAAATACGCGGGTGTTGATCTAAGCAGACAGGTGATTCGGCTGAAGAAAATGAATCGGAATGATACGTTGTATTCGACACAGCGGGGATTTCTGGCCCCACCATTCACGGCGGTTGAGTTTGCGACCCAAAAGCCGCTGTCACTGGCTAGTTTGCGAGGCAAATACGTATTACTCGATTTTTGGGGAACCTGGTGCGCCCCCTGTCGGGCTGAAATGCCAAGTTTAAAGCGGGCTTATGAACAGTTCGATCGGAGCCAGGTCGAGTTTATTGGCATTGTCACAAACGACACGCCGGAAAAGCTGCGCCAGTATCTCGATCAGGAGAAAATTACCTGGCCGCAACTTCTCTCCGATGAGGCCGACAAAATAGCGGAAGCGTATCAGGTAAACAGTTACCCGACAACGGTGCTGCTGGATCCCCAGGGTAAAGTACTGGCGACTAATATTATGGGCCGTAACTTATTCCAAGTACTTTCTCAGCTAATAAAACCTAAGAACTAAACGAGTTTCTGTCCGTGATGAGATAACTTATTCCGAACTTGCGTTATTAACTAAAGAAGCGTTACAAACCCACATGACCATGAGATTAGTACTGGTTGTCGTTTTACTGACTTTGGGCCGCTTTGGCTATGCGCAGACGGTAGCGCCCGATACGTTTGCCCTGGCCCTGAAGAAGGTTCAGAAACCACAGCTGATTGATGTGCGAACGCCCGCTGAGTTCGGGGACGGGCACCTGCCGAACGCGACCAATATCAACTCGCAGGGCGCAGACTTTACGCAGTCGCTGAGCAAACTTGATAAAAATCAACCTGTTTACGTCTACTGCATGTCGGGTGGACGGAGTAAAGGAGCGGTCGAGAAACTGCATGAACTGGGTTACGACCAGGTATACGAACTGAAAGGCGGTTACCTCAAATGGGCGTCGCGAATGATGCCGGTCGAGGGGGTAAATCGATCGACGGACAAAGCCCAGTGGTCGACGGCCCGGTTTGACAGCCTGATTCAGACGCAGCCGTTGGTGCTGGTTGATGTGTACGCCCGCTGGTGCGCACCTTGTAAAAAGATGATGCCGCTGGTTGATAAACTGGCTACTGAAATGACTGGTCAGCTGACCGTTGCTAAGTTCAACGCCGATACTGAAAAGGCCATGCTGGCGGCTTACCAGGTCGAAGACCTGCCAACGCTGCTAGTCTTTCGGAATGGCAAGCTGGAGAAACGAGAAATCGGCTTCCACGATGAGGCCGCGTTACGTGCCCTGCTGGTGCCAACCAAGTAATCAAGCCAAATAGGAACACTGAATAGAAGCCCGGTCACGATGATCGGGCTTCTTGAGTTTAAATGAGTTGTTAGTATAGATTACGTATTGTTGACCGCCCGATTCGCTTACGACTGATCTGTCCTCATAGCCCATAGACCCAGCAGGGGGCCAGGGAGCAAGACATAAAATAGGAACGGCGAAAAGCCAAACTGCTCTACGAGCCAGGCCATCAGTTGAATAGAAACGACCGTTAGAAGAAAACCCAGACTGGTCACAAGCGTTAAGATACTGCCCCGCTTGTCAATGGGAGCGTTAGCGGCCACCAGCGTCGAGAACTGGGGAGAGTCGCCCGCAGCGGCAGCGCCCCACAGCAACAGAAAGCTGATAAACACAGGAAAAGGCATTCGTATGAAAACCGGCATGAGTACAATGCAGCTTCCTGACGTGAACAAAAGCAGTTGCGCCGTTCGGTGGCTACCAATTCGCAAAGCCCGGAAACCGCCCGCTACACAACCCACCATACCGGCTGCGATGATTAGAAAGGAGACAAGGGAAGGACTCACCGAGTTCTCCCTCTTGACATTGTAAGCTGCTACGAGCGCCGGCAGAAATGCCCAGAACGTATACAACTCCCACATATGCCCGAAGTAGCCCAGCATGGCCGGACGAAAAGCCGATGGACGAAAGAGCTTTGTTACGGTGCGCAGTTGTAACGACGATCGATGATTCTGAACCGGTTTGGCGGGTACGAACGAAACCAGCAGGATGCCTCCGCTCACGGCCAGTATACTTATGGCCAGCATCAGCGTTCGGTAGGGTAAATCAGCGCCTAATCCGCGGATCAAGTGCGGGAAAGCGGTGCCCAGTACCAGCGCTCCCACCAGAAACCCCATCGCCCGACTCAGTACGGGTTTGAACCAGTCGGCGGCAATCTTCATCCCAATCGGATAAACACCCGCCAGAAAGAAACCCGTTACGAATCGACTAATTAATACCGTGTCAGCCCGGATAGGGAAAAACAGCCAGCCTACGTTAGCCAGTGCCGCCAGTACAACCGAAGAAAGAAACACCCGTGTGCTCAGAAAGCGATCTGGAACGCCGAGCAAAGCGTACAGGAGCGTACCACTGACAAAACCAATCTGTACTGCCGACGTAATCCAGCCGTTGAGTCCTGGTGCGTTGAGTAGCGGTATCAGATCTGGTAGAATTGCGTTTCCCGCAAACCAAAGCGACGTACCCGCAAATTGGGCCAGTACAATAACCAACAGGGTTGCAGTAGAAACAGGCGGTGAAGACATGGTCAAAGATACCGCCGGGGCGGGGGGACCCACAACGGGAACTACAGAATGATTGACACAAAAAAACGGCACCAGTTTGCTGTCCTGGTGCCGTCTGTTCAAAAGTTATTGCTTGAGCTACTACTGCTTGATCAGCTTTATGGTTTTCAGCTGCGTTGCATCCCCCGCCTGTAGTAAGTATATACCCGGCGAGCGGCCCAGGCTGATCCGCTGACGCTGGCTAGTGCCGCTTACTTCCAGCGACTGTTCGCTGAGTGATTTGCCCAGCGCGTCCAGCACGCGTAGTTGTAGCGTCTGGCCCTGAATGCCCGTTACGTTGATATCCACGTGATCGTTGCTGGTTGGGTTGCCGAGCACCTGAACCTGGAGCGATTGCTCGGAGAGCGCAACACGAGCGCCCGACGAGCAGGGAGCAGGGCGTACCCATTCGAGCGTTACTTCCGATGCTGGTTCACCTACGTAACGAGCGCGGAGCGTAAACGGTCTGACGTCACCCGCTGTGCGCAAATCGCTGTCGAACTGGTGCGTTGGATTGGTGGTCCAGCCCGTGATACCTGGCACCGAGTAGTATTCTACCGTTTTGCCCGCTGCTGCGTTGGCCACCCGGAACGTAAAGATACCCGTAGCGCAGCTATACGTCGGTTCGATCAGGCGGAACTGAGCGCTAGTCGAACCACAGGCACCGGCTAAATCAAAGGTGTAGCTAACGGTTACCCCGCTTTGAGTGGCCTGAATAACAATTGGCTTCGGATCGGCCCGCAGTTCTGCCTCAACAACGCCATTTGGGTTAGTTGGCGCGTCGCGGCTGATACCAATGGCGAAGTACGTAATGGGGGTACCATCACCGTTGGTGGTTCGGAACGAGATCGCACCCGTCGAACAATTGTACAGCGGAGCGATCAGCGCCAGTGGCTGGGCCGCATCGGTGGTAACAACAATAATGTCCAGCATCGCCTGAGCCGACAAATTACCTGGATCCGTTGCCGTAACGATGATTGGGAACGTACCTACCTGCGTGGGCGTACCCGAAATACGGCGGGTGGTGGCGTTGAAACTTAAGCCGTCTGGTAAACCCGAAACCGAGTAGGTCAGCACGTCTCCGTTAGGATCCGAGAAGGTGGTTGTCGGAATCTGGTAGGCAAAAGCCGCTCCCCGGCGCGCAAACTGATTTTCCAGCGGGGTAGCCAGAACGGGAGGCTGATTGCCATCCGATCCCTGGCAGTACACCCGGAAGTTGAATACGTACGTAACAACTTTACCGTTCTGACGCGCTTTCAGTTCAACCGTTTTCGAGTTCTGATCGGCCAGGACGGGCGCGTCCAGGAACTGGTTCGGATTGGGATTCCAGTCGGTGATACCAATACCCTGATACTCGATTGGCGAGCCATCGCCACCGGTGGTCTGGAACGTCAGGGCACCCGTCTGGCAGTTAAATTTAGGTTCAACCAGCGCCAGTGGCTGGGCGATCGCCTGAATCGCTTTATCGGCCTGAATAAAGCCGTATCCGGTGCGGTAATCAAAGCCGGTGTCGAAATTAGGCGTAAGCGGATCGTCCATGTCCAGCGCGGTCTGCTGCATGATCGTCAGAACGCTGCTGCGAATCAGGTTATTACCTGCTTTTTGCTGCATCAGAGCCGCTACGGCCGCTGCATGCGGTGCCGCTGCCGACGTACCGAAGAAGTTCGGGAATCCGTCATTTTCATAGTCTGAGCCGAAGAACGTATTGTTGCCGCCATCGACCGAGGTTATTTCTGGCTTTTGCCGATACTCGGGCTGTGCCAGGCGGTTACCGGCTGCATCGAACAGCATCGGCGTACCACCCGCCGATGAGAATGACTCAACCCGGGGAGTTGTCAGGTTTACGTTGAAAGCTGGCGTATTATAGTAGGGAGCCGCGGCTACGCTGATACAACCCGCAGCCATGTTATGCCCGAATGAAGCGCCACTGTTGGTGTTGAATTCAATGCCAATACCCGTGCTGCCGAAGTTTACCCACTTGATGCGGCCCGGATCGGGACCTTCGTACTTAACGATATACACGTCGACGCCCACCGCTGCGGTTGTGGAGTTGGTGTATGTACCCGTTACTTCGACCGGATCACCATTGGCGATGTTGTTGGCCACACCCGAAGCTACCAGCGTATTTCCCCGATAGACCAGAATATCCATGTCGGTCGTAGCGCCTGTGCCCCCGCTCACCGAGCGGAAAGGCTGGTCCCACTGCAAGACGAGCCGGAGGGTACCCCGGGCCGGTACGGTGATACGCTGGCTGTACTTACCGCCGAAGTCGTGCGCGTAACCCAGTACGTTGGTGGCATTTCCGGGTGCCGAAACCAGTGGCCCCGGTACGTATTCTTTTTCGTAAGACACCCGCGCCCGGTTACCCGCCGACGAGAAATAAGTCAGCTTCGAATCGTTGGCGACCACCTCGTTAACCGCCTGACCGACGATACCATCCTGGAAGAACGGCTCATTCAGGTAGATAATATCATCGACAATGACGTTACAGCCCGCGGCTGCCAGATTTTTAATGCCCTGCGCAAAACCCGCCTGGCCCCGGTTGGCCGTATTGAAGGCAATGGCGGCACCCGGTGCTACGTCGTGTACGATCTCCGCCATGGCCCGACCTTCATCTGAAGCACCCGCTACCAGGTAGTCATCAAGCACCTGAACTCCTGCCGCTGGCAGATCGCCCGATGCGACACCGGCGGCTGCGCCCCCCAGATAATTATACGAATCGGAAATGACGCCAACCTTCGTGCCCGTGCCATCAACGCCCAGTGTCTGCCGGGCAATGTCGGCCCGGAGGGCTTTGTCACCCTGCGACGTTACCTTACCGACGTTCAGATCGGGTTTGTAAAACGGATGGGCGTAGGTCAGGTTACTGATGTTCTTCAGCTGATCCAGCTTGTCGATGGGCAGATAACCGAAGATCATGCTTTTGAACGCAACCCCCTGCCGGAGGCCAAGCGCCTGTAACTGGGCCAGCAGCGCCTGCCCATTTCGGTCGCTGGCAGAGGCTTCGATGGCGACGGCCCCGTCGACGATGACGTATTCGTTCTGAACCTCCTGGTCGCGATCAGGAGGAAGAATGGCACCGGTAGCTCTGATCTGGAGATTCAGCAGGGCTGGGGTGACTTTAGCAGCCTGCGAAGCTGCTTTGGCGGGGTTAGGCGTCTGCGCCTGAACCAGGAAAGGAGATGCCGACAGCGTAAACGCTAACAGCGCAGCAGAGCCCCAACCTCGAAGTAAAGGTTTGATCATAAAAAATGAAGTGATTTTGGGTAAGTGAGAAATAATCTATCGTCAATCAAGCGATAGACTGGGCGAATTTACTTTTCGTATCGACATTTCCTTGAATTATTTTTATTAGAATGTGAGTTAAAGCCGCTAAACAACATATAATCAGGTAACTAAGTATTTCTACCCTGAAAAGCCGGATTCACAGAAAGCCTTTTTGTACTTTATAAATAAAAAATAAAAAACGATTGGGGGATATGGGCGAGTACTTTGTCTTATCAGTACTAAACCCTTTTGATGATGTCTGCCAGTGCTTTTTCCTTTGGGCAACCTGCTGACAACAGCAGCAACGAGCCCGCCCCCTTTCCCCGGGGGGATACGGACGCGTCCTCAACTCCACCTGCTGATAATGAACTCTTCATTCGAAAGGCGTTTGAAACGGACGCCCGGCAGGGCTGTGAACTGCTGTTTCGGCAGTACTTCGCTCCCTTATGCAGTCATGCCATTCGGTTTGTGTACGACCGGCAGGTCGCCGAGGACATCGTTGCCGATATTTTCTTTACGTTCTACACGAAGGGATTCTACCAGCAGGTAAAAGGCTCGTACCGGGCGTATCTCTACCAGGCCGTACGGAACCGGGCCTACAACAGTCTGCGCTGGGAACTGGGTCGGCAGGAAAGCTTGCCGGACGAACTGGATCAGGCCGATACGGAAGCTACCCAGCCTGATCGGTTGATGCAGCAGGACGAACTATACTGGGGCCTGGAGCAGGCGGTGCAGCAGTTGTCACCCCAGCGGCAACGGGTCTTTCTGATGAGTCGCTTCGAAGGGAAGTCGTACAAGGAAATTGCCCTGGCCCTCAATCTCGCTCCCAAGACGGTAGAAAATCATCTGCTCCAGGCGATCGCTATCATTCGCCAGAGTCTACGCCAACAGAACCTGATTAGCTGGGGCCTGCTCACGCTGACCTCGCTGCTCTAACAATTAATACGACCATGCAACCTCCTAAGGAGTTAGTATTCAGTTATTTTTCCGGTACCGCTACCCCCTTGCAACAGCGGGTGGTCAGCGACTGGCTAGCCCGACCCGAAAATCAGGAAATTTATTTTACCTGGCTTGACGAATGGGAACGCCGTTTCCCGCAGTACGTACCCGACACGGCTGAACACATTACGCAGTTTCGCCAGCGGATTGATCAACCGATAATTCCATCGAATTCGTCGAGCTGTGCGCTGGACGAGACTCCGCGTCCGATCTGGTATCCGGGACGCTGGCTCGTGGCAGCTACCGTCCTGCTGGTCTGTTGTACGGCTGGCTGGTTGTGGCGCGATTCGTTCCTGTATACAACCATTAGCACGAATAGCCAGCAGCTGCGTTCGCTGAAACTGCCCGATGGCTCTACCGTCGCGATGAATAGCCAGTCCTCGCTACAGATCCCCCGGATGGGATACGGCTGGTTGTCGCGCCGGGTGCGCCTGACGGGCGATGCCGTCTTTGACGTGAAACATTTGCCTGATGATCAGACATTCGTGGTCGAAACCGAAGATGGTCTGGCGGTGGAAGTGCTCGGTACGGAGTTTTCGGTACGGAGTCGTCACGCACGGGCTGAAGTGGTACTGCGTCGGGGGCGTGTCAATCTCCATTACGAACGTAACAAGCAACCCGCGCAGACGCTGGCGATGAAACCCGGCGACCGGGTTACGCTGACTGAACAGAGCGGCATGCGATTGCAGGTCAAAGCGGATACAGCCCAGTTTGCTCATTGGCGCTATCGTTCCTTCAGTTTTAACGCTACCCCACTCAGTGACGTAGCCCGGCAGATGCAGCGTGTGTTTGGCGTGACTGTGCAACTGGCTGATCCGGCCCTGGCCCGACGAACTCTGACGGGCACCATCCGGGCGGGTTCGTCGACCGAGCTGGCCGAAGCCCTGGCCGAACTACTGAATCTGCGCCTGAATCAGCGTGGACAGACGCTTGTCTTTTCTATTCCTACTGAACCCCAATTGACACAATGAGAAAATCAGTACCGTTGACACTGGCTACCGGCTGGTTACTGGGTATGAGCTATGGTTATGCCGTTGCCCAGCCGCTGGTATTTGCCCGAAGTACGCATCGGGTGGGTAGCGTGCAAACCGATCTGGCGAAGCGCACTATTCCAACTGGACAGTCACTGAAGCAGACCCTGCTGCAGCTAAAAACGCATTATCAGGCCGATATTCTATTCGAAGAGTCGGTTGTGTCGGGCGTGCAGTCAGTTGCGTTGCCGGAGTCGATCAACCTGAATGCGCGGCTGGAAACGAACCTGAACACTCTGCTGAAGCCGTATGGACTGCGGTTTAAAAAGCTGCGCTCCGGGGCGTACCTGATTTTATCGAAGGGTAGTGATAAACCGCTGGTGGGACTGAGTGGCTCCGCGTCGGCAACAAGTTCTGCTCCTATCGCTCTGCCCGATCTGCAACGAATAACAGTCGGTGCCGTAACGGAAATCGTTTCGACGGACGTACGGATAACGGGGCGGGTGACGGGTGAAGCGGGTGAAGGTTTGCCGGGCGTGACCGTCCTGGTGAAAGGAACAACGCGAGGCACCACAACGGATGCCGACGGGCGTTATCAACTGAGCGCGCCGGATGGGACGGCTACGCTGGTGTACAGTTTTGTTGGCTACGTTAGTCAGGAGCTGGCTATTAGTAATCGGTCGACGATCAACGTACAGTTGCAACCTGATACGAAGTCGTTGAATGAGGTTGTTGTGGTCGGGTACGGACAGGTAAAGAAAAGCGACCTGACGGGGTCTGTGGCGACGGTGCCCGTTGATGAGATAAAGAAAGTAGCCGTTACGTCGCTCGACCAGGCTTTGCAGGGACGGGCAGCCGGTGTGCAGATTACGCAGAACTCGGGCCAGCCGGGTGGCAGCACGACGATTCGGATTCGGGGCGGGAACTCCATTCAGGGGGACAACGAACCGCTGTACGTCATCGACGGAATTCCGTTCAAGAACGACGGCGCCAGTAGTGGGTCCAGTTTCAACGTATTGAGTACGTTGAACCCCAGCGATATCGAGTCGATGACGGTTTTGAAAGATGCCTCGTCGACAGCGATTTACGGATCGAGGGGGGCCAACGGCGTGGTCATTATCACGACCAAACGCGGCAAAGCTGGTAAGTCGACGGTTAATTTTGAAACGTACTATGGGGTTCAGCAGGTGCGCCGGAAGTACCCCGTCCTGAACGGTCGCGAATACGCCCAGTTTGTAAACGACGCCAACACCAACGAAGGGCGTCCTGCCGTGTACACCCCCGAGCAGGTAGCGGCTTTCGGCGAAGGAACCGACTGGCAGAACGAAATTTTCCAGCAGGCACCCATTCAGAACTATCAACTGTCGATGAGTGGTGGGGACGAACGTACGCAGTACGCCATTGGCGGGGGCTACTTCCGGCAGGACGGCGTCGTCATTAACTCGAATTTTGACCGGTACTCGTTCCGGGTGAATCTGGACCGGAAACTGAACAACAAAATCAAGATCGGTAATAACCTGACCGTAAACCGTACCGTGACCAACCAGTCGCGCTCGGACGCCGATCTGGGGAGCGCGGGCGTGGTAACGATTGCCGCGTTACAATTCCCGCCCATCCTGCCGGTGCGCAATTCGGACGGTACATACCTGATTACGAATCCAGCCCTGAACTTCACCGCCGATAACCCGGTGGCGCTGGCGCGTGATGGAAAGAACCGAAACACAGCTTATCGCGTCTTCGGCAGCATCTTCGGTGACTACCAACCCATTGACGGGCTAAATCTGCGGGTGTCGCTGGGTATCGACGGGATTTTGCAGAAGCAGGACGCGTATGCGCCCCGCTCCGTATCGAGTGGGCTGGCGCAGGGGGGAGCGGCCAGTATTTTCAATTCGCAGTCGATCACCTGGCTGAACGAAAACCTGCTAACCTACACCCGGACCATCGGCGAAGTACACGCCATCAATGCGCTCGTTGGGTTTACCCAGCAGGCCAGCCGGTACGAAAGCAGTTTTGCGTCGGCCCGTAACTTCGTGAACGACAATCTGGGATCGGGAAATCTGGGATCGGGATCGGTACCACTGACCCCTTCGTCGAACATTGGCACCTGGGGACTACAGTCGTATCTCGGTCGGATCAACTATGGTTATAAAGACCGGTACCTGCTGACGGCCTCATTTCGGGCGGATGGTTCCTCGCGTTTCGGAGCGAATAAACGCTACGGCTATTTCCCCTCGGCGGCTCTGGCCTGGCGCGTGTCGGAAGAGCCGTTCCTGAAGAATGTCAATGTCCTGAGCGATCTAAAACTCCGGGCAACCTACGGCCTAACGGGTAACCAGGACGGTATTGGCAACTACCCGTCTTATTCGCTGCTAGCCACGCAAAACTACGTCTTCGGCAATACGGTATCGACTGGCCTGGGACCGGGCCAGATTGCCAATCCCGACTTATCGTGGGAAACAACGACCCAGGCCGATATGGGCGTGGACGTGGGTGTGCTAAACAACCGCATTACGTTAACGGCCGATGTGTATCTGAAACGCACCCGCGATCTGCTGCTGGCCGTAACGATCCCCAGCACGTCCGGCTATTCGAGCGCCATCAAGAACCTGGGCCGAGTGCAGAACAAAGGGCTGGAGCTGAGCATTTCATCGCGGAACATCGACGGCGCCTTTAAATGGAATACCGATCTGAATATTGCCATCAACCGGAATACCGTGCTTGATATTGGTGGTGCACCGCAAATTTTTGCTGGTAGCGTGGCCAACATTGGGCAGAACATTAATTCAGGGATTATTCGGGTAGGGGAGCCGCTGGGCTCGTTCTTCGGCTACGTAACGAACGGGCTGTACCAGAGCAACGAAGAACTGACGGTCCTGGTCGATCCGCAGGCGCGCAAGCCGGGTGACCGTAAGTATCTCGATCTGAACGGTGATAAGAAAATCGATGACAACGACCGAACCATCATCGGGCGGGCGCAGCCTAAGTTCATTGGCGGTTTCAACAACACCTTCTCCTACAAAGGGCTGGAACTGACGGTATTTTTTCAGGGTGTTTACGGGAATAATATCCTGAACGCGAACCGCTTCGAGCTGGAATACCTGAATGCGACGACCAACCAGGATCGTGACGTACTGAACCGATGGACGCCAACCAACACGAACACCGATATTCCTCGGGCGTCGACCACGCGTCCGGCCAACCGCATCTCGACCCGGCAGATTGAGGACGGCTCGTACCTGCGGCTGAAAAACCTGCAACTGGCTTACAACCTGCCAACGCCCGTCCTTAACAAGCTGAAGTTACAGTCGCTACGGGTGTACGCAACGGCGCAGAACTTTCTGACCTGGACAAACTACTCGGGCTACGATCCGGAAGTGAACCGCTTTGGCCAGGACAGCCGGAGTCAGGGCTTCGACTACGCCAGCTACCCGGCGGCCAAGACGTTCCTGTTCGGTCTGAACGTTGGATTTTAATCAAAGAGCGAAAGTGTGATAGAGCGAAAGAGCGAAAAGTCAAGCCGGTGTATTGATACGTGACGCTGGCTTTTCCTCTTCGGTTCATTGCTTAACTTCTCATAGACATGGAATTACCGATAAAATTGAGTGCTACCGTCCGGCGAAAGCTTTCGCTCTTTCTCTCTTTTACACTTTCGCTCGTTGCCCTGAACGCTTGCGAAGTACTGGAGCAGACACCTGAGTCGAACTTTACGCCCACGAATTTTTATAAAAACGCCGACGATGCCAAGGCGGCTGTGAGTGCGGTGTACGATCCGCTAAACTCACCGAATATGTACGGGCAGATCATGTGGATTTTGCAGGATCAGGCGACGGATGATGCCGAATGGGGAAATGGTCGCTCCACGGCAAACCAACCCAAAAATGACCTGGATAAATTTACGTTTACCCCCGCCACCAGTACATTTCAATCGATCTGGGGTACACTTTATAACGCCATCAACCGGGCTAACACGGTGCTGACGCGGGTGCCCGCTATCAGTATGGATGAAAGCCTGAAAGCGCAGTATCTGGCCGAGGCCAAGTTTATGCGGGCCTTCTATTACTTTACGCTGGTCCGGTTGTTTGGTGGCGTGCCCATTATTACGGCAGAAACAACGTCGCTTAATAACCTGAACATAGCCCGGGCGTCGGCGGATGACGTATACAAGCAGATCATTCAGGATTTCACCGACGCCGAAAGCGTGCTGCCCGTTACGTACTCGACCGTTGACCGCGGGCGGGCGACGAAAGGGGCCGCGAAGACGTTCCTGGCTAAAGTCTACCTGACACGTCAGGACTGGGCGAATGCGTCGGCGAAGGCGAAAGAAGTAATGGATCTGAATACTTATGATCTATGGGCTACCTACGCCGAAGCCTTTCTGATTGCCAACAAGAACGGGAAAGAAGCCATTTTCGAGATGCAGGCCTTGAGCGGAGGCAATGGCGAAGGAAGCTGGATGCAGGGGTACATGCGCCCTAACTTCGATCGGATCAATGGGATTGCTGGTTTCGGTGATGATCCCCCGACGGAAAGCATTTACCGGGCCTACCGCGCCGATGACCGACGACGTAACGTCAACCTACGGCTCTACACGGCTACTAGTACCCCTGCAGCTCCGGCCAGCATCTTGTTTCCCTGTTACATTAATAAGTATCTGGACCCCACAGCTACCAGCAACAGTGATGGCGGCAACAATTTTCCCATCGAGCGTTATTCCGATGTGCTGCTGATGTACGCCGAAGCGCTAAATGAGCAGGGGGGCAATAATTCGGCGGCTTATACGGCCATCAATCGCGTACGGAATCGGGCGGGATTGCCTAACCTAACGGCGAACTTGAGCCAGGCGCAGTTTCGCGACAGTCTGCTGCTGGAACGGCGGTTGGAGTTGGCCTTCGAAGGACACCGCTGGTATGACCTGGTGCGCACTAAGCGGCTGATCAGTGCCATCAAAGCACAGAATTCAACGTTGCAGGTCGAAGAGCGCCACTATCTCTATCCAATTCCGCAAACCGAACGCGACGTCAATCCACAACTAACGCAGAATCCGGGGTATTAATAGGAGGAGGAAGGGGAGGAGAGGGAGGAAGGAGGAAAGGGGGCTGACGCTAAACTGACCGCCAGTCCACTTTTCTGCCACAGTCTCATCTCATTTTCCTTTCCTCCCTTTCTTCCCCCTCCTCCCTTTCCTCCTTCAATTTATGCTCCGTCGATCTTTTTTACAACGTTCATTGGTGGCTGCTCCGCTGGTCTGGGGTGGGCAGGTGATGACTGGTACGTCTGGCCAGAGCAGCGTAAAGCCCGAAATTATCAATGCGGGGGTGGGGGGTAACAATACCGTCGATCTACTCGCCCGGATGGATGCTGACTGTCTGTCGCAGCGCCCGGAACTGACGATCCTGATGGCGGGGACGAACGACGTAAACAGCAAGAAATACGTACCGCTGCCCGACTATGAGCGGAATCTTCGCACGATGGTCAAAAAGCTGCTGGATAGTAACAGCCAGGTGGTACTGATGACGATTCTGCCCGTATATGAGCCGTATCTGATGACCCGGCACGATCCAGCGTTCTATCAGCCCGATGGCCACGCAGCCCGAAAAACGGCCATGAATGACGCCATTCGGAAAGTAGCTACGGACAACCGCCTGCCTTTACTGGACATGCACCACATTTTCAATACCGTGGGTAACATTGGACTGGATGCCAGCAGCCTGCTAAAAAACGAAGCCAACAGCAACAAGACCGACGGGGTGCACCCCACGCCCGATGGCTACCGGACCATGGCCGTTGTTATCTACACGTTTCTTGTTCAGAACAAACTACTTAAAAACCGCATCGTCTGCTTTGGCGATAGCATTACCAAAGGCGACGACCAGGGACGGAATTATCCGGCTTACCTGCAACAATTAGTCACTGCCTGATTCATTGAACCCATGACATTTCTTTCGCATTTTGTCCCCGACATTGTTCGCTATTCCAGTAAAAAATGGATGGCGGCTGGCTGCCTCTTTGGCGTGAGTCTGTTTTCTCCCGCTTTTTCCCCCGCTCCGAATTCTGCTCCGGTAGTACGTCCGGCAGCCGTCCGGCAGGCCGATGTAATCATTTACGGGGGGACGTCGGCGGCTATCACGGCGGCCGTGCAGGTCAAAAAGATGGGCAAATCTGTCATCGTCGTGTCTCCCGACAAACACCTGGGCGGGCTGTCGTCGGGGGGGCTGGGCTTCACCGATACGGGAAACAAGGAAGTGATTGGTGGACTAGCCCGCGAATTTTACCAACGTCTGTATCAGCACTACCAGCAACCAAATTCCTGGCAATGGCAGAAAAAGGAAGAATACGGCAACAAGGGCCAGGGAACGCCCGCCATTGACGGTAGCTCCCGGACCATGTGGATTTTTGAACCCCACGCGGCCGAACAGGTATTCGAGGACTTTGTGAAGGAGTACAAGCTGACCATTTACCGGGACGAGTGGCTGGACCGATCGCCCAAGGGCGTAAGCAAACGTAATGGGTCGATTCAGTCCTTCCGGACGCTGAGCGGGAATGTGTACCAGGGAAAAATGTTTATCGACGTTACGTACGAAGGTGACCTGATGGCAGCCGCTGGGGTTAAATACCACGTTGGGCGGGAAGCCAACAGCGTTTACGGTGAGAAATGGGACGGCGTCCAAACGGAAGTTTTTCAACACGGCCACCATTTTAAAACCAACGTTAGCCCCTACAAGATAGCGGGTGATTCGAAGAGCGGTCTGTTGCCTGAAGTGTCGGCGGAGGCACCGGGTGAATACGGCGCGGGCGACAACAAAATTCAGGCGTACTGCTTCCGGATGTGCCTGAGTAACCACCCCGACAACCGGGTTCCGTTTGCCAAACCGGCGGGCTATAACGCCGATCGATACGAGCTATTAGCGCGGGTATTTGCGTCGGGCTGGCGCGAAACTTTCGATAAGTACGATCCGATCCCCAACCGGAAGACTGACACGAATAACCACGGACCGGTCAGTACGGATTACATTGGCAAGAATTACGATTATCCCGAAGCGACGTACGAACGACGGAAAGCCATCATCAAAGACCATGAGCTGTATCAGAAAGGGCTGATGTATTTCCTGCAAAACGACCCGCGCGTTCCTGCCGACGTGCACGAGAAAATGCAGCAGTGGGGTCTGCCCAAAGACGAGTTCAAGGACAACGGTGGCTGGCCCCACCAACTGTACATTCGCGAAGCCCGGCGGATGATCAGCGATTTTGTGATGAAAGAAGCCGACGCCCTCGGGAAAACTACAGTCCCTGAACCGATTGGTATGGGCTCATATGCCCTGGATGCCCACAATGCCCAGCGTTATGTCAAAAAGGATGGCTTCGTCCAGAACGAAGGTGATATCGGCGTCCATCCCGACAAGCCTTATTCCATTGCGTATAAATCGATTGTGCCGAAGGAAAGCGAGTGCAAAAATCTGTTTGTGCCGGTCTGTCTGTCGAGTACACACATCGCCTTTGGTTCGATTCGAATGGAGCCGGTCTTTATGATTCTGGGCCAGTCGGCGGCAACGGCGGCCGTGCTGGCCATGCAGAACAACGTAACGCCCCAGCGATTGCCGTACGCTACGCTGGAAAAAGCATTATTGGCTGATAAGCAAAAATTGACATTTTAAAGCAGGAGGGGCAGGAAAGCAGGAAAGGTAAAAAAAAGGAGCGTCAGCATTCTTTCCTCCTCTCCTGCTTTCCTCCCCCTTTTTATGAGCTACTGAGATACCGTAATGCGGGCGGATAAAATATGAGCGGAACGTTTCCAGCTGTCTTGGCTTGTTAGTCGGTAATAGCACCGATAATTTTTTACGGAGTAGGGAAGTGTTGATGTACTGATAGAGGTACCCTGCTGGTAACCAACCCAGTGGGTGTACGGAATACGGCGGCCTTCAACTACGGTCGTGTCAACTTTGACTAGTTTTGGATTGGTACTGGCGAACTGTCGGTACTGATCGACTAGCCAGCGCTGGTCTAGCTCATCCATAATCCACTCCACAACCAGAAAGAAACGAGGTTGGTCGATGCGTAGATCAAAGTCTGACAGATCCACTTCCAGCCAGCCCCCTTGCTGCCGACGTGAGTGAATCACGACGCTGCGTTCCAGCAAATCGCGACCGGGCAGTTCGGTAAGTGAATCATAGTCCATCAGCCGTATTCGGAGCTTATAGGATGAGAACGTGCTCCCCGCAATCTGTACACTGGCTTTCTGGACGATAAAGGGAGGGGCTAGCTTGGGGTGAAACTGAGGATACTTATTCTCAATCAGCAACGCCATCGCCGAGCCTGCCTGCAACGTATCGGTAATAATAAATGAGTTGTTTGCCAGCTTATTCCCCAGCTCAAAAAGCTTCTGTTTCCGTTTAGACAATACATGAACAGTTGGTAGTTGAATGACACTGGGGGTCATGTCAATGCGCGTCATGAGGTAATTCAAATCCAGCAGAGCTATTTTTTGAGGAGAGTACCCCAGGTGAGAAATAAGGAGCGAATCATTCTTATAGCGATCAGCTAGTTGCATAGCAAAACTACCGTCAGGGTTCGACAGCATACCAACCGCTTTGCCGGGTATCCCAATGTTGACATACGCCAGTGGCTGATTGTTTTTTTTGTCGAAAATAAAGCCCTGAATGCGTAGCCGAGCGCAGACCGGTGCTATCGATACCAATAACCACAGGCAGGGAAAACAGAACAAACGGAGCATAGTAGAGGCCTGTCTTTCAGGAATAGAATACGCTAAAAAAGAAAGGGACGTTTGCTTTTGCAAACGTCCCTTTCCGTATGACAGATGAGATCTGATCTATTCTTCGAATACGTTACCGTCGTACGTAACGCTGGATACTTTCTTGTCCAGGTAGTAGAGCTGGTCGGCAGGAATCTGGTTGAACAGATCCAGGCAACGACGGGCGATGTATTCTTCTTCCATTTGCTCTTTAACATACCATTTCAGCAACTCGGCCGTAGCGTAGTCGTTCTCGCGGTGGCAGGCGCCCATTAGCCGGTTGATTGAGTTCGTAACGGCAATTTCCTGATCCAGAGCGGCTTCGAAGATCGACCGGAGCGAATCAAATTCCTGCTCAACGGCGGGTACTTCCGGCGAATAAGCCGTACCACCCTGGTCGCAGAGGTAATGGAATATCTTCATGCCATGAGCACGCTCTTCTTCCGCCTGTTTATAGAAGAACCCAGCGCTGTAATCGAAACCATTCCGATCGCACCAGCCAGCCATAGCCAGGTACTTCGACGACGAGATAAATTCCATCTGAATCTGCTGATTTAGCAGTTGCTCAATGGCTTCTTTCATCGATGTCCGGATTCTAATCAGATCTTTCATATCTATATATCGGTTGTGATATTTCGTTGTGCTGTGACAAAGTAACGACAAAAAAACCGGCTCTGTTCAAAAGCCGGTTTCGAAATACGAAATATGTAGGCAGTCTAAATAATACTTAATCAGCGACTTATCAGGCTGGTAGTTCGCAGCCCCGTTCGCGCAATAGAGTGTTCAATTCCAGCATCAGCCGGGCGCCATCCAACAATTCACGCAAGTGAACAATTTCGCATAGTGTTAGGACGAAGCAGCGCTCAGTCCGCGGCATGGACAGGATTTCCAGGTCATGTGAATCGTCGGTGCTCAGCGCCATCTGACGAAGGTCAACCGTTTCGACCATGCGTTTGAACTGGAGGAAATCCTGGGCCGAAAAGGCCGTGTGAGTTTCCCAGAATTCCAGAATTAGCCGATTCGTAACGTCACATTGATAGATCGCTCCGTTTTTTGTCCGAAAGAGTTCTTGCCAGGTGGTTACGTTACTAGTCACGATAATTAGTTAGTCCTGCTGATCTGTTACTGCAAATATACAGCGTACTGTGTGTTGAACGACTGCTCGTTTAGAAAAATTCCAAATAAACTTTAGCCCTTTTTAGGATAGGGCTAAAACAGCCGCGTTGATCGCTCACGCAGTGCATCAATAACGAACGGTACGGGCCTTTGCCAGAGCAGCTGATTCAATGGCTTTGCGGAATTGGTATTGCTCACAAACAGACAGCCCGACCAGATGGCCGGGCTGTTTCGTTAAGGGTGTTCGGAAATGTCTAGTTGATCGTTTCGGCTGCCTTGAGGACGCCCAGTTCCTGGCCAACTTTAGTGAAGGCCGCTACGGCGCGTTCCAGGTGCTCCTGTTCGTGACCCGCCGAAATCTGCACCCGAATCCGGGCTTTGCCGTTTGGTACGACGGGGTAGAAGAAGCCGATCACGTAAATGCCTTCTTCCAGCAACCGGGCGGCAAACTCCTGCGCCAGTGGCGCTTCGTACAGCATGATGGGTACGATCGGGTGCTCGCCGGGCAGAATGTCAAAACCGGCAGCGGTCATGGCATCCCGGAAATAACGGGTGTTGTTTTCCAGTTTGTCACGTAGCGCGGTCGATGCCTTCAGCATATCCAGCACTTTGAGCGACGCGCCCACGATGGTTGGCGCTAACGTATTAGAGAACAGATACGGACGCGAACGTTGCCGCAACAGGTCGACAATTTCTTTACGTGCCGCCGTAAATCCGCCCGAGGCTCCACCCAGCGCCTTACCATACGTACCGGTGATGATGTCGATACGGCCAAACACATTCCGGAACTCGGGTGTGCCACGGCCGGTCTTGCCAACAAAACCACTGGCGTGGCATTCGTCGACCATGACCATCGCACCGTACTGGTCGGCCAGATCACAGATTTTGTCTAGCTGAGCGATCGTACCATCCATCGAGAAAACACCGTCGGTTACGATCAGCGTCCGCCGGGCCGACGACGCTGCCTGCAACTGGGTTTCCAGGTCAGCCATATCGTTATGCTTATAGCGGAAGCGTTTCGCTTTGCTCAACCGAATTCCGTCGATGATCGACGCGTGGTTTAGCTCGTCCGAAATGATGGCATCCTGCTCGCCTAATAGGGGTTCAAACACACCACCGTTGGCATCGAAAGCGGCTGCGTACAGAATACAGTCTTCCGCGCCGACGAACTCGGCCGTTTTCTGCTCCAGTTCCTTGTGAATATCCTGCGTACCGCAAATAAAGCGTACCGACGACATACCAAAGCCGTGACTGTCCAGCGTCTGGTGAGCGGCTTCGATTACGGTCGGATCAGACGACAGACCAAGGTAGTTATTGGCGCAGAAATTTAGTACTTCCCGACCGTCGCGCACGGC
The DNA here is from genome assembly GCF_054776615.1 of Spirosoma pomorum. Lineage (NCBI taxonomy): Bacteria > Pseudomonadati > Bacteroidota > Cytophagia > Cytophagales > Cytophagaceae > Spirosoma > Spirosoma pomorum. The sequence continues at coordinate 198,614 of NZ_BAAHBP010000003.1, forward strand.
AATGACCGACGACTGGGGTGAAACAATGATACGTTCGGACTTGTACAGTCCCGCTTCTTTGATACTGTTCAGCTCCTGCTGAAGTTGCTCTTTGATGGCTCCGTACATGGTGTTTATACTGTTGTGACCAGCGGCTGATAGACCGCAGTCAGGTTTGAAATCATTTCTTGGGTCATCCGGGGCAGATCGAAGGCGGGCTTCCAGCCCCAGTCCTGCCGGGCAACCGAATCGTCGATGCTTCTGGGCCATGACTCGGCAATGGCCTGCCGAAAATCGGGCTTATACTGCGTAACAAAATCCGGAAAATAAGCCTGAATAGAGGCTGTCTGCTCGGCGGGTGTAAAGCTCATCCCGGCCAGATTGTACGACGTCCGAACGCTGATCTGCGCTTCGGGGGCGTCCATCAGTTCCAGCGTAGCCCGGAGCGCGTCGTCCATATAAATCATGGGCAGGCGCGTATCGGCGTCCAGAAAACAATCGAACGACTGCCCCTGCACGGCGGCATGGTAGATAGCCACGGCATAATCGGTAGTGCCGCCACCCGGCATCGACTCGTAGCTGATAACGCCTGGGTAACGTAACGAGCGCACGTCGAGTCCGTAGCGTTTGTGGTAGTACATTGACCAGTTTTCGGCGGCTACCTTACTGATGCCATACACCGTCGTGGGGTCCAGGTAGGCGTTCTGTGGCGTGTCGTACTTGGGGGCATGTTCGCCAAACGCGGCAATCGAACTGGGAACGAATACCTTCCGGACCTTATGCAGCCGAGAAACCTCCAGTACGTTAAGTAACGTCTGCATGTTGAGGTTCCAGGACCCAATCGGATCGCTTTCGCCTTTTGCCGACAGAATTGCCGCCAGATGGTAGATCTGAGTCACCCGATACTGCCGAACGATTTCGGTCAGGGCCTCGGGATTGGTGGCATCCAGCAGGGTGAACAGACCCGAGTCGGTTGCCGGTTTTCGTAGGTCGGCCGCAATAACATTGCTACTGCCAAACTGAGCCCGTAAGCGGGGGAGAAGGGCCGTGCCGATCTGCCCGTTAGCTCCAATGATTAAAACGGTTTCGCGCTGCATCACCAGGTAGAATAAGATTGTGAATACGAACGGATTAAAAAGAAATAGTATAGTTGCGTACTATTTCCGGTGCAAAGTTACTTTTGCCGATAATAAGATGAGTACGATTTAATAATTAAGTAAATATTGTTGCATTATTGATTATTGCCCGTGAAAATTTCTAAAAAATAAGTGTCGGTAAGGAATGGGTAGAAAATTTTTTGGTCTACTTTTTAACGGTTTAGTACTATTTTATGTTTGGCTCAACGCTTCTTCTGTCTGATATTAATTTACGGATAAACGATTTAGTAGAATATAAAATGGTGTTGGTTGATCAGGCGAAAAAAACTTCTGAATTGGCGTGTAAAAAGGGTTGTAACGTCCAGCGCTTTTCGATGGTTGTGGTGATGAAACTGGCCAGACTTTTTTTAATAAGTTAGCGGGCAAGACAGCGAGAACATGGCACGACAAGACCAACAGATAGAATACATCATCAATCAGCAGGCATACGAAAAAGCCTATAGCAGTTTGCCGGAACAGGGAACGGATAACCAGATCGCCCACTCTACGAAAGTAGTAGCCAAGCAGTACCGCCTGAACGTAAGCAATACCGTTCACGCGGGTAAATGGTCCATGTGGGCCATCAGCGAAGAGTCGTTCGAATTCACCTGGCAGAATGGCACCTGGCAACCGCCCCACAACCTGGTTGTGCTGAAGTGAGCCGATCGGGAAACCGTCGTAGTCAGATAAATACTTTATCATATGGTAGGGGGTACGGAGCCGTGAAGTATATCTTTACGGCTCTATCTGCAGCATAGGCTTCTCTATTCTGTTCAACCACAACCATGCGAATGATGAAAAAATACGATCTGTTTCTATGGGTTGCTTTACTGGGCTTTCTGGGCACGAATACCACTCACGCGCAATCGTTCTACAAGAATAATTATTGGTTGGGGGTGGGGCTTGGGAAAAGCCAGTTTCCCAGTGGGATGATGGCCCTTGGTTACGAATTTGCCAACAAGCCAACTCAGCTGATTGCCCGTTACGTGGTTAACGGGGAAATCTTTTCGGATCGCCAACCAGGTACCAGCGTAAATGAGTTGGGATTGCTATACGGGCTACGGGTAAACAAATTTCGGTTCTCCGCCGGGCTGAGTGGAGTCTGGGGGACCAACCGGGGTATGTTTCTGTTTGCTGATCCTGATCCACTTATTTACGGCAGTCAGGTCTACGAACGAATTCGCTATAAGACGATCGGCGTACCAGCGGAAATCCGATTTATTACGTCGACAAAGGACGTTGGCATCGGGGTAACCGGCTTCGGGAACATGAACGGCAAACGCTCTTTTATTGGCTTGAACCTTTCCTTGTACGTCGGTAAGATGAAATAAGCTGTCCTGACAGTAGGTAATTTACCGACCCAGCCAGTCTTTGAATTCAGTCAAGCGGTGTATGCTGACAAAGATTTCCTGTCGGGTAGAGGGCTGTAGATCCAGTTTTACTTTCCCCGCTGAGTACGTCTGGATATTCCGTAAGGCGCTACGGGCGACCAGAAACTGCCGGTTGACCCGAAAAAACTGCGACGGATTCAGCAGCCCCGCCAACTGATCGAGGCTGTAGTCGAGCGGTAGAAACTGTCCTTCTTTGGTCATCAGAAACGTGGCTTTCTCTTCCGAATAGAAATAAGCAATATCGACGGTTTCTACGCTGCGAATTCGGGTGCCGATGCTGACCATAAATCGCTCTTTGAACGTTGGCGCTGGCTCCCTGAACTGCTGCATTACGTGCATGAGCTGCGTCAGATCCGGGCTGGTGGTTGAACTTCGTAACGTCCTGTATTTATTGAGCGCGTTGACCAGTTCGTCTTCGTCAACCGGTTTGAGCAGGTAATCGATGCTGTTAACCTTGAACGCCTTGATCATGTACTCGTCGTAAGCCGTCGTGAAAATGATCGGTACGGTTAGATTGATCTGATCGAAGATCGAAAAAGCCAGCCCGTCTTCCAGATGAATATCCATCAGCACCAGATCGAGTCCCGGCGCCGGGCTGTTGCTTTGCTTGGTAAACCAATCGACGGATTCGCGCACCGACGGGAGTTGGGCCAGTACCTGAATGGATGGGTCGTAGTTTTTCAGCATCCGTTCAAGCTGGCGGGCCGAGCGAGCTTCGTCTTCGATGATAAGTACGTTCATGGGTAAAGAGTGAAAGAGCGAAAGAATGAAAGAGCGATGGTTGACATGTGAAACCGTTTTCGGTAAGGAGCGAAGTCATCCGGATGGTATCGCTCTTTCATTTTTTCGCTCTTTAAGTTAAAAGGGGAATGTTTACGACAAAGGAATTTCCCCCCTGGCTGACCGTAACCGGTTGGTCAGTGAGAAGGGTATAGCGGTTGACAATGTTCCGGAGGCCTACGCCGGTCGACGGTTCGGGCTGGTCTCTCGCCTGAATGGGATTTTCGACAACCAGCCAGTCGCCCTGCGTGTAGATACGTACCAGAAGCCGCTCCTGAAGCGACATGCGGTTGTGCTTCACCGCATTTTCAACGAGTAGCTGTAACGTGAGTGGCGCAATCCAGCACCGGAGCTGGTCTTCCGGGGGAACGTCAATCTGCACCTCGAATTTATTCTCGAACCGAATCTGGAGCAGGAACGTGTAAGCCTGAATAAAGTCTAGTTCGGTTTTCAGAAGCACCTTGTCATGATCACGTTGTTCCAGAATGTAGCGGTACGCTTTGGACAATCGTTTGATGAACTGCTCGGATAGGTTAATGTCCTCGTGAATAAGGGAGGTCAAAATGCTCAGGCTGTTGAAGAGGAAGTGCGGGCTTAGCTGATTTTTTAACGCTTCAAACTGGCTTAGTAAGGCTTCTTTTTCCAGTCGCTCGGCCTTCAACTGGACATCCCGTAACTGCTGAAACGCCCGCATGCTGATGGTCAGGTAAAAAGCGGAGAGCATGATGATAACCGAAAAAACATTGTGCGCGCGTTGTATATATATGAGTACTTCGGGAGTAAACGGCGACGGCTTTGCCGGCTGCGTCGATGGCGGCCAGATTTGGTGGGCGATAAACGCAATACCGCCAAGAACCCAGTGAAGCAACTGAATAAATAGAAGGGCCAGCAGGAGCGACACAACGAAGGTTATCAGAAATGATTTGCCGTTGAACGCCATCAAAAAATCGTTACCCAGGTGACGACTTAATTGCCGCTGACACCAATCTGCTGCTGTAACGCTGATGTAGAACAGAACCAGGTTGATGAGTAAAAAGACGGCAACGAAAGGCAGAATACGAACGATGGCGGACCAGTTGCGGGCCGAATCCGGTAGATTAACGTATAGTAACAAAGGCGCGAAAAGACCCAGTAGGTACAGCGCGATCTGCCATCGCTGAAACGCGGTAAGACGGTTAGGCATAAATCTGGTCCGAGCGTGACATCACCCGTCAGGGGAGTTTGTAAACGTGAAAGCGTACTACTGGCATTCGACTACTCACAGGCAAGCGTCGAAACCGGTATGGGTACCGGCTTCGACGAGCAAGTTATGAGGAAGCAAGCGATTCGCCGGACTACTGTTGGTCCTGAACAACGAAGCTTGTGTTGGGATCAGCCTGTACCACAAATGTTTTGGTTCGTGTCTCATGGTCTGTTGTTAGCGTTAACTGATATGTTCCTGTTTCCAGGCTGGAGATGTCGAACTGTTGCTGTAATCCTTTCTGAAGTGATACCGCAGTCTTGTAAAGAACACGGCCATCAGCGTCCCGAATCGCCAGATTAGCCTTGTCCTGAACCGGCTGAACATACAGCTTGATTTTATGATCGGTCGTCATAACCAGGCGGGTTGAACGGGCTTCCGGGGCAGAAGGGGTAACATCTGATGAATTAGCGAACGATGTGGTTCCGGCTACCAGACCCAGCATCAACATAAGTACTTTTTTCATGGCTTGTATTGGTTGTTTGTTTTCTCGTTTGAGCGATCCGGCGGCCTGACTATCTGTTATTTCGTCGTTTCGATGAGTCAAAGTTGCACGGACAAACACGGGCCTGAAAACCAAAGACGATGAGCGTTCGAGTTGGCTGGATGAATGTATTTTTTGGGGGATGAATGATGGACAGGAATACGTCTGCTTGTCGGATTTTCCTGTTGTTCTAATCAGAGCGTGTAGTTAGAACAACAGGAACACAACCTTTTGGGAGACAGAGTAACAGCGCAAAAGAGCTTCTGCATGAAAAGAATCGGAATCATCCTGGGTTTTATCTGGCTCTGCCAGGTTGGTTTCGCCCAAACGACGATAGATATGGTCCTGGAAGGGAAGACCAACGGGCAAACCTATCTGGAATACGTTGATCGCTTCGGCAATAACCAGCTAACGATTTTAACGCCTTCTCATCGAAAGGTACAGTGGTCAACCGACCAACCTATCTTCTTGCGGGATGCTGACTACCGAAGTCAGGCTATGTACTTCCTGACGCCTGGGACATCGTATACCTTAACCAAAGGAACCAACCGCTTTCTGACGGCAAAAACGTCGGCGCGTGAGGTCGACGCCGTCGCGAACTGTCACCAAATTTACCTGGCGGCTCAACCGGCCCAGGAAGGTGGCTATGAGCACTTACTGGGTCCTACTTACAGTAAGCTCACATTTGCGCAACGGGCTGATCGACTACGGGAGCGTTACCAAAGTCGCCTGGCTTTTCTGAACCAGTACGCCCAGCAGCAGCACGTAAGTTTGCCGCAATTAAGCCCCTGGAAGGACTACTTTTTTTACCAGTATATCCGTGGGTTACTGTTTCATAAGCCAGCTCAGATTCCCCGCGATTCAGTTAACAAGTACGTCAGTTTTTTTCAGGATGACACTAAACTTTACATTCCTGACTATCGAGCCGCTGCTACACGTTTAGCTCAGGTCATGAACAGTGACCCGTCGGGTACGATCAACTTTTCGGCTGCGTACCAGTCCGCCAACCGTTCATTGACCGGAGCTACCCGCGATTACGTACTGTTCGGTCTGATGAAACTCCTGAGTCAGTCCAAACAGGATAAATTACCGAATCCTGACTTTGACCTGGCGCTGGCTACCCGCCTGCTTCCGCAATTCAAAATTGACTGTCAGCAGGCATCGTACGTTCAATACATTGACGAGTTGATCAATGTGGCCACGGCAGCGCGCAAACCCGTTCCGAACGAGACGAAATTACGTGATGCGTCAGGAAATTCGCTAACCTGGAACGAGTTATTAGCCGCTCAGCGCGGACGCGTCGTCTACGTGGATTTCTGGGCGAGTTGGTGTGCACCCTGCCGGGCCGAGTTGCCCGCGTCGCACCAGCTACGTAACGCGTTGCCTGAAAAGAAAGTAACGTTCGTTTACGTGTCAATGGACGAAGATCCTAATGCCTGGTCAAACGCCGTTCGACAGGTTGGTCTGGAACAAGCGCCCAGTTATCTGCTGACCAACTCGTTTCGATCAGCCCTGGCTAAGCAGTATCAACTGAAAGGGATTCCCCGATACGTGTTGTTCGATCGGAAAGGCAAACTGGTTTCGGCCAATGCCAAACGACCCAGCAACAAATTGCTGCGGGCTGAACTGGAGCGTCTGATGGAATAGAAACTGCGGAGCTATTTCGTAACCGAGTAACCGATATCGGGCGAGATCTGACTTGCCTGTTTACGAGCAAAATTATCCGTTTTGCCAAAGTCCAGCCTACCTTTGCTTACCTACCGACCTCCTACAATTTATGGACGCTCTGGACGATACCGATAAAAAACTTTTGCGCCTGCTCCAGCAGGACGCCAAGCTGACTACGAAAGAGCTAGCTGCTCAGCTGGGACTAACGCTCTCGCCCGTTTATGAGCGAATCAAACGGCTGGAAGGACTCGGTTTTATCAAGCAGTACGTAGCGGTGCTGGACAAAGGCATGCTGGGTCAGCCAATCACCACCTTCTGCCAGGTGTCGATGCGTTACCACGACAAAGCGTTTATCGACAAATTTGAGGAGGAAGTGCAGAAACTGGAAGAAGTACAGGAATGCTACCACATGGCCGGTCAGGTTGATTTTCTGCTCAAAATCCACGTCGGTAGCCTGAGCGATTACCATGATTTCGTGAAGTACAAACTATCCCAGATCGAGAACATTGGCGTGCTCAACAGTACGTTCGTCCTCAAAGAAATCAAACACAATCTGGGGTACCACATTCCCGAATAAGGCATCCGTTACACATTGATGCGGGGCAGCGACCAGTTGTTGCGGATGGCGAGCAGACGAAAAATGGTGATCGTGCCAGCCGAAACGATAAAGTTCAGTGTGGGATCGATCTGCATCGACCAGCCAATCTGATAAACAATGACGCCAGCCAGGCAGGGCGTAGCATACAGCTGCCGGTCGAAAATAACCGGCAAATCGTTGACCAGCGTATCCCGAATAACCCCGCCGAAGAGCGCTGAGATGATACCCAGCAGCATAGCCGCCCAGTTGTTAACGCCGTGAGCCAGCGCTTTTTGCATCCCGAGAATGGCGTAAATGCCAATTCCTAACGTATCGAACAGCAGTAAGGGACGGTGCAACAATCCCAGCCACCACTTCCGGCAAAAGACGGCCACGACAACGCTGGCGATGATGACGATCAGGTAATTGGGGTCCCGAATCCAGGCAATTGGGTGCGCTCCCATGATAATATCGCGAACCGTACCACCGCCGATGGCCGTCAGAAAAGCGACGAAGAATATACCGAACAGGTCGTGGTACATTTTCTTGCGCAAGGCCGAGAGGGCGCCTGAAATAGCAAAAACACTCGTGCCGACTAAGTCGGTCAGATACCAGATGGTCATAGCGTACGAACACCAGCTTAGGATGTTACGCGCAAAAATAATGGAGATGCACCGCGTACTTAGCCCCCAGCAAAAGAAAGCAAAAGAGTCGATCAGCCGATACGCAATAAAAATTTCTGCATAATTGATGTATAGATGCTTTGTGCCGTATATTTAGCTTACTAAGTGTTTATTTGCATCTGTAAAATTTTGATTTACGTATGAAATGTAGAATAAATTTACTCGTACTGGTTGTCCTGATGCCGATATTGGTATTTGGGCAGGCAAAGAAAACTAAGTCGACCGATAGCCGGCTCGACAAGCTCAAAGCCGAAGCCGTGGCCGCCGTCGAATCCAATAAAGTGCAGGCGCAGCAGATTAACGATATGCTGTTCAGCTTCTCCGAACTGGGCTTCCAAGAGGAAGAGTCGTTCAAGTATCTGACGGATCTGCTCGAAAAAGAAGGCTTTACGGTGCAGAAAGGTATTTCGGGTATTCCGACAGCCTGGATCGCCACCTGGGGATCGGGCAAGCCATTAATTGCCGTTGGTTCCGACATCGACTGCATTCCAAAAGCGAGCCAGAAACCCGGTGTCGCCTACAAAGATCCGATTGTAGAAGGTGCTCCCGGCCACGGAGAAGGGCATAACTCCGGCCAGGCGCTCAACATCGTGGCGGTGCTGGCGGTCAAAAAACTGATGGAGCGCGAGAAGATTCCCGGTACGTTAATGCTCTGGCCCGGTGTGGCCGAAGAATTGGTCGGAACCAAAGCTTTTTACGTTCGGGACGGGTATTTTAAGGATGTTGACGCCTGCATTTTTACCCACGTCGGTAACAACCTGGCCGTGTCGTGGGGAGACAATGGGAATAATGGACTGGTATCCGTCAAATTCAATTTCGAAGGACAGGCGGCTCATGCGGCCGGGGCTCCCTGGCGCGGACGTAGTGCCCTGGACGCGGTCGAGCTAATGAATATCGGCTGGAACTTCCGGCGCGAACACCTGGAGTTAACCCAGCGCTCGCATTACGTTATTTCAGACGGGGGCGACCAGCCAAACGTTGTACCGTCGAAAGCGGCTGTCTGGTACTACTTCCGGGAGCGGACGTATCCCAAAATCAAAAAACTTTTCGAAACGGGAATCAAAATAGCCGAGGGGGCCGCTCTGATGACCGACACGAAGTTTACCTACGAAATTCTGGGGTCGGCCTGGCCCGTACACACCAATCGCCCGATTGCGGCCGCGATGTACGACAACATCAAGAAAGTAGGACTTCCGGCCTGGTCGGACGAGGATCAACTGCTGGCGCGTGCTTCGCAGCTCGAATTGCAGGCTCCCAAAATGGAGGGACTGGCCATGAAACTGGATTCGGTCGGCTTACCAACGTCGTCAGCCCCCGTCGTGATGATGGGTGGCCAGGCCATGACGCCGATGGGTGGTGGCTCGGACGACATCGCGGATATTTCGTGGTCATTGCCGACGGTGGTATTACGTTACCCCAGTAACATTCCGGGCTTACCGGGTCACCACTGGGCAAACGCTATTTCAATGGCCACACCCATCGCCCATAAAGGAATCGTGGCCGGGGCCAAGGCCGAAGCCATGACGCTGCTGGATATGCTGATGAAACCCGAGATCATCAAAGAGGCCTGGGCGTATTACAAAGACGAACAGACGAAAGATATCAAGTATGAGCCACTTATTACGTCGAAAGAAAAGCCCGCGATCTACCTCAACCAGAAGATTATGGCTGAGTTCAAACCGAAGCTGGAGCCGTTCTATTATGATCCGGGCAAATACAAAACGTACCTGGAGCAGCTGAAAATTACGTACCCAACCGTACGGGATGATCAGCGGGAAGCGGTAAAAAAACAGATAGCCAAAGAAAAAGCGACGGCCTCTAAGATTTCCTCCTCGCGGTCGGGCGAGTAATAGTTTAATTAACCAACGCACAAGCGCAGCGACAGGGCGAGTTTTCGCATTTTGTTGTTGCGCTTGTGTGTATAATAACGTGAATAGAGGAGTGATTCGGGCTCGAAAGCCAGAAAATGAAAGAGGGTACCAGCAGCGCCGGTACCCTCTAAAGCCAAATTATCTATGAGTTAGTATTAAAAATTGGGATTCTTGGTCGCTACGCTGGAGCTGGAAGGGTTCAGTACGGCCTCGTCGGCGGGTACGTCCCAGTAGTCCAGAAAGTTGTAGTTGATCGTTACGTTCTTGTTAACGGTTCCCGACGACGTAACGACGGTGTTGCCGTAACTACCCCCGCCGTTAGCGATGTCGTAGGTCCAGCCCCAACGACGGCTGTCGTAGTAGGCCAGTCCCCGGCTGAACAGCGCCGTGCGCCGTTCTTTCGTCAACTCCGTGAGGGCTTTTGCCAGCGTCAGGCTGGTACCTGCTACTGCCGCCACTCCAGCTCCCTGGTACGAACGAACAGCGTCAACCGATTTTAGGCCCGTTTCGATAGTACCCAGGCGCATGTTGGCTTCGGCCATCATCAGGGTGTTCTCTTCGTAACTACCGGCAATAAACAACTCGTAAGCACCTACCGTCCGGCTACCATACGAATATACCCCGGAAGCCCCATTACCCCCATCAATTAGGTTGTAACGTGTCGTGTAGATGTAGTTGTTTTTGTACGTAGTGGCCGTGTTGAAGTTGTTCGACAGACGCTTGTCGCCTGAGTTGAAATTCTGAACAAACCGTTCGCTGATTTTGAACGTCGTTCCGCTATTTGGCCCCGTCGTCAGCGACGCCACTGTGCCGCCGGTTGCCGAGAAGAAAGAGTTAGCTTTTGTGCTACGTCCCGTAAAGACCTTATCACCCGACTGGATACCGTTGGTAGTTAAGGTGAGTACGTTATTCCAGTCGGCGGTTGTCATAGCTGTCGCCGACGATTTAGTGATTGTTGCACTGGGATTACCTTTGACAAAAGGGGCTAGCTTGTTAACCAGGATGTTCCGCGCCAGCATCGTGTTGATGTTCCGCTTCCACATGTCTATCGTCAGGACGCCACCGTTGCCGACCTGGTTAGCCGATGGAATCAGCTCACCTAGTACCGTTTGGTAATCACTGGCGCTGGAGATGCTGCCCAGCGTTGTGGCAGCCATGTTGAAATACGTATTCGACTGGTTAATGATCGCATCATGCTGTACATAGTTCCCATTCATTGTACTCGCTGCGTCATTAATCAGGCCGGCGTAGTACATCGAGCCAATTGATGCGTAGGCGTAGCCCTTCCACCAGTAGCACCACGCCTTGACCGTATTGGCCCGCGAGGTGGCGTCACCGCCGAACTTAATGCCATCGACCAGACTCAAAACCTGGTTACAGGCGTTGTTCAGAGCGTACATGTTCAACCACTGGTAATACAGCGGATTGTTGCCCGCCCCAGTAGCCGCCCGGCTGTTGTACGACCGGATAATGCCAATCTGCGGAGACGAGTTCGTCAATTTAGTGCCGTCGTCCAGAATGATGTAGTCGGGCTGGCCAATGGTGGTCACCTGGTTATTCGACGCGTCGGCACCGACCATGTCTGCCATTAGTTCGCTGTACCCCCAGGGCAGGGAGAAATAGCTATCGCCCAGCCAGCCATCGCCGTTGGCGAAGCCGTTGATGTAGACAGCGCCCTGGGCGAAATCAATCAGCCCGGTTTCCGTATTGACGTTGGCCGAAACCGTGGGGGCGTTTGGGTTGCCGACATCCAGTTGATCTTTGCAGGAAACGGCGCCCAGCAGTAAGGTTGTCAAACAAACGGTGGTAAGAAATTTAGTCGTATTTCCGAGTTTCATGGATGCAAAAGAGTTGAATGATTAGAAGCCGATGTTCAGACCCACCTGGTACGATTTCGTATTGGGTAGGGTACTGTGGTCGACACCCCGGTCGAACGACGAGTTGGACGAACCCGAACTGATTTCCGGATCATAGCCGGTGTACTTGGTCCAGGTCATGATGTTCCGGCCCGTCAGCACCAGCTGGCATTTGTTGAGGTAAGGCAGCTTAACCACTTTAGCCAGGTCGAAGGCCAGCGAAATATTACGTAGCCGGACGAAGGAGGCATCTTCCAGGAAGAAATCTTTGGTCGCGTTGTTGCCAGCGCCCCGCAGGCTGCCCCAAAGACCGTAGTAAGCACTGGACCAGTAGGCCGTATAGGCGCCCGTTTTGCCGTCGATGGTGACAGGCTTGCTGAAATCACCGCTGATACCGTCGCGGTACATCCACTCTTTCGTCTGGTTGTAGAGGTGGTTACCGTATACCCAGTCAAACTGGAAATTCAGGGTCAGGAAGTTCCGGAAGCTGATACCATTGATGAACGACGCATTGAATTTTGGGTTGGGGTTCGCCAGTGGGTATGTTTCGTTCGTGAACTGAATCTGGTACGTTCGCTTATCAACTACCCGCCCGTCCACGAGGGTATAATTGCCTTCGTTGGCCGCCGTAATGTAGCGCTGTCCTTCCTGGTTGGTATAGTCCAGGCTCGTTAGCGCCTTGTAGCCGTAAATCTGGCCGATTTGCTGACCAGGCGTCAGTACTAGTGCCGTACTGCCCGCGTTTGAGGTCAGGATGATATCGGCCCCGCCCGAAATGGCATCGATTCTGGAAATCTGGTGGCCGAAGTTCGTCGTGAAGTCCCAGGTCAGGTCACGGGATTTGTAGATGGGCAGCGACAAAGAGAACTGAACCCCGTTCGACGACATATTGATAGCGTTGGTTAGTTGTCCCGTCGAACCAGTGGAAGGAGGGGCGCTGACCGTGTAAATTACGTTTTCGCTCTTGCGCTTCCAGTAGGTGAACGAACCCGATATTGAATTCAGCCAGGTCCGACCGGAAGTACCACCAATCGTGAAGTCTGTCCCCATTTCCAGCTCTTTCGAGACCTCTACTTTCAGATTTGGATTGTTGTTGGTCATAGGAACTGAGTACACCAGCGAGGTGCCCAGGTTTTGCTGACTCAGCACGGGGTACCGATCAAATGCACCGGGCTGAATACCCGCTTCGCCGTAAGCCGCCCGCAGTTTGAAGTACGGAATAGCGTTCGTGATGGTGCTGTTCTTGAAGAAGGACAGGGGAGCAATGTGCCCGTCGAAGTGCGGAAAGGTGAACGGGGTCGAGCCGCCACCGAACGCCGACGACCAGTCACTACGGAAGCCCGCGGTGATACCGCCGTAGTCGCCAAAATCAACTTTCTGGTTAACTAGATAGCCGTATGTGACGAACGGACGAACGTAATCCAGAGCTACTGCCTGCGTTGACGTAGCTTGGATGTTGTAGGGCGGAGCCGTCCCTAGGCCTAGACCATACGTATCGTACTCGGTGTATTTGTTCTTTCGGTAGTCGAACGAAACCTGCGTGCTGGTCTGAATAGGAAGATTGATGTGAAAATCATTCTGGAAGTCAGTCCGAATGTATGCCGTGCCCAGAAAATTCTGGAAGGTCGTGCTGTACTGCCAGTTATCAATTTCGCCTTTGTTGTCTGGCGCATAATAACTTGAATACGTGTTGTAGTAAGCCGAGTTGGTATTAGTCGACTGATTGTAGTACGTCCATCGTGCGTTCTCGTTCCGATAGTTGATGCCGTATTTGGCATCCAGTTCCAGGAATTTGTTGACTTTATAGTTCGCGTCAAAATTCTGGAGAACGTCGATTTTATTATCGATCCCGTCCGTGTATTGTAGATTATAGTACGGGTTGCTGGCGTTTATGCTGACAAAGTCGGCACGCTGAATGCGCGGGTAGTTGCCATCCGGCAGCTTTGCCGTCAGATCGAAGAATGGCGAGGTGTTCAGAAAACCATAGACCGAACCAATGTTGCCCAGCGAGTTACCCTGACCGTAAAGCGGACCACCGGCTGCACCGAGGCCAGGTTTCAGGGTATTCTTGGTATAAACTAATTGCGTCGTCGACCGGATCGTAAAGCCCTTAAACAGTTCCGTTCCCAGGTTGGCCGAGAGGTTGCTACGGTCGATATAGCCGTTCTTCAGAATTGGCGTAACGTTATGGTTGTTGGCAACCGAGATGTTGAAATCGCTTTTCTCCGAAGCGCCCGAAATATTTAGCGTATTATTGGTCGTTGTTCCGGCCTGAAATACCTGTTTGAAATGGTCGTAGTACTTCAGGTTCGCGTCATAGGCCTTGCTGGCGTCGTTACGAATGTCCTGGATGGCGTAACGCGTGGCACCACCGTACTGGTAGGAAATCCCCGTCAGCGAACCCAGATCGTTCACCGATAAAACTTTGCCCGTGGCATCAACGATGTTATTGTTGGCGTCGGTCAGGTACGGGTGCCGATCGGCTTTGTGCACGTTGCCCGTATTAAGAAATTCATTCGTCGAGAAGCTGGTCGTATAGTTAACCGACACGCGGCCTTTCTTTCCTTTCTTGGTAAATACCTGGATAACCCCGTTGGCTCCCTGCGCGCCGTAGATTGAGGCTGATGCCGCGCCCTGGGCTACTTCAATCCGGTCTACGTTGCTCAGATCGAGTGAGTTGATGTCCGTGGCGGCCACCTGCACTCCGTCGACCATGATCAACGGTTTGGTACCGCCCTGCACGGAGTTGATACCACGTAACAGAATGTTGACCGGATCGCCGGGGTTACCGCTGACCGACGAAATCTGCGCGCCCGGAATCTTACCAATCAGTGCCTGGTCGATAGAAGCCTGGGGTGTCTGGGGCAGATTTTTGCCAGATACGCTTTCAACGGCGATACCCAATTTGGCTTTGCTAGTTTCGACCCCACTACCGGTCACAACAACCTCTGTAAGCGTCTGCGAATCGGAAACCAGGCTAACGTTTAGTTCGGATTCGTTACCGATTCTGATTTCCTGCGTTTTAACGCCCACATAGCTGAATACCAGTATGGCGCCTTTAGCATCCGGAATGGTTATATCATAAATGCCGGCGGCATCGGTAGTGGCCCCCCGGTTAGACCCTTTGATGACAACGGACACACCAGGAAGGGGTGAATTGTCCTCGGCTGAAGTAACTTTACCAATAATTCTTCGCCCCTGCGCCCAGGCATTGATACCGCAGAAACACAGCAAGAGCAGACTCAGGAATAAAAACTTCCTCATAAGCTTACCAATAATTTAGTTAGGTTAGAAAGAAGATCAGCAGCCGATAGAAAAAGCGAAGATTTAGATTTTCTTTTTTTGCTGATCAGAATATCATTTGGTATTAATGATACTTTGTCAAATATATGGTATGTAAATGATGTAAATACAAGTGATATTTACTTTTAATTGCATTTTAAGTTTTTAAAAGCGTAAGTATATAATCTAAGTATTTATCTGCTCTGGATGGTAAGGTTCGCTAGTTTGTTATTCGGATTAGCTTGGCTGATTTCTGGGCAGCAGTAACCTCATGACCTAAGTCCAGATGATGCTGGTCTATCATCCATTGAGTAATGCCTATGAATACGCACCAAACAACCTGCTGCATTGTAGGGGGCGGCCCCGCTGGAATGATGTTGGGCTTTCTGCTGGCTCGGGCGGGAGTAGCCGTTACCGTGCTGGAAAAACATGCCGATTTCCTGCGCGATTTCCGGGGTGACACCATTCACCCATCGACGCTGGAACTGTTGTATGACCTTGGTCTGGTTGATGAATTTCTTCGACAGCCTCATCAGGAGTTGCACCGGGTCAATCTGGCATCAGGGCCGCGCGTTGTGCCAATCGCCGAGTTTTCGAGCCTGCCGGTTCACAAGCAGTTTATTGTCTTTATGCCGCAGTGGGATTTTTTGAATTTCCTCAGCGCAAAGGCAAAAGCCTTCCCCTCATTCACGCTCCTGATGGAAACCGAGATGACCGATTTGCTCTGGTCGGGCGATCGGCGTACGGGCGTCGTCGCCAACGGGCGAGGTCATAATTAACGCCGACCTGGTTGTGGGTACCGACGGGCGGCATTCACGGGTGCGCGAGAAGGCGAAGATGACCGTACAAGATTTTAGGGCTCCCATTGACGTATTATGGATGCGCATTATGGATGCGCATTCCCAAAGATCCAACCCTGACCGAACAGGCGCTGGCGTACGTGTACGACGGGAAATTTATGGTGCTCATCGATCGGCACGACTACTTTCAGGCTGGCTATCTGATTCCGAAAGGGCAGTTCGAAAGGGTCAAGCAGCAAGGCTTACCGGCGCTTCAGGAAAGTATTCTGAAACTTGCCCCCTTCGTCGGTGAGCACGTACGGGAGCTGGATACCTGGGACAAAATCAGTTTACTGACGGTTAAGATTGATCGACTGATAAGATGGTATCGGCCGGGTTTGCTATGCATTGGTGATGCCGCTCACGCGATGTCGCCCGCCGGGGGCGTTGGGGTAAACCTAGCCATTCAGGATGCTGTAGCCGCAGCTCGCTATCTGGCGGGACCCTTACAGAAGGGGAACGTAAACGAGTCGGTATTCGAGCGTATTCAACGGCGTCGTCTATTTCCCGTGCGCATCATCCAACGGGCGCAGCTAGTTGCTCATCGGTATATCGCCAACGCTACTGGTGGGTCAGTTCCACCGGTTGTGTTCTGGTTGCTGGGACATGTGCCCGCGTTACGTCGGTTGATCGGGCGTATGGTTGGCATGGGGCCACGTCCCGAGTTTATTCAGGATCGACGCATTCAGCGGTAAGAGCAGGAAAAACTCGATAGGCAACGCTACTGGAAGAATGATAAAATAATATCAGTTTTCGCGAAGGTGGCACGACAGGGATCGGGGAGGTTCGCGTATTTTTGGTTGAATCGCTTTCCTGACCTAATTACTGCCTACCGATGCCAAAACAACTACGCTTGAGTCAGCTGCCACTAGCACTGGCGGCCAGTATTACGTTGCTGACGAACCTGTCGACAACTGCGCAGCCCCAGCCCGCGCCACTGGCTACCATCAATCCGCAGACCAGCGATGTGCATTTCCTGATGACGCAGTATGGCGCCGATCGGGGGAGTCTGAACCGGTTTTATACCATCGAAAACTCACCCGAGCGTCGGGAACGGTTTCAAAAACTGAACACCGATTATCTACAGCAACTTCAGCAACTGAAGTTTAATCAGCTTTCCGTCGATAGTCAGGTGGATTACGTCCTATTCCAACGCACCATTCAGGTTGATCAACGGGAATTGGCCGATGAAGCTGCTGAAGTTGAAAAGACTAAAGCCTGGTTTCCGTTTGCCGACAAGTTCTACGCGCTGGAAAAATTACGTCGGCGGGGAACGACTATGAATGGCGAGCAGGTGGCCCGCGATCTGACGCAGTGGGGCCGCGACATTGCCGAAGCACGTAAAGCAACAGAGAAGCTGGATAAGATCGACCCGGCGCTGGCGCAACGGGCCGAAGGCACGGCCAACGGCCTGCGCTCGGCGCTGAAAAGTGTTTATGAGTTCTACAACAACTACGATCCCCTATTTACGTGGTGGGTGCCGGAGCCGTACCGCAAAACCGATAGCCTGCTGGCAGGTTATGCCGCTTTTTTTGCTAAAAAGGCAAAAGTCCCACCACCGGTCAAAGACGATGGTAGCGGTATTGCCGGGGTAGCCGTTGGCCGCGATGCGTTGATGCAGCAACTGGCTTTTGAATACATACCGTACTCCCCCGAAGAACTGATCGAGATCGCCAATAAAGAGTTTGCCTGGTGCGACCGCGAGTTGCTGAAAGCGTCGCGCGAGATGGGGTTTGGGGAGAATTGGAAAGCGGCCCAGGAGAAGGTAAAAAACAGCATCGTGCCGGTGGGCAAGCAGCCGGAATTGATCCTGCGGCTGTACAATGAGTCGATTGCGTTTCTTAAGCAGAAAGATCTGATCACGATACCTCCCATTGCCGAGGAAACCTGGCGCATGAACATGATGTCGGCCGAGCGGCAGAAAGTAAGTCCGTTCTTCCTGGGGGGCGAAACGATCCTGATTTCGTACCCGACGTCCAGCATGTCGCACGAAGACAAGCTGATGAGTATGCGGGGCAACAATCCCCATTTTTCGCGGTCAACGGTGCATCACGAACTGATCGCGGGGCACCACCTCCAGGGCTTCATGAACAATCGCTACAAGACGTACCGGCGCTTTCGAACGCCATTCTGGACCGAAGGATGGGCGCTCTACTGGGAGATGATACTGTGGGACATGAACTTCCCGCAGTCGCCCGAAGATCGGGTTGGGATGCTGTTCTGGCGGATGCATCGCTGTGCCCGGATTATTTTCTCGCTCAATTACCACCTGGGCAAATGGGGGCCGCAGCAGTGTATCGATTTCCTGGTGGATCGGGTAGGGCACGAACGGGCCAATGCCGAAGGGGAAGTGCGTCGGTCGTTCGTAGGGGGATATGAGCCACTCTACCAGCTGGCATACATGACGGGTGGCTTTCAATTTTACGCCCTTAAAAAAGAACTGGTCGATAGTGGTAAAATGACTTACAAACAGTTCCACGACTCGATTATGCAGATGAACTCGATGCCTGTCGAACTGATCCGCGCCATCCTGATCAATCAGCAGCTCGACCGGGATTTCAAAACAAAATGGCGTTTCTATGCTATCGACGGAAAGAAATAACGCGTTATCTGACGGCCATGCATGACTGAAATTAGTTGCAGTAGATGCAGCTGGATAGGCACTTAGGAAACTCTCTGCTTATTTTTGTGGCTATAGAATAGCGTCTCTAGTGCAGGAGACGCTGACCCGGAAGCAAACGAACCGATGAATTTCTTACGTATTACTTTCCTGACAGGCCTGTTTTGTTGTTTGACGAGTCTTTTGTGGGCGGCTAAGGTGGATACCGTCGCTACGTACAGCGAGTCGATGAAAAAGAACATCAAAGCCGTTGTGATAACCCCCGACAGCTACACCAATGCCCGTGAGTTGCCCGTAGTTTACCTGCTGCACGGGTACAGCGGTAATTACGCCGACTGGATCAAGAAAGTACCCGCTTTGCGCCAGGCGGTTGATACGCAACAGCTCATTGTCGTTTGCCCCGACGGGAACTACTCCAGCTGGTATTTCGACAGCCCCATTGATTCGACGTCCCGCTATGAAACGTACGTTGCCCACGAGCTGGTGAACTGGATCGATAGTCGCTACAAAACCATCCGCAATCGAACGGGGCGGGCTATCACGGGCCTCAGCATGGGCGGTCACGGGGCGCTGTACCTGGCCTTTCGCAATCAGGATACGTTTGGAGCCGCTGGGAGCATGAGTGGGGGCGTCGATATACGTCCGTTTCCCAACAACTGGGATATTGCCAAACGGCTGGGACCGTACGCGAAGGAACCCGAAAACTGGGAACGGAATACGGTCGTAAACATGCTTTATCTGCTGACGCCAAATGCGTTATCGCTTATTATCGACTGCGGAACAGGCGATTTTTTCTATCGAGCCAACACGAACCTGCACGAGCAGTTGCTGGAACGTAACATTGCCCACAGCTTCATCAGCCGACCAGGGGTTCACGACTGGAATTACTGGAGCAACGCCGTCATGTATCAACTCCTGTTTATGCGACATTTTTTCGAGCAGCCAACGATCAAAAAGTCGTGATAGAAAAGAAGTTGAAGCGTTTGTCTGTTTATCAGAAACTGGCGAGAAAAGGAATTTTATACTTAGGAATGCTTTATAGCCTAATCGGTTGTTGGGGCGTAAATCCGTTTGGTGTTATTGATGAGTCCTACTACAAACCCACTAAAGAAAAGCCAACAGAAGACGACTTGGTAGGATTATGGAAATTAAATCGTTTCTGTTACTCGTTCATAAAAGAGCAAAACGTTTACCCTGTCGACTCGATAACCTTGTCTATTCGGTCAAACGGAACGTTCAAAATAATTAATCTACCAGACCTGGTTGCCGATGACTTTGGGCATCCTATTAATGGTAAACTAATGGATGCGACTGGAACATGGGAAGTTGACTCGACCAATTCAAATGCCCCAACAGAATGGGGACTTCAACTGATGTTTGATAAAAGAGATCTTCAAAAGGCAGGAATCCGTAAACCCGGCTTAAATATCGAATATCAGATTTACCAAGTGAATAAATCGCCGGTACTTTTCTACTTTATTGGTGATCCCGATAATGGCAAGACGTTAGTATTTGAGAAACGCTAAAAAATCAACGCTCAGACCGAAAGAGAGGTAACGGTTTGAAAAATCTAACTTCTACTTCTTACCAGTAGGAGAGGTGCCGAGTAGAGTCTGGCCTACAACACGTTGCGAGTTGATCCGTCTACTTATATTGAGTAATTCATAAATAATCTGGTAGGTCTTTTTTTATTGGTGAGTTATTCGCCGAATCGCTAACGTTACGAAAGAGGTTTGTGGATAGGCCAAAGGCAGGTTTGATCGAATCAGGTTTGGGATGAACAGCTTTGATCGAGTAGTCAGGCGATTTACTCAATGTGTTTTTTGCCTGGCCGTTCGCGCTGATTGAAACGAAAGCCGAAATGCCGGCGAGGAGTACAACTGATAGAAACCTGTTCATAAAGCTAATTTTACGTTTTCGTTCCAGATAGATTTTGGGTTCGAGAGTACGCCATCGATTGGTAATACTACTACCCACTATTGGCACTGATAAACGGTTGCACAAAGTTAGTTTTAGTCAACTACTGATGCGGTTAGCTAGTCGCAAACTGTACTTGTGATACCACTAAGGTAGGCAACTCGATTATTCGTTAATCCAGATTTTTCTGGTTTTGACTATCAGGCTAGAAATAGCCGCGATTAAGGGTTACGGACGATACAATTTCGATGGGTAAAACCGTTGTTGGGGAAATGGATTTCCTCTATGCGGTTCTTCTACACCCTCACCTTTCTTGGCTTGTTGTTTACCCTGTTGCTAAAGCCAACTGTCAGTCAGGCAACCCACGTACGGGCCGGGGAGATTACAACCCGACGGATATCCGCGACCTCGCTGACTTACGAAATTACGTTTACCGCTTACTTTGACGAAAACAAGGGAAAGCCAGCGGCCGACGTCGCCAATGACTACCTGATCTGCTTTGGGGATGGAACCTCAACGCGGGTGAGCCGATTGCCCCGGCGTTATATCAACGGCCGTACCTCATCCATCAACGTCTACCGAACGACTCATACCTTTCCGGCGGCCGCGCCCTACACGATTTCGGTCACGGTTGTCAACCGTAATGCGGATACAAAAAACCTACCTCCAGCCTCCCAGTCATTTAACATTAGTTTTTTCGTTTCGACGACGATTCTCATTAATGCCCAGCTGGGCCTGAACTCGACGCCTGTCCTGCTCAACCCGCCCCTTGACTCGGCCCGCGTGGGCCAGCGCTTCGTCCACAACCCGGCCGCCTTCGACGCCGATGGCGACAGCCTGGCCTTCCGCCTGAGCGTGCCAAAAGAAGGACTGGGCGAAGATTGTCCTCGTAATCGACCTATTTCGGTCTACCAGGACCCGACCCGCTTTAGCCGCACCAGCGAAGCTGGTGGCACACCGACCTTCTCGATCAACCCCCGCACCGGTGAGTTGGCCTGGGACGCCCCCGGCGAGGAGGGCCAGTTCAACTTCGCCTTCATCGTCGAAGAGTGGCGCAACGGCGTGCTCATCGGCGAGGTCACCCGCGACATGCAGATCATCGTCGTCGACCAGCCAAACCGCCAGCCCGTGCTGGCCCCCATCCCCCCCATCTGCGTCGAGGCCGGCACCCTGATCCGACAGGCCGTCTCCGCCACCGATCCCGACGGTAACCGAGTCATCATCAACGGCTTCGGGGGCGTCTTCAACGTGGGCCAGGATGGCCAGCCCCTGCCCGCGGGCGAACTTATCCAGCCCGAGTACGCCCGCCTGGTCAACGGGGGCGTGGCGATCAACCAGCCCGGCACGGCCACCTTCACCTGGCAGACCAGCTGCAACCACATCCGCCAGCAGCCCTATGATGTTACGTTCAAGGCCAACGACGTACCCGGCGGCCGAGCCGTCTCGCTGGTAACTTTCCAGACCTTCAGCATTCGCATTGTGGGGCCCTCCGTCAAAGGACTACAGGCCCGCCCCACAGCCTCGGCTGGCAGTCGGGCCGTGCAGCTCAACTGGACGCCCTACAGCTGCGCCCCCCGCTACGGATCCGACACCACCCGTCTGGTCATCTACCGACGCCAGGGTTGTGAACCGGTGACGATCGAACCCTGCGTAACGGGCCCACCGGCGGGCTACCAACGCGTTGGCACCACATCCGCCAGCGCCACCTCCTTCATCGACACCACCGCCCTGAGCCGGGGCGGGGCCTACTCCTACGTGCTGGTGGCCGAGTACCCCGACCGCAACGGCGGCAACAATGGCGGGGCCAGCGTCTCCTCCACCAACGCCTGCGTCGAGCTGCCCCTGCTGGCCCCCGTCCTTACCCAGGTCACCGTCGACAGCACCGGCCCCGAGGCCACCCGCCGGGGCCAGATCACCGTCCGCTGGACCCGCCCCCTGGGTTTCAATCCCGCGGATCTGGGCGGTCCCTACCAGTACCGTTTGCAGCGGGCCACGGGCCTGGCCGGGGAGAATTGGACCACCGTTACCACCATCAACACCACCCTGCAGGCCGGGGCACCCGACACACTCTACGTAGACCGGGGCAGCTCGACGACGGCCCTCAACACGGTGGCCAACGCCTACCGCTACCGCGTCCAGTTCTTCTACACCGCCCCCAACGGCCAGCTCACCCAGTTGGCTGACGTGGCCGATCCGGCCTCGAGCGTGCGCTTGTCGGTGAGTCCCAGCCAGGGCCGGATCAGTCTGAGCTGGCAGGCCAATACGCCCTGGAGCAACGAGAACCGCACCCACGATA
>NZ_BAAHBP010000004.1:0-53274 GCF_054776615.1 Spirosoma pomorum
AGGAGTGCATCAACTTCATCACCAAGGACTGCGATGAAGCGGCTGCCCTGCTGAAAGGCAAATCGCTGGCCAAAGGGCGGGCTAATTCGGTGGCGGCCCTGGCGCTGAAAGCCCGGGTGCTGACTTACGCGGCCAGTGACCTGTATGACGCGGCTACAGCAAAGGCAAAATCGTCGGCGCACGCGGCCTTCGCCCAGCCTGCGTTGCTGGGCTACGTGAGTGGCAGCCGGTCGGATCGTTGGCAGAAAGCAAAAGCTGCTGCTAAAGCCGTACTGGATGCAACGAGTGGTTATCAGCTGAGTTTATCAGCACCTGCAAGTAAAGATGCTGGTACGACGAACTACATGAATATCGCGTTATCGCGTAGCGGTGGCGATCAGGACGTACTGTTCTCGCGGTCGTTTATTAATCAGAAGCCAGAAGCGGGTGGCCAGCAGGGTTTGTTTAACGGACCGAACGGCTACCACAACTGGGCAGGTAACACACCAGTGTCCTTGTTGGTTGATGATTACGAAATGATTGACGGGTCGAAGTTCAGCTGGAGCGATCCAACGAAAGCGACGACGCCGTACGCCAACCGCGATCCGCGCTTCTACGCGTCGATTCTCTACGACGGGGCGCCCTGGAAACCGCGTACCGCTGACGTAGCGGCTAAAGATCCGGCCAACCAAATCCAGACGGGTCAGTACGAAGTAACCAGCGGCAGCGGTAAAGTTTCCGTTGCTGGTCTGGACACCCGCAAGAGTACAGTAGAAGACTGGAACGGTAGCTACACCGGTTACTACATGCGTAAGTTCATCGACCCAAACCCCGAGATTGTTGATCAGAACACGTACCAGCAGATTCCCTGGCCTTTCTTCCGCTACACGGAAGCGGTATTCAACTACGCTGAAGCGTGTATTGAACTGGGCGAAGATGCCGAAGCGAAGAGCTGGCTGAACAAGATTCGTTTCCGGGCGGGTATGCCGGCGCTGACGGAAACGGGCGACGCGCTGCGGCAGCGGTACCGCAACGAACGGCGGATCGAGATGGTGTTCGAGGAGCAGCGCTACCACGACGCTCGTCGGTGGATGATTGCGCCATCGACGCTGGGCCGCAAAGCCAACACCATCAGCATCACGGGTACGCTGAAAGCGGGCAAGACGGTATCGTTGTATAAGTACGATCCGACCAGCTACGATTACACGTACCGGGTGGTGGAGATCGATCCGGGCAAGGAGAACCGGGCGTGGCTGGACAAGATGTACTACCTGCCCATCAGCCGGGACGAGATGAACCGCAACAACAAGCTGATTCAGAACCCAGGCTACTAAATCGGTAGTACACACACGATTTGTGGAAGATCAAAAATGCCAGCGCTTTCGGGTGCTGGCATTTTTTAGTTATTTTTAGAAGATAAATTGATCACTGCATAGATGCGTGATTTTACTTGCCCGCCGTGAAACGCTTTACTTACCTTACGCTAACCGTTGGACTGTTTGCCACAACTGCTTGTCAGCACTCCTCTGATTCATCCTCCCTCCCTCAAACTGCTGATAATCCGACCGGACCCGCTCTATTCACGCTCTTGTCGCCCGATCAAACCGGTGTCCTCTTCAGTAACAATCTGACCGAAGGGCTGAACACCAACGTGATGATGTATGAGTACTTCTACAATGGCGGTGGCGTCGCGGTAGGGGATATGAATAACGACGGTCTCGATGACATCTACTTTACGGCCAACATGGCCCCTAATAAGCTATATCTCAACAAAGGGAATATGCGCTTCGCCGATATCACGGCACAATCGGGCGCGGGCGGAAAGGATGATGCGTGGAAAACGGGCGTGACAATGGCCGATGTCAATGGTGATGGCAAGCTTGACCTCTACATCTCGCGTTCGGGTACCATACGTCCTGAAAACCGTATTCCGGAATTGCTCATCAACGATGGGCCTGATGCGCAAGGCATACCTCACTTTACTAATCGTACCGCTGATTATGGCCTGGATAAGCCCGTACAGAGCACGCAGGCGGTCTTTTTTGACTATGATCGCGATGGGGATCTGGATTTGTTTCAGCTGAATCATAATCCCCGACTGCTACCTATTCTGGACCCATCGGCTACGGCCGCACTGATGAAACAGCCTAATGCCGAAATCGGCGTCCGGCTCTACCAAAATACGGGGAACCGGTTTGCCGACGTGACCAGCAAGTCGGGCATGAGTAGCTCGACGCTGAGCTATGGGTTGGGCGTTGGCGTGTCGGATCTAAACGGGGACGGCTGGCCGGATCTCTACGTATCGAATGACTATGGAGTGCCAGACTACCTTTACATCAATCAGGGTAAAAAGGGCGGGCCAATCTTTCAGGATGTGCTAAAACAAAGCGTTGGACACACCTCCAATTTTTCGATGGGGAACGCCGTCGCCGATGTAAACAACGATGCGCGGCCCGATATTTTTACCCTCGACATGCTGCCCGAAGATAACAAGCGGCAGAAACTGCTGATGGCGCCTGATAACTACGAAAAGTACGCGCTGGCCGTAGCATCCGGATTTCATCACCAGAATATGCGGAATATGCTCCAGATCAGTAATGGGTCGGACAAGGCTGGGGTGCCCACATACCGGGAGATAGGACAGCTAGCAGGAATCTCGAATACCGACTGGAGCTGGTCACCGTTGATGGCTGATTACGACAACGATGGCTGGAAAGATCTGTACATAACCAATGGCTACGTTCGGGATTATACCAACCTGGATTTTTTAAAGTACATGAACGATTTCATGCAGAATCGTCCCGCTAATCCCAGTCGGGAGGACATTCTGCAACTGGTGCACCAGATGCCCGCGTCGAACGTAACGAACTATATGTTCCGAAATCAGCTGGGAAACCAGCGTGGTGGTGGCGAAGTGACGTTTGCCAATATTGGAGCAGCCTGGGGGCTGTCGCAGGCGTCGAACAGTACGGGCGCGGCCTACGCTGATCTGGATAACGATGGTGATCTGGATCTGGTCGTAAACAACACGAATCAGCCCGCTTTTATTTACCAGAACGACGCTAACAAGACGCAGAAACACCACTATCTGGCGCTGAAGCTGATCGGAGCAGGGGCCAATACGCAGGGTGTGGGAGCTTCGGTTACGTTGTACCGGGCCGGAAAGGAACAATACCTGGAGCAGATGCCTACCCGCGGCTATCAGTCAAGCGTGTCACCCCGATTGCATTTTGGTCTGGGCACCGATCCAATAATCGATTCGATCCGGGTGACCTGGCCAACGGGTAAGCAACAACATGTGACGAACGTAAAAGCCGATCAATTGCTGGTTGTCCAGGAAAAAGATGCCCGGGCGGGCGGGAAGCCAGCCCGGACCACCGCGAGTCCGCTATTCCAGGAAGTAACTTCGCCGTTAGTGCATAAGTACCCGACCAGTACAGTCAATGATTTCAAACGGCAACCTCTGCTGGTCAATGCGCAGTCGTTTGGCGGCCCTTGTCTGGTTAAAGCTGATGTCAATGGCGATGGCCGGGAAGACGTTTTTGCCGGGGGCGGCAGCGGCAAGCCCGGCGCATTGTTTATTCAGCAACCATCGGGGCAGTTTTCGCAGCTGGCGCAACCGGCGTTCGATGTTGATAAGGGTTGCGAGGATGCCGACGCGGTTTTCTTTGATGCCAACGGCGACGGTTTTCCGGATCTTTACGTATGCAGCGGTGGCTATAACGACTTTCAGCCCGAGGGTGATGCGCGCTTGCAGGACCGCCTGTACCTGAACGATGGAAAAGGGAAATTTTCAAAAAGTGCGGCTGCGCTGCCGGTAATGCAGACGAGCAAAAGCTGCGTACGGGTAACGGATATCAATAGCGACGGTAAACCCGATTTGTTCGTGGGTGGGCGGGTCGTGCCCGGTCGCTACCCCGAAGCGCCCCGTTCCTATCTGCTTATTAATACCGGCAAAGGGCCGGGCGGAGAACCAAAATTCAGCGATCAGACCGAGAAACTGGCTCCAGCGCTGGCCAGAATTGGGATGGTGACCGACGCAGCCTGGACGGACCTCAACGGTGATAAAAAAGCGGAACTGGTCGTGGTGGGCGAGTGGATGCCCATTACGGTACTGGCTCAGCAGAATGGACAGTTTGCGGACAAAACCAGTGACTATTTACCTAAAGAATACCGGGGCTGGTGGAACAAACTCCTGGTTGATGACTTAAACGGTGATGGACGTCCTGACTTGGTTATCGGCAATCAGGGGCTCAACACGCAGTGCCGGGCCAGCGATAAGGAGCCAGCGGAACTGGTCTACAAAGACTTCGACAATAACGGGAAGATCGATCCGGTCTTGTGTTTGTACGTACAGGGGAAAAGTTATCCGCACGCTACTCGCGACGAACTGCTCGATCAACTCGGGATGTTACGGCCCCGTTTTACCAACTATGAAACGTATTCTAACGCTACGTTAAGCAATGTGTTTACGGCCGACGAACTGAAGGATGCCAAGACATTGACCGCTAATCAACTGACTACGACGTACCTGGCCAGTACGACCAGCGGGAAGTTGGAAGAGAAAGCGCTGCCGCTGGCCGCTCAGGTTTCACCGGTATTTACGCTGACGACCCTGGACGCGAACCACGACGGACGTAAGGATTTGCTCCTGTGCGGTAATACCGCGCAGACCCGCATTCGTTTTGGACGTGCTGATGCCAATTATGGCGTTCTGCTGGAAAACGATGGCCGGGGAGGTTTCCGGGCAGTACCGCCCGCGCAGTCAGGGTTCAATTTAACCGGCGACGTCCGTAGCGTAGTACCGATTGGGAATACATTACTCGTTGGAATCAACCAGCAATCGGTCCGGGCGTATCAGTTGAAAAAATAGAAAGGGCCGCTGGGTAGCGTCATTTCTCGCCAAAAGAAGGGGTGTTTTTTGTCATTTCACGATCGGGCGACTGCTCAAATCCGACTAATGTCGAAGTTTGACCACTCGTCTGATTGTGAAGGCTACTGTCTTGTTGCCTTCACGGTTGCCCACTAGTATCTATCAACCCTACTTTTTGTCCGGGTTTCAACCCCGACCGACGTATGAAATTTACGTTAACCTTATCCTCATTGCTCGTGGCCGGCACGTTGTCCGGTGTGCTGGGTCAATCGGCTGGTCAGCCGCCCGCTGAAAACCGCTTCACCAAAACGGTCTTATCCAACGATTTGAACGAGCCGATGGAACTGGCCGTCGCGCCCGATGGTCGGGTATTTTTTTGTGAACGGTCGGGCAAATTTTACGTCTATGAACCAACTACCCGCAAAACCCGGTTGCTGCACGATTTTCCGGTGAAAGCCGTCGACAAATATCTGAACGGGCTGCTGGGCATGACCATCGACCCCGATTTTAGTAAGAATCGTTACCTCTACTTTTTCTACACGGCAGCCACGGGTGAGCAGCACAAACAACTCATTTCGCGCTTTACCATTGGGACCGATGGCGGGCTGGACCTGGCGTCGGAGAAGGTCATTATCGAGGTGCCCATCGACCTGGAGGTGAGTGCGCACACGGGTGGGTCGATGGCCTGGGATACCCACCGGAACCTGTTTATCTCGACCGGTGACAATACGGTTCCATTCGAGTCGAACGGCTTTGCGCCCATCGACGCCCGCTCGGGTCGCCCAACTTTTGATGCTCAGCGCTCGGCCGGAAATCCGAACGATCTGCGGGGTAAGATCCTGCGTATCCACGTCGCGGCCGACATTCCTGCTGGCGCACCAGCTTACACGATTCCTGAAGGAAACTTATTTGCCAAAGGCATGCCGGGGACACGCCCCGAGATTTACGTCATGGGGTGCCGTAATCCTTACCGTATTTCGGTTGATCCGGCAACGGGTATCGTCTATTGGGGCGAAATCGGTCCAGATTCGGGTACAGATGGCGAACAGGGGCCGCGGGGGTACGATGAGTTCAACCAGGCGAAACAGGCGGGCAATTTCGGTTGGCCGTATTTCGTGGGCGATAGTAAACCGTATCACCAGTACGATTTTGCGACGAAAGCCGTTGGACCACTCTTTGATCCGAACGGCCCGGTGAACAACTCGCCTAACAACACCGGGGCGAAAACGCTGCCGCCCGTGCAGAAAGCGATGGTCTGGTATCCGTACAACGAATCGGGTGAGTTTCCGGAACTGGGCAAGGGAGGGCGCTGCGCTATGGGTGGGCCAGTCTACCATTTTGACCCCGCCAGCAAAGCCAGTGGCAAGTTGCCTGCGTATTACGACAAGGCGTTGTTTGTGTACGACTGGATGCGGAACTGGGTGTATGCCGTCCGGCTGGATGAGCAGCAGAACTACAAAAGCATGGAAGCGTTCATGCCTAAGCAGGGTGATTTCCGTCGGCCGGTTGATATGGAAATTAGTCCCGATGGCGTCATGTACGTACTGGAATACGGCTCCGTTTACGGAATTGACAACGACGACGCTCGGCTGGTGCGAATCGATTTTAACCCCGGTAACCGGGCGCCGGTCGCGCAGATCACGGCCAAGGACAGCATCGGTCTGGCCCCGCTGACGATTGCGTTCGACAGCCGGAAAAGCTACGATTTTGACGAAGCAGATAAACTTCGCTACGAATGGCGGTTTGACAATAGCAATGCAGTCTCGACTGAGCCAAATCCGTCGCATACGTTTCGTAAAAATGGCGTGTACGACGTAAGATTGACGGTAACCGACCCCGCCGGGATGAAGCATACCGATACGCTGATCGTGAAGGTCGGTAATACACAGCCGCAGGTGGCCATCAATACGGCCTCGAACAGTACGTTCTTTTTCCCGGACAAGACAGCCCTGGCCTACGCAGTTTCGGTAACGGATAAGGAAGACAAACTTATTGATCCCAAACGCCTGAAAGTAGCGCTGAATTACGTACCGAAGGTGGTAGGAAATGATGAACAGCTGGGACACCAGATGCTGACGGGATCGTACAACGCGGGAAAAACGCTGATGGCGTCCAGCGATTGTAAAGCCTGCCACCAGATCAATGGCAAATCCGTTGGACCGGCCTTTATGGACGTATCGAAGCGGTACCGGGGGGATGCCAAAGCGCTGAACCGCCTGGCGAATAAAGTCATCACCGGGGGCGGGGGCGTCTGGGGGGATCACGCCATGAATGCCCACCCTCAGCTATCGCGGGAGGAAGCCACCGATATTGTTAAATACGTCCTGTCGCTGTCGAACGAGCAACCCGACGTACGGCTGCCTCAGCGCGGTACGGCCATGCTTGCGGAACACGTTGGTAAAGAAACCGGCGGACGCTACGTCCTGACGGCGTCGTATACCGATAAGGGAAATGTGGCTATGCCCAAGGCCAAGCTGGCCCTGACGCAGAACGACGTGCTGGTGTTACGTCCCGCTACGGTCGATGCTGGAACCGCCGACAAACTGCATAACCTCAATAAACAGGGTAAACGACTGGGCGGAGCTAAAAATCAGGCGTACTTCATGTTTAAGGACATTGACCTGAAGGGGATTAACCAACTCGACTACAAATACTCGTCCAAGGATCAGGCGGCTACGATTGACGTGCATTTGGATTCGCCGACGGGCCCCGTAATCAGCACGCTGGCTTACGAGAGTACCGGTAAATGGGACAACTATCAGACAAAACGGGCTCCAGTGACCGCTACAACAGGCAAACACGACGTATATTTCGTTATTCATAAGGATGATCCTGCCGCCGATCATTTAATCACGCTCGAAACCATCACGTTCGGGCAATAAATAACTGGATAAAAAGTAGCAAAAGGGCTTGGCGTTGATAAACCAGGCCCTTTTCGTTGTTCGTAACGAATGAAGCGTCCTGAACTGGTAGCCGTGTTAGAAAACGGATTGATTGGTAGCGAAAATGCACCGGCGAATCAGTTGCCAGGCTTGGTTTCGGTTCCTGATGCTGTGTTTCAGGCCATTCGTCAGTTTGTGCTGGAAACAGAGGGCGCGGACGAACTGCTAACTTTATTCCGGCAGAAAGGCCGCGACTTGATCCGGGTACGTAATTACGTTGGTTTGCTGATGGTGTCGCGGGATATTCAGCTCGAAATTCTGCCCAAAGTCGGTACGATGGGCGAGGGGCGGGCCAGCCTGCTGCGTATGTTGCGCTACCTGCGTCACAGTCCGTTTAAAACGCTGCCTAACGCCCTGACCAGCGCTACTCAGTTACCGCTCTGGGATGTGTTCGTATCGACGTTTCTAACGACAGTGGAAACCTTGGCCGGGCAGGGGATTCAGCAGACGTACCGGGCGGTGGAACGTAATGAGCGCTATTGGAAAGGAAAGTTTCAGGCCAGTCGGCAGCAGCGCGAGAATGCCTGGCACGCGGAACGCCTGGCCGTCCGGTATGATCGGCTGACGGCGGACGTCCCGCCGAATCGCGTGCTGAAAGCAACCTTGCTTTATCTCCAGCATCGTACGGTCGTTCCGGCATTGCAACAACGGATTCGGCAGTTGCTGGCCTTGCTGGACGACGTTGCCCCGGTTGATTCGGTAGCGGACGCCCTGCGGGAAAGTCTGCAGACTAATCGATTATTTGCCCGGTACGAATCGGCGCTGCGGTGGGCCGAAGCCTTGCTGGGGCAACGAGCCTACGGGGTAAAAACTGGCTCGACGGGGAGTTTGTCGTTGCTTTTTCCGATGGAGCAGGTATTCGAAGATTACGTAACCTATGGTATTCGAACGTACTGGCCCGAATCGGATCGGGTAACGGTGCAGGAATCGTCGGCCCATTTGGTCGATGAACACGCGGGCATACCGAAATTTAAACTGCGTCCCGATATTCTTATTCGTCAGGCTGACCGCCTGCTCGTACTCGATACGAAATGGAAACGGATCGACAGTCGGGAGCCGGGCAGTAGCTATGGCATTGATCAGGCCGATCTGTATCAACTGTATGCCTACGGAAAAAAATACGGGGCTGATGACCTTTTCCTGATCTATCCGGCCAACGAACATTTCCTGGAACCGCTGCCCAGCTTTGGCTACGATGCCAGTACCCGGCTGCACATCGTGTCGGTCGATCCGCGAAATCGCTTGGCGGATGAAGTAGAAAAGCTGGTACAGCAGACTTTGTCGAGGTAAGTCGGGTGGGCTAAGAGGTCCGCTCCCGGCCGTTAACCCACCGCTTATGCCCCTTATTCTAACGTTGATCGGGATTCTGACTCTCGTTTTCCTGGTTGTCTTCGTCCGTCTGGATACGTTTATCTCGTTCGTTTTAATTTCCATCGGTATCGGGCTGGCGTCCGGAATGACGGTGTCGGCAGTGGGGAAAGCCATCCAAACGGGAATCGGTGGAACGCTCGGCGATCTGGTTTTGATCGTTGGCTTTGGAGCCATGCTGGGACGGCTGGTGGCCGAAAGTGGAGCCGCACGACGTATCAATAACGTCTTGGTAGGTCTCTTCGGCGTCAAAAATATTCGCTGGGGGTTGGCCGTTGCCGGATTCATCATTGGTATTCCACTCTTCTATAATGCCGGATTCATTATTGTTGTACCGCTGGTGTTTACCGTTGCCGCTACGTTGAACTTACCCCTGCTTTCGGTCGCCATCCCGATGTTGGCTGCTCTATCTGTCGCGCACGGCTACTTGCCTCCGCACCCATCACCGTCGGCGGTGGCGGGGCAACTGAACGCCAGCATTGGCCAGACGTTGCTGTACGGCATTATCGTAGCGATCCCAGCGATCATTATTGCCGGACCGATATTCGGCAAAACACTGGTCAATATTCCTGCCTCACCCAACCGCGAACTGTTCGATATTCGGGAGGTGCCCGACGAAAATCTGCCCGGTACTGGGATCAGTTTTTTCGTTGCCCTGCTGCCGGTTATTCTGCTCACCGCGTTTGGACCGCTCAAGACGAGCTTGCCGGATACGTCGGCGTTGAAACCGTTGGTTGCTCTCCTGGCTGAGCCCTACGTCGGCATGCTGTTATCGGTGCTGGTAGCCATTTACGCACTGGGTCTTCGACGGGGGCAGACCATGAAAGCCGTTACGAAGGATCTGGAGGATGCGATCAAAGCCGTGTCGCCCATTTTGCTGGTAATTGCCGGGGCGGGCGCACTGAAGCAGATCATTGCGGATAGCGGAACCAGCCAGTACATCGGGAGTTTGTTGAGCGGGCTATCGATTCCGCCACTGTTGCTGGGCTGGGGTATTGCCGCCTTTATTCGGGTGTGCGTTGGTTCGGCAACTATTGCGGGTCTGACAACGGTCAGTATTGTGCTGCCGCTGATTCAGGCGCAATCCGTTGAGCCGGAATTAATGGTATTAGCCATTGGTTCGGGGAGTCTGATGTTCTCGCACGTCAATGATCCCGGTTTCTGGCTGTTCAAGGAGTATTTCAACCTGAGCATTTCGCAGACGATCCGGTCGTGGTCAATCATGGAGACAATCGTATCGATCATCGGATTGGTGGGCGTGCTGCTGCTGGATCTGGTTGTATAGACCAGATGTTATTCATTGCCTACTTAAACCGTTGTAGGATCTGTCGAGAAGATTCCGCAACGGTTTATGCTGCTTCCCCAAGAGATTTTCTGTTCTGAATATGTCCTACTCGTTGACGCGGTGACGCAGCGAGATTGGTGTTCTCCCCGTGTACTTCCTGAACTGTTTGCACAGGTGACTCTCATCCGTGTAGCCGAACTCATCGGCCAACTGGGCCAGGCTTAACGAGCTGTATAACAGTCGAGCTTCGATGAGCTTGATCTTGTAGCGAATGATGTAATGCTTGATCGACTCACCCGTCTGCTTCTTGAAGAATATGCTGATGTAAGCAGGTGCATAATGAAACGCATTGGCCAAGCTGTCGATCGTGAGTTTTTGAGGCTGGTAAATGTGCTGACGGATGTACAGGAGAATCGCTTCGACGGACTTATTGACAACGGGCTGGGTCGATGTCTGACCAAAGAGGTTACGAGCCAGGATCATTAACATACTCCGCAGCAGGCTGTCCCGGATGAAGTCAAAATGAGGGGTATGTTGATGGTGGTCATATTCTTCCTCCAATACGGCCAGCAGTGCGTGTAGTTTTTGCTTCTCCGGCTCGTGTAAAACAATCGAACCCCGACTCTGCGAAGAGGTCGTCAGTAAGCTCTCAAGAACGGGCGGCCACCCGTTGTCTTTGTTCTCTGCCCGATGCGTATGGAACGCTTCATTGAAGCGGATAAAACAAAACTCGGTTAGGTTGTGGATGGCAAACGAATGGAAATCCTCTGGCCCCAGCAGAAATACATCACCCTGCGTATAGGCAAACGTATTGCCATTGATGTTGTGCGTACCGTCTCCTTTTAGGATAAAGATGATCTCGAAGTAGGTATGGGTATGAACGGCGTGCGCCCAGCTCGTCGCTTCGAAATGGTAGATATTGAACGGAGAATGTAGGACGTATCGCTTCATAGGCTTTTACCAAAGTTATAAACTTACCAGTAAAGAATGGATTTGTACCATTCCTTCACGCTGGGTCTGACCTAGTTTTGTTAGCAGATCGGCAATTGCCCCGTGCCCGAAACCAGCCATGAAACACCGTGTCCTCTCAATCACTAGTTTAGCATCGATCTGTTTGCTGATTTCACTTTCATCGATGCAAAAGCCCGATGAATGGACACCCCTGCTTGATTCAAATCTGTCCCAGTGGGAAACCTACCTAAGCTATGCCCATAAGTCAGACTATAATGGAAAGCTACCAACGGACGCTACGGGTACTCCGATACCACCTATTGGGTATAATAAGGATGAGACCCATGTTTTTTCCGTACTGAAGGAAGCGGAAGGGCCCGTCTTACGGGTAAGCGGAGAGAAGTATGGCTGCTTGTTCACCCGTAAGACCTACGAAAATTATCACCTCACCCTTGACGTAAAATGGGGTAAGCAGAAGTATGAACCCCGACAAAACAAATTGCGGGATTCGGGTATTCTTTATCATTCCACTGGTGAGGCTGGCGCGGAATACTGGCGGTCGTGGATGCTCTCGCAGGAGTTTCAGGTGATGGAAGGACACATGGGGGATTTCTGGTGCCAGGCGAACTCCGCCATCGATATTCGCTCGTTTCAGTCAGAGGGAATCATGAACCGGGTGGCCGACGACAAACAACCCTTCGCCCCATTCAAAAGCGGGGGGGATTATTACTGCATGCGTTCGGCGAACTTCGAAAGCCCGGCGGGGGAGTGGACAAGGCTGGAACTGATTTGCTTCGAGGGGAAAAGCCTCCATATCGTCAACGGCCATGTAGTAATGGTACTGAAGGATTCTCGCTACACAAAGCCTGATGGGCAGGAGATTCCCATGCGGCAGGGGAAGATACAGCTACAAAGTGAAGCGGCTGAAGTCTTTTATCGGGACATTCGCATCAAGCCATTAACCGCGCTGCCCAAAGCGTACGCAGGGTTATTTTAAAACCGGTCCAGCCTTCTAATCTCCGCGCGATGAACGAACTAGTCGTTGAATGTCAGTTGCTTACAATTACGTTAATATTGCCAGCGTGAAGCTGCTTTCCTGTTATGTCTTTCTACGAGTTGCCCAAAGATGAATGGGCTCACCAGCAAACCCGGTTGCGGTGCAAGCATACGGCTGAGTGGCGCCGACTTGTTACGCACGAGGAGGGGATACGTAATAACCTACTGATGGTGCAGCTACAGCAACGTCAGCAGTGTAGTGGAGATCTGTTCGAACTTCGCCAGCAGCATCAGCAGGCCTTGGCGACCCTAGAGCAGCGGCACAACCAGACCCGTCAGGCTTTACGAACTCGTCAGGCGGAAGAAATGGAGGAGCTTCGACGGCAGACGAAGGACGCTCGACGAGGTAGAGCACTAGCCCAATAGGCTTTGGCTAAACCAGCGTATCGGTCGATGTCGTCCTGATTGTATTGCGTTGCCATTCAGTTAGTGTCGTAGTCGCAGACAACTATGGCAGTGGGTGAACATGATTTGCTGAGTTGGCCTAGGCCCCCGGTGTTACATTCTCATTGTCGCCCACCTGGGTGTCAGTAGTCAGTGAGCTTTCGTGGCGGTCGTCTTCCTCAAAAATGCCCTTCCGGATTTCGCCCCGCTCTTCATAAGCCGTTTCGTCGTCGTAGAGGTCGTGGCTTAGCTCGGCCTCGGCTTTTGGGTTCAGAATATCTTCCCCGCCCGTATCGGGGTCCATGTCCGGACTGAAATAGCACATTGTCATATCGGTATAATGGTTAGCGATTAATCATTTTTTTTATCGAGAATGGAATCCGGATTGATGTAATTGATCATACGCCTGATGTTTAGTCATCAGTTCGGGTTTTACGGATTTAGGTCGCCGGTCGCTCCGGTCAGCGTCGAGCCCCTGATCAATAAACGCGTGGGTAGAACGACTGTTTCGGCGGGTGGGCGTTGATCGTCCGCAACGAGCTGTTTGATGAGTAAATGAGCCGCTTGCTGACCAATCGCGTCGACGGGTTGAGACACTGTAGTAAGGCCGGGCTCAATGAGCGACGAAACCGGATCGTCGCTGAATCCTACGACGGCAATATCGTCGGGCATATTCAGCCCTCGACCTTTGATCACCTTGATGGCTTCAATGGCTGTTGGGTCGTTGATGGTAAAAAGCGCGTCGGGAGGCTCGGGTAAGTTCAGCAAGTGGTTGACGTAAATATTGGCCTTGTCGAGCGATAGATCGTACGAAATAACCAGTGCCGGATCGAGCGGAATTCCGTACTGCTGTAGCGCGTCGCGGTAACCATTCAGCCGGTTGCGGCTGCTCTGTAACGTATCAGGACCAGCCAGGTGCGCGATACGTCGTTTTCCCGTTTTGATCAGGTGCTCGACGGCCTGAAAAGCCCCCGCGTAATCATCCACTACAACCTTTGATACGTTCAGACTGTCGACCACGCGGTTGAAAAACACGACCGGAATCCCCCGCCGGTCAAACACGCTGAAATGGTCAAAGTTGCGGGTTTCTTTCGTGTGTGACACCAGCAGTCCATCAACCCGGCTGGCCAGCAGTGATTTCGTGTTGGCCACCTCCGTTTCGTACGACTCGTTTGAGTGGCAGATAACCACATTGTAATTCGCTTCGGCCAAAACGGCCTGCGCCCCAATGATCACTTTGGGGTAGAAGAAGCTCAGAAACTCTGGGACAATGATGCCAATCGTCTGCGTCCGGTTCGTGAGCAGCGATATCGCCAGCTGGTTTCGCTGGTAGTCAAGCTGAGCTGCCAGATCAAGCACCTGCTTCCGCGTTTTCTCCTTTACGTTCGGGTGATTTGTTAGTGCTCTGGAAACCGTGGACTTCGACAGGTTCAACGCCTTGGCAATATCGATTATAGTAACCTGTTCATTTTTCATAAATTGTACTTTTTATATTTTAGGCGTTTTGTTTAGCTTGGCTTAGGAGAACTATGTGAAATAAGATGTCAAGTTTTTGGGAACGGTTTCATGAAATTGGGATCGTTCCCAAAAAAATAAGTCAATAAAAACTTTGAATGGTTATTGTTTGGGGGTAAAATCAACCAGTGTAATCAAAAAAGACCCGTGAGAGACAGTTTTACTTGCTACGCCCGGCTAAGTGGAATAGTTGTAGATGAAAATTGACTCGACCGGTTATTTTAATTCAAATTGTATTTTACTGATTTTCTACCCTTAATCTTTTATAGAATGTTTCACTGTTTACAAACGTCGTTTACGAGGAGTTTTCGGATGGCGATTTATCTGTCCGGCCTGTTGGTCGCGTTGGTCACGACCAGCTTTGGGCAGTCCCCACGGGTGATGACCGTACGAGGTAAGGTTAGTTCAGGAACGGAGGCACTGCCCGGCGTTAATGTATTAGTAAAAGGAACGCAGCAGGGCACAACGACCGACGCAAGCGGGCAATTCAGCCTGACTGTACCCAGTGGGGATGCCGTGCTGGCCTTCTCGTACATTGGCTACCAATCGCAGGAGGTACCAGTGAATAATCGCACGACGATCAGCGTTGATCTTCTATCTGACGACCGCTCATTGAGCGAGGTGGTGGTGGTGGGCTACGGTACTCAGCGAAAGGTTGAAACAACGGGGTCGATTGCGTCCGTCAAGGCGGCCGATCTGCTGCAAACCCCGGTGGCTAACGTAGCGCAGGGTTTGCAGGCGCGGGTAGCCGGGGTGCAGATCACGCAGAACTCAGCCGCGCCCGGCGGTAATATCAGCGTCCGGATTCGGGGTACTAACTCCATCAACGGTACGTCGGAGCCGCTGTACGTTGTCGATGGCATTCAGTACTCCAACGGTGGGGGCGTTAATGACGTCAGTCCGCTGTCAGCCATCAATCCCAACGATATCGAGTCGGTTGAGGTGCTGAAAGACGCATCGGCGACGGCTATTTATGGGTCGCGGGCGGCCAATGGCGTAGTCCTGATCACGACTAAACGCGGGAAAGCGGGTAATACGCGGGTGTCATACGATGGATACTATGGCGTTCAGCGGGTGAACAAAACACTGGATGTATTGAACGCGGCCCAGTTTGGACAACTCGAAAACGAAATCTACAAGAACAATTACTACCCAGACCCCGCTTCGCTGGGCGAAGGGACTAACTGGCAAAAGCTCATTTTTCGGGATGCGCCCATCCAGAGCCACCAGATCAGCATCATTGGCGGTTCCGAAAAAACGCAGCTGGCCCTGACGGCTAACTACTTCAACCAGCAGGGTATTATCATCAACTCGGGCTTTGATCGCTACTCGCTACGGCTCAATCTGGATCACCGGGTGAGCAAGCTTCTTAAAGTGGGCACCAGTCTGCTGACAACGTATTCGATCAACGACCGGACCCCAACAGGCTCAAGCAGCATTGATGGCCCGGCTGTTTATTCCAGTATTCTGGGCTCGGCGCTGGGGGCTGCGCCAACGCTGGTGCCGTATCGCGCCGATGGTTCCGTGTATCCCTTTGGGGATCAGCGGGTAGGGGCGTACCGGGAGGTCGCCAACCCAATCGGCCTGGCGCAGATACTGAACCGCACGACCGAACGGCGCACGCTGGGTAACTTGTATGCCGAGTTCAGCATCCTGAAAGGGCTGACGTACCGGGCTTCGCTGAATGTCAGCCTGCAGAATACGCTGAGCGACTACTACTCACCGCGTTCCATTATCAACCAGGCCGATCTGGCCGCGGGGGGCGGCAGTGCTACGAAAGGGAACGGTAATTTCCTCGGCCTGCTGCACGAAAGCGTACTCACATATTCCACGACGATTGCCGACAAACACTCGCTGAAATTCACCGGTCTGTTTGCCACGCAGACGGGAGCCAGCAACTCGAACAGCATTACGGCGAGTAAATTTCCGAATGACGCGACCCTGAACGAAGCGGTTCAACTGGCTACGGAACGGAGCGTTTCGAGCAGCCGGAGTAAGGACCGACTGGATTCGTACATGGGCCGGATCAACTACGGTTATAAAGACAAGTATTTCGTCGATTTGACGGCGCGGGCCGATGGCGCCAGCAAGTTTGGCGCAAACAACAAATACGGTTTCTTCCCCGCCATCTCGGGGGCCTGGCGCATTATTGAAGAGTCGTTCATGAAGAAAACGCCCGTCTTCACGGACCTGAAACTGAGGGCCAGCTACGGTCTGACGGGGAATGCCGGTGCCATTGGCTCGTATCAATCGCTGGCATTGGTATCATCGGGGGCCAACTACGTATTCGATCACATCTATAATACCGGCATTAATCCGTCGGGCATTCCGAACCCCGATCTGCGCTGGGAGAAGTCGCTGCAAACGAACATCGGCGTGGACATCGGCCTGCTTAGCAATCGGCTGAATCTGGTGATTGACGTGTATGACAAGAGAACCCGCGATCTGCTGTTTGTCAAAAACCTGCCGCTCTCGTCGGGCTACACAACCATTACGGGAAATTTTGCCTCGCTGCAAAACCGGGGTATTGAGTTCTCGGCCAATGCCCGGCTGCTCGATGGGCCGCTCAAATGGAACGTATCGGGAAACGCAACCATCAACCGAAACAAGCTGCTGAGCCTGGATGGGCAAACCGACGAGTTCATCCTAAATAACTACAGCATCCTGAAAGTCGGTCAGCCGCTGGGAGTTTTCAAAACATACGTTTTTGACGGTATCTATCAGAATGGCGAAACCGTACTGCCCGGCTCCGATAGCCGCGCGGGCGGTACCAAAGTGAAAGATCTGAATGGCGACGGTCAGATTTCGGCGGCCGACCAGACCATTACGGGGAACGCGAATCCGAAATTTATCTACGGTTTCTCGACCGATC
Organism: Spirosoma pomorum; assembly: GCF_054776615.1. Classification (NCBI taxonomy): domain Bacteria; kingdom Pseudomonadati; phylum Bacteroidota; class Cytophagia; order Cytophagales; family Cytophagaceae; genus Spirosoma; species Spirosoma pomorum. The sequence continues at coordinate 17,226 of NZ_BAAHBP010000004.1, forward strand.
TGCGGTACAAGAGTTTCGATTTCAGCGCGTTCTTCTCGGGCGTTCAGGGCAATCAGATATTTAACCTGATTCGCTACACCTTCGAAAACCCCCTCGGACAACGTAACGTGTTTGCGGGACTGGCGAATCGCTGGTCGGCTACCAACCCGAGCAACGAATACGTTAGCGGATTCCAGGGCGGACGCCTGCCCATCTCAGACCGGTTTATGGAAGATGGCTCGTTTCTGCGCTGCAAGAATATCACGCTGGGCTACACGCTGCCCAAGATCAAGGCAGTTTACAACGCACGGGTTTACGTGAGCGCCAACAACGTATTCACGCTCACCAACTATTCCGGCTTTGATCCCGAAGTCAATACGTATGGCAACTCCAACACGCTGATCGGCATTGACAACCTGGTGTACCCAACGGCCAAATCACTGATAGCTGGCTTACAAGTAACGTTCTAATCTAAAGAGTGAAAGAGCGAAAGATAGAAAGAGCGAGTTTCGGGATGTTTCCCGTTCCGCTCCGATAACAAGCTTTCGCTCCGCTTCGGCGGTCCGATTTCACTCTTTCATTCTTTCGCTATTTATCTATGAAAAATATCCTCATTCCTATCCTTTTCGTTTTCGGGCTGGCTTCCTGCCAGCTGGATGAGACGCCGTATTCGTCCATTTTTACCGAGAACTTTTACAAGACGCCCCAGGATGCCGAAGCGTCTATCACGTCGGCTTACGGAACGCTGGCGACACTGTATGGTGGACCAGCCCCCCTGATGGCGTCCGATTTCAGCGCCGATCAGGTGTATCCGCGCCCAGTGGTGGCCCGCAACACGTACACTCTGTTCACCTACGATCAGGAGTATTCGGCGGCCCGGAGCTTTAGCCGGGAAAACGAATCGCCCCTCTATATCTGGCGGTGTTATAGCGGCATCGAAAAGGCTAACTGGACGATTGACCGGGTGCCGGGTATCACGATGGATACCAAACGCCGGGATGAAATCGTGGGGGAGGCCTATTTCCTACGGGCATTCTACCACTGGATGCTGACCAAAAACTTTGGCGACATCATTGTCAAAACCAGCGCTAGTACTAGTCTGGCGAACGCTACGGTCGGCAAAAGTCCACGCAAGGACGTGTACGCGCAGATTTACAAAGATCTGGATCAGGCCGTGGCGCTGCTACCGTCGTACTCGGCTACACTGGTAAAAGGACGGGCGTCGAAAGAAGTGGCCCTGGCGCTGTATGCCAAAGCCGCTCTCTACAACGAGGACTGGACTACGTCGCTGCAAAAAGCGCAGGCCGTCATTACGTCGGGTAAATACAGCCTGATGCCGGAGGTTAAGGATGTGTACAACGTAACAAAAGAGGACGCGGCCCGGCAGGAAAATATGTGGGCCTATGAGTGCGAAAACTTCACGCCGGGGCAAACCTCACAGATTGGTTCGTTATATGGTCCCGCCAATAGCGCGGCCCCTGAATATGGCCGCTCGTCCTTCGGTTCGGCTTTTGCGTATCAGTCATTCTTCGATTCGTTTGATCCCAAAGACAAACGGCGTCAACTACTGGATACGAACTACGTAAACGCACAGGGCCAGGTGGTGCGCCAGCGGAGCATTACGCCCGTAACGACGAAGGGTGTTCTGGTGAAGAAATACCAGGATGCCAACTCGAACGGCGGCAACTACGCCGTTAACATCCCCATCTTCCGGCTGGCTGATGTATATCTGATTGCTGCGGAAGCCGAAGCCAGGCAGAATGGCCCAACTACGATGGCTTATGGCTATATCAATACCATCCGCAAGCGGGCGGGCCTGGCCGATCTGGTGGTAGGTTTGAGCAAAGACGTCTTTATTGATCGGGTCCTGCAGGAGCGTTCGTGGGAGTTGTTCGCGGAGGGCGACCGCTGGTATGATCTGACCCGTACCGATAAGTTCTTGACGGTGATTCCGAAAGCGGTGAACGACGTATATCCAATGCGGAACGTGCAGGCCAAAAACAAATATTTCCCCATTCCGCGGGACGAGATCAACGCCAACCCACAGCTGCAACAGAACCCCGACTGGCAATAAACCCTGACCCTGAAACGACGCGCGTTGATGCAGTACGCTTGTAAACATAAACTTTGGTTCCTGCTCTGGCTGGCCTGGTCGGCAACGCTGGCTCAGTCCGGCCAGACGCTCTCGCTGGCAAACGAACAGGTGAAACTTGTCGTCGCGCCGTCGCCGAAAGGTTGGCAGGTGCAACAACTGGCCGTTCAACACGGAAAGCAGTGGGTAAGCCTGGCCGCACCCTCCGGCGAACATACGCTCCTGTATGCCGCCGAAAAACCGTCGACTGCGCCCGATACGACCTTTCGGTCGATTACGGGCGAGGAGTTTCCGGGGCCGAAGTATCACTACCAGACCGTGCAGTGGAACGAAAGCACGAACCCCGTTTCGCTGAACACGGCCGGAAAAGCGTATCATTTCTTTCCGGTTCAGGCCCAGAACATCAACAAGAACAAACTGCGGTTTCAGCATGAAACGGACGTAGCTACCATCAGCAGCGAGTGGACGCTGGATTCCCGGTTTCCGTCGGACATCGTCATCACCCAGACGCTGACGGCGAAGAAAGACGGCTTCTTCTCGCTGGCCAGCCCGACGCTGGCGACGGTACCGGAGAGCGAGTTGAGCTGGGCGACGGTGCCGGGCTATTTTCAGGGCAAAACGATCCAGAAAAACTTTGCCTTGGCCTATGCGTACGGGCATGGTATTCCGTCGCTGCCGGTTGTGTACCGGGAGCGTTGCGCCAGTACGTTATGCCCGATGGTGAGTACGCAGTCGGGCCTGACGCTGGCCGTCATTCCCGAACCCGGACTCGCCCGCGACCCCTGGGCAAAGGACCAGATGACCCAGATCGACTGGAACATCGGCCTGTCGCATATGAACCGAAAAGCCCAGCTGGCGCCAACGCTGTACTACCCGGTGCTGGGCGAACCGAAATCGGCCCTGAAAGCCGGGGAGACGATTCGGTACACGTTCCGCTACAGCCTGACCGATGGTGACTGGTTCAAAGCCCTTAACCACGCCGTTTATGACGTGTACCAATTTCAGGAGTCGCTGGCGATGCGCCAAAGCAAACAGTCGCTAACCGACCGGATCGCCAACATGCACGGCTACCTGACCGATCCGAAAACCTCGCTCTGGAACGTAGAGGAATTCGACGGGAAAAAGATCGGGGCGCAGTCATACCTGGGTGGGGTCGTTGGCTCGAACAAAGACGCCATGAAAAACTCGGACTACGGCGCGATGTGGATGCTGGCAACGGCCACCAAAGACCCACTCCTGACGGAGAACGTACTACCATACGCCGAGAATTTCAAGCTGGTGCAGCAGCAGACCAAAAGCGGATTTTTCAAGGGGTCAGCCGTCGGCCAGTATTACCTGGCGAAGTCCAAAAAGTTTGTGGAGGAGTGGGGCGAAGTGGTCGAACCCATTGGGCTGACGTACTACACCATGCTTGATCTAGGTAACATGATCCTGTTTGAACCGACCAATAACGAGCTGAAAAACCGTCTCCGGCTGGGTGCTGATCGACTCCTGACTTGGCAGAAACCCAACGGTAGCTGGGCGGTAGCCTACGACCGACATTCGGAGCGGGAAGTCTTTACCGACATTCAGGATGTGCGGCCGACCTTCTACGGCTTGCTTGTGGCCTATCGGATTCTGCACGATCCCAAGTATCTGCAGGCGGCCCGGAAAGGGGCGGACTGGTTCATCAAAAATGCGGTGGAAACGGGCAGTTTCCTGGGCGTGTGTGGCGATGCCCGTTACGCCCCCGATTTTGCAACGGGGCAGTCGGCGCAGGCGCTGCTGGATTTGTACGATCTGACAAAGGATGCCCGCTACAAAGAGGCTGCTATCACGGCGGCCAAAATCTACACAACCTCGATCTATACGCATCCGATTGCCAGCCATCAGTCAAAGCAGGTGAACGGGACTCCGCGCGAAGACTGGGAGATTAGCCAGTCGGGGCTGAGTTTTGAGCACGGCGGTATTTTTGGATCGGCCACCCGTCACGGCCCTATCCAACTATGCAGCCACGCCGGTCTGTTCATCCGGATGTATGGACTGACGAAAGAGCCGCTGTTTGCCGACATGGCCCGCGCTGGTGCCATTGGCCGCGACGCCTTCGTCGATCCGAAAACCAGCGTCGCGTCCTACTACTGGAATACGATGAACAAAGGGGCCGGGCCGTATCCGCACCACGCCTGGTGGCAGATTGGCTGGCTGACCGATTACCTGCTGGCCGAAGCCGAGCTGCGGTCTGGCGGCAAGGTTAGCTTCCCCCGCGGGTTCGTTACGCCTAAAGTGGGTCCCCACCAGACCTACGGCTTTGCGCCGGGAACCATCTACGGCGAGAAAGCCGACCTGTTCATGCAGGACGGATTCGCGCAGCCAAGTAGCCCGTCAGTCGACTGCCTGCTGGCCCGCGCCGAAAAAAGCAATCGCGTTTACGTCCTGCTACTCAATGATAACGCTAGTCCAGCTACGTTTCTGGTAGCGCTCCAGCCCGAAGCGATAGAGAAAGGTAAGAAATTGAAGTCGGTAACACGTCTGGTAGCCCCAGCTAAAGGTAAGAAGTCAAACGAGTTATCGTTTGAACTGCCTGGGTTCGGGATGGAAGTGCTCGCCGTTGATCTGGAATAAACCTGTCTGACAATGAAACGCATAGCCCTGATCCGAATACGTACTATACTCTTCGTAACCGCTACGCTGCTAGGCTGTGGACTGACCATCAGTTTGGCGCAGTCGAAAGCTTTATTTGTCGTGGCGGGACAGAGCAACGCGGTGGGTCAGGGGCAGGCAGATTCGTCGGTTCAGGTACCGGCGGGCGTGGCGTTCGAGTACCGGTATCAGCACGATACGCTGGTGCCGCTGGCCGATCCGGTGGGGGAGAATTCACTGGCGTTTCAACCGGCTCGAACGGGAAGCGCCTGGCCAGCCTTTGCGCAGCGTTACCAGCAGCTAACCAGCCAGCAGGTCATCATCATACCGGCGGCCCGGGGCGGGAGTTCGTGTCACAGCAATGCCGAGATGGCCGATTACGGTACATGGTCGGCCGACGGCCGGAAGCCGTTGTTAGCGAACGCCGTGCAGAAAATCAACCGGGCGCAGCAACACGAAAAACAGTCGGTGAGTGGCATCATCTGGCTCCAGGGCGAACGGGATGCCAACGCTATTTTCGACGGAAAACTAACGGCGCAGGCCTACGAAGCCGCCCTGATCAGCGTAATCCAGCGGTTTCGTGAGGCATTGGGGGCTACCATTCCTTTTTACATCGTCCTGACGGGTAATCAGATCGGCCGCGCACCAACGGGTAATGAAGCCGTTCGGATGACCCAGCGCCGGGTTGCCCGGCAACTGCCAAACGTATCGGTTGTGTATACCGACACGGACCACTTTCCGGAGAAACGCTGGATGAAAGACTTTGTCCATTACAACCAGGACGCCCTGAATGACCTTGGTAGAACGGTGGCCGAACGTATTGCCGCCACGCACAAATAAGAACCTGAACCCACTATGAATACAACCATTGATACCTTCGTCATCCTCGTGTTCTCCGCCTTTGTGCTGGGTATCGGGATGCTGTTCGCCCGGACGGGGCGCAATCTGAAGTCGTTCTTCGCGGGGGGCGAAGCGGTGCCGTGGTTTATCGGCGGCCTTTCGCTCTTCATGAGCTTTTTCTCCGCCGGTACGTTCGTGGCCTGGGGTTCCATCGCCTACAAACATGGGTGGGTGGCCATCACCATTCAGTGGACCATGTGCATCGGTGCGCTGGTTACGGGGCTGTTTCTGGCGCCCCGCTGGAAGCGTACCGGTGCTCTGACGGCGGCTCAGTTCATCCGGGAGCGGCTGGGAGCTACGGTGCAAAAGGTCTACATCTTCATTTTTACGCTGGTTTCCCTGTTCATCAAAGGGTCGGTGCTGTACCCGGTTGCCAAACTCGTGAGTGCCTCGCTGGATCTGCCGCTGGTGCCCTGTACGATTGGCCTGGGTATTTTCATGATCGCCTACACCGCCGTCGGGGGGCTTTGGGCCGTAATGGTGACGGATATTCTGCAATTCGTTGTCCTGTCGGCGGCCGTGTTTATTCTCTTGCCCCTGTCGCTGGACCGGGTGGGCGGATTCGAGAGCTTTTTGCAGCGCGTACCCGAGGATTTTTTCAGCCCGCTAAACGGCGAATACACCATGGGCTTCATTATGGCCTTCGTGCTGTATCACATCTGCTACATCGGTGGCAACTGGACGTTCGTGCAGCGCTACACCAGCGTCGATAGTCCCAAATCGGCCCGAAAAGTGGCCTTTCTGTTCGCTGGTCTCTACCTGATCAGCCCGGTTATCTGGATGATGCCGCCCATGATTTACAAGGTCATCAACCCTGCACTGACGGGTCTGGACACGGAGAACGCCTACCTGATGATCTGCAAACTGGTGCTACCGCCGGGGCTACTGGGCCTGATGCTGACGGGCATGTATTTCTCGACCTCTGCCAGTGCCAATACCGCTCTGAACGTCGTATCGGCCGTGTTCACCAACGATGTATACAAAACGCTGATCAATCCGGCAGCTTCCGACAACCAGCTGATCCGGGTAGCGCGGGGCTCGTCCTGGGTGTTTGGGCTGGGCATGATTGGAATTGCCCTACTAGTACCGGCGGCTGGCGGCATTGTCGAAGTGGTGCTGAGTATCTCGTCCATCTCGGGCGGCCCATTGCTGGCTCCGCCACTCTGGGCGCTGTTCTCCAAACGCCTGACTGGCCGGGCAACGCTCTGGATCACCGGTATTGGACTGACCGTCAATCTGTTCTTTAAGGTGCTTTCGCCTTGGCTACTGGAATTTAAACTGACGCGTGGAGCCGAAACGATGATTGGTATCGGCCTGCCGCTGCTCCTGCTGCTGGGGTATGAACTCTGGGCGCGGTCGAGGGATCAGGTGGCGCGGGAAGAGCTCCGGTACCGGATGGCCCGTCAGCAAAAGATAGATGAGGCCAACGAAGAGGGGCAGGGCGAAGAAGCGCTGGAAACCAAACGGCAGAATCGGTTCGGAATGCAGGTTATTGCCGGGGCGCTGGTTTTTACGGCGCTTATCCTCTTTATCCTGAGTCTGTTGACCACGCAGGGAGCTGGCGCAACGGCGGGTATTGCTGTCGTCATTCTGTTCTCGGCGATCATTCCCTGGCGGGCCGCCCAGCGAATCAGCCTGTCAGTAGCTACGCCAGAAACCCAACCATTCGTTAAGTCAACCACCCCGTTATGATCGTTTTTCGTCGTCTGCTGATACCGCTGGCTTATCTGTTGTTTAACCTGCCTGCTTTTAGTCAATACACCATTCGTCAACCCGACGCAATTCCGCTACAGGGCGAGTGGTACTTTACTATGGACCCTGCCGAGGTTGGGGCCGAGCGGAAATGGTTCGCGCCGGAGTTATCGCTGGCCCGCTGGGACAAGGTGACTGTGCCCCACTGTTTTTCGGTCGATCCTCGCTACCAGTTTTATACGGGCACTGTCTGGTACCGACGCATTATTCCCTGGCAACCCACCGCCGGCAAGCGGGTGTTGCTGCATTTCGATGCTGTTTATTACCAATGCACCGTCTGGCTGAACGGACAGAAAGTCGGTACGCACGAAGGGGGATACACACCATTTCAGCTTGACATAACCGACCAACTGAAGGCTGATAATAATACGCTGGCGGTTTCGGTCAACAACAACACCTGGCGTCCCGGAACCATCCCTGGTGCCAAAGACAACGGCGAACCCAACGACCCGTTTATGGGCTGGCTCAACTATGGGGGGCTCATCCGCCCAGTTTACCTGACTGTTGAGCCAGCGGTGTACGTCGACAACGTCAAGGTTGAAGCGGTGCCCGATCTGGCGAAAGGCACGGCTACGTTGCGGGTAAAAACCCGGATTCGTAATGCGACCGGTCAGGTAGTAGCACCGAAGCTGGCTTTTCTGGTACAACAGGATGGAAAACCCGTCGCGGTGAAATGGACGGCCCAAACCGGCTCGGTAGCCGCGGGTCAGACGGGCGTACTGGAAGCTGAAACGGCGCTCAAAGCCGCTGATGTCAAACTGTGGAGCGTGGATCAGCCTACGTTGTACGCCCTGCGGGTGACTACCGGCGACGATACGGTACGGACCAACTTCGGCATTCGGAAAGTGGAGGTACGTAATACTCAACTGTTGCTCAACGGGCAACCCATCAAAATGGCAGGTGGGAACCGGGTGGTGGATTACCAGGGGCTGGGTTCACTCGAACCCGACTGGGTGGTGGAGAAAGACATGCGGCTGATGAAAGAAGCCGGAATGGAACTGCAGCGTCTGACACACTACACCCCCTCGGAAACAATCTACGACTGGGCCGACCGGAACGGGATGCTGATTATTGCCGAAGCGGGTAACTGGCAGCTGACACCCACCCAGATGGACAACGACACGATACGGGCTAAATTCCGGCAGCAGTTTCGGGAGATGGCCGAGCGTGACTGGAATCACCCCAGCGTAATTGCCTATAGCGTCGGAAACGAATACCTTTCTGAACAGCCCGCCGGGCAGCGGTGGACAAAAGACATGATTGCCTACGCCCGCGAGCTGGACCCCACCCGTCTGTACACCTTCGCGTCGATGCGACTGAATATCCTGCCGAAGAAGCCCGAAGACGAAGCCTCGCAGTACTGTGATTTCGTGTCGACCAATACGTACGGGAATCACCTAGCAATCCTGAAACACATTCACGCGCTCTATCCGAACAAACCCATTTTTATCAGCGAATACGGAACCCGCGCCGACGGGAAGGATGGTGAAGCAGGGCAGGTGACTCATCTCAACAAATTCCTCAGCGACGTGCGGCAGCTACCCTACGTAATTGGTGCATCCTGGTGGGCGTTCAACGATTACCAGAGCCGGTATCAGGGTACCAACGCCAACGGCTACCGCCCCTGGGGATTGGTTGAGCCCGACCGTAGTAAGCGACCGCTCTACAAAACCCACCAGACCGGTATGGCTCCGCTGACGGTGGAGCGGGAAAGCTGGACGCCTGGTCCGGCGGGTGTTCACACGCTCAAGCTGCGAATTACGGCACGGAATGATTTTCCCGCCTATGCCATCCGGCAGTATAAATTGAAAACCAACAACCAGACGGTGTCGATTCCGGATCTCCAGCCGGGGCAAAGCGCTGAACTGACCCTGTCCGTTCGTGGCTTTGAGAAGACACTTACGATTGAGATTGTCAAACCAACGGGCTTTTCTATTCTTACGCAATTAATTGATTTAACGAATGATACGCGAACAAGCAGTCGATAGTCGTCCGCTAAAGACAGTACGGCACGAAGCAGATTTAGTGGTGATAGGAGGAGGGTTGTCGGGTGTTTGCTGTGCCATTACGGCAGCCAGGGCAGGTATTCGCGTGACATTGGTGCAGGATAGACCGGTGCTGGGTGGTAATGCTTCGTCAGAAGTACGGCTCTGGGTGCTGGGCGCTACGTCGCACATGGGTAATAACAACCGCTGGGCGCGGGAGGGGGGCGTTATCGACGAAATCCTGCTCGATAATCTGTACCGCAACCCGGAAGGAAACCCACTCATTCTCGATACGATTCTACTGGAGAAGGTTATTGCCGAACCCAATATCAAACTGCTCCTGAACACGGCGGTGTACGACGTTGCGAAGGCCGATGCGACGACGATTACGTCGGTAAAGGCGTTTTGTAGCCAGAATAGTACGCAATACGACCTGGTGGCCCCGCTGTTCTGCGACGCGTCGGGGGATGGTGTCGTCGCGTTTCAGGCCGGGGCTGCCTTCCGGATGGGCGCTGAACCACAGGCTGAGTTTGACGAAAAATTCGCTCCTTCCGCCGAGTACGGCGAGTTGCTGGGCCACTCCTTGTATTTCTACACCAAAGATACCGGCAAGCCCGTGCGGTTTATTCCGCCAGCTTATGCCTTGCAGGACATCACCAAAATTCCGCGTTATCGTCGTTTTAACGCCAAAGAGCAGGGGTGCCAGCTCTGGTGGCTGGAATATGGCGGTCGGCTGGACACCGTACACGATACGGAAGCGATCAAGTGGGAGCTTTGGAAAGTGGTATACGGCGTCTGGAATTATATCAAAAACTCCGGCCAGTTTCCAGAAGCGGAAACGATGACCCTGGAATGGGTCGGTCAGATACCGGGTAAGCGCGAGAGCCGCCGGTTCGAAGGCGATTACATACTCCGTCAGCAGGATATTGTCGAACAACGCACCCAGCCCGACGCCGTAGCGTTTGGCGGTTGGTCCATCGACCTGCACCCCGCTGACGGCGTTTTTTCTGAAAAACCGGGCTGCAACCAGTGGCACAGCAAGGGTATTTACGGAATTCCGTACCGATGCTATTATAGCCGGAACGTCAGCAACTTGTTCCTGGCCGGGCGGATCATCAGTGCGTCGCACGTCGCGTTTGGGTCGTCGCGAGTGATGGGCACAAGCGCCCATGGCGGGCAGGCGGTGGGCATGGCGGCTGCGCTCTGCACGCGCGATGGACTGCTGCCGCGCGATCTGAACGAGCCCGGCCGGATGCAGGAACTGCAACGGGAACTGTTAAAAACCGGGCAGCACCTTCCGGGTATCCAACTGCGCGACGAAAGCGATCTGGCCAGGCAGGCTAGCCTGAGCGCATCGAGCCAACTGGTGCTGAATCAACTGCCGCCCGACGGCCCACTTCAGCCGCTAACGTCATCCTCGGCGCAGATGCTGCCCGTTCCCGCCGGACCGGTGCCGCAACTGACCGTGTTCGTTACGGCCGATCAGGATACTGAGCTGACTATTGAGCTGCGCCGAAGCCGCCGGGCAGATAATCACACCCCCGACGTAACGCTGGAAACATTGACACTGCCGCTGAAAAAAGGCAGGCAGGAACTGAAGCTGCCGTTCACTGCCGTGATCGCCGAGCCGTGCTACGTGTTTGTTACGTTCCTGAAAAACGAGCAGGTGCAATTGCAATACAGTCAGCTGCGCGTAACGGGCGTCCTGTCGGTTTTTAACAAAACAAACCCTGCCGTATCGAATTACGGCAAGCAGGAGCCAACGGAAGATATTGGCGTCGATACGTTCGAATTCTGGTGCCCCGAACGGCGACCAAAAGGCCATAACATCGCTATGCGAATCGAGCCGGAGCTGAACCTGTTTGGGGTAGAAAACCTACGAAACGGTATCCAGCGCCCAACAAATCAGCCGAATGCGTACGTTGCTGATCCCGCCGATCCCAACCCGACGGTGACGCTGACCTGGCCGGAAACACAACGTATCGGTTGGGTAGAGTTGTGTTTCGATAGTGATTTCGACCATCCTATGGAAACCGTCCTGATGACTCATCCGGAAACGGCGTCGCCGTTCTGCGTTAGTGACTACGTGCTTTGCAACGATCGTCGGGAGCAGGTAGTCAGCACTACGAACAACTACCAAAGTCGTAACACAATCCGTTTCGATACGCCCCTGCAGACAAGTAGTCTGACCGTCCATTTGAAAGGCGTCAACGGTGATGCGCAGACGAAGTCGGCACCGGCGGCTCTGCTAGAAATTCGGTGCTACGAAGAATAATGGGACGTTTCGATTGCCGCGAAAAACGCATCGGGTAGAAGCAGGGACGAACTGACTTTACAGCGGTAATGATAACCTACAAGGGCGAATCACTATTTTTGACGGGCTTTTTTAACCGCTGCTATCATTACTAAAACCATGCGTACCGGCATCTATTTATTTGCGTTTATCCTGCTGCTGTCAACAGCATTTATCAGTAAACCAACCCGGGTCATTTTCTTCGGGGATTCCATTACCCAGGCGGGCATTAACCCCGGTGGGTACATTGACATGTTGAAAAAGGTGCTGCCAGCCGATCAGTTTGAACTCATTGGGGCCGGAATCGGCGGGAATAAAATTTATGACCTATACCTGCGGATGGAGGATGACGTGCTGGCCAAAAAACCGGACGTGGTTGTCATCTGGGTAGGCGTCAATGACGTATGGCACAAAGCTAGTAGCGGTACTGGAACCGACCCCGACAAGTTTGTCCGGTTCTACGAAGCGGTGATTAAGAAGCTCCAAGCGAATAATATCCGAGTGGTTCTTTGCACGCCCGCGGCTATCGGCGAAAAAACGGACATGACCAACCAGCAGGACGGTGATCTGAATCAATACAGCGCCTTTATCCGCGACCTGGCCACCCGCAACAACCTGCCGCTGGTCGATCTGCGGAAAGCGTTTCAGGAGTATGACCTGAAAAACAACCCCGAAAACAAAGACCGGGGTGTGCTGACTACCGACCGGGTGCACCTTAACGAAAAGGGCAACCAGTTCGTCGCTGATCAAATGAAAGCAGTCCTGACGGCTGCGAAATAAATTGTCGAAACAAACCATTGGGCGTAGCGGCATTCGGGTATCAGCTTGGGTGCCGCTACGGCTTTTTTGTGAAATCGAAATTGTAAACGAGGTTCAGGCGGAAGCCATTATTGATCTCGTAAACAGGTCGGTTTGAGGTCGGTTCGGGGGTGGCGTGCTGCTTAATCTGATTGATAAAATTAAGCTCTAGTTTCATGTCATCCCGGATCTGGTAGCCTGGTCCAATCGAAAGCCGGTTCTGATTAAAGATGTCGTTGCCCACGTTTTTGCCGAAACCGATGAATAGTTCGGCGAAGAAATTAGCATAGAACTCCCCGTCGTCAATACGTTGACCATCGAGCGGGAACTCGCCCGAAATCTGGTAACGAATCCGATGTTGAAAATCCCAGTCGACGATGTCGCGTGGATTACCATCAGCTCCTACGCTCAGCCAGCGCTGTTCGAGCCGGAAGCGGTGCGATAGATTAACAATCCCAACCGGGTTGCTGATTTCCAGGTCCTGGTAGGAGCGGTGCTCAAAGGTGACTTCGGGATCTTCGGGATAATCGCCGTAGGGATACGTAATAAGATTCGTGTAGCCGCCCCCAACTGTAAGCTGGTCGGTCAACTGATAAGTAGCCCCAATCCGGGCCAGCCCCTGCTGCCAGATTTGGAGAAAATTCGTACGACGCCACTGGTATTCGGTATGGAGTTCCCAGCGCTTGCTAAGCTTATGATCGCCATTATACGTGAACCAGCCAATCGGGTTGTGATCCAATAGACGGGTCTGCTGGGCCGATGCGTAATGAGCGATCAGAAGTAGAAAAAATAGTAAAAAAGTTAATCGCATGAACTAGGACCAGTGACAATGTACTGGCTAGTGTAACCGTAACTCGCCCATAAGGTTAACCAATCGATTACTGAATCAGCAGTAGATCGCTACAATGGGTTGCTTACCTTAGCCGGGAATCGGTGCTATAGAGCCCGGCGAAGAACTTTATGAACACGAGACGTCAATTTCTAAAAACAGCGGGTGGAGCAACCCTCGGAGCCCTTTTAGTACCCCGGATTAGTCAGGCCGCTACCGTTAAGGATGTCGGTATTCAACTGTATACCGTTCGCAAGGAAATGCTGGAGGATGCGGTGGGTACGTTGAAGGAGCTGGCTAAAATTGGTTACAAAGAGCTGGAATCGGCCCGAAGTGTAAAAGGACTTTATTACGGGCTACAGCCAAAAGAAATGAAAAAGATAGCCAGCGATCTGGGGATGACGTTACGGAGTGGTCACGTAGCCATCGACGACAACTGGCAGAAAACCGTTGATCAGGCGGCCGAGTCAGGACAGGAGTACCTCATCTGCTCATCACTGCCGTCGGAAGGGCAGACAGTTGATAACTACAAACGTTGCGCTGATACGTTCACGAAGGCCGCTGACGTGTGTAAGAAGGCCAATATCGTCTTTGGATACCACAACCATGATTATGAGTTTCAGAAAGTCGACGGCAAACCCCTCTACGATATTCTGCTGACGAATACCGATCCAAAGCTGGTGAAAATGGAACTGGACCTGGGTTGGGTTATCGTCACGGGGAACGATCCCATCACGTACTTCAACAAGTACCCCGGTCGGTTCCCGCTCTGGCATTTGAAGGATATGGATCGGGCGAAACAGGAAAGTACTGAGTTCGGTAAGGGGAATATCAACATCAAGCAGATGCTGCAAAATATGAAGAAGTCGGGGGTGAAGTACTTCTTTGTTGAACAGGAAGAATATCCCAAAACGGCAATGGAAAGTGCTCGTTATGACTTCGACTACCTGGCGAAGCTGGACTATTAATAACCACCCGTTACGTTCTGAATGTAATACAAGCGCCCCCAATGACTTCGCGTCATTGGGGGCGCTCTGGCTAAACTGAATTGGCTTCTGGCTAAGCAACAACGGTTTCAGGGGCGGGCATGACGACTTTTGGTCGGCTTGGTAAGGCTCGCTGAAGAAGCAACTGCATAACCGGCTTCTCAAGATGCTGATGTAGGTATACGCTCAACCACGTGATAAAGACCGTCAGGGCCAGATTTAGGCCCAGAATAAAAAACGGATCAGGTACCAGCGGTTTAATGAGTTTGTTGGCGATGATCAACGCAGGGAAGTGGATCAGGTACAACATATACGAAGCATCTCCGATCTTGCCCAACCAAACTGGATTTCTCAACCGGTTCTGGCTGTCTAAGCCAAGCACACCCAGCAAAAGCATAAACGATGCGCTTCCAAAGACTAACACGCGCTGGAGGTGATCTTCGTTAGCGACTGTCGAGTAGAAAAACACGACTATCAGGAAAGCTGTCCCAAAGAGGGTAAAGCTTTGTGGTACGGAAAGCGTTTTACGTTGAGAAAGATACCAAGCCAGTACACCCAGACCGAACTCCAGATTGAACGGGCTTAGTAAAAAGTCGCCGAGAAAAGTGCCCGTTACTGGCTCGTGCATCAACAGCAGCGTTCCCAGGCCAATGCCGGTCGGAACGATCCATAGCCGGGGCGATAAAATAAGCAGACTGAAAACGCCGTAAAAGTAAAGCTCATGACTCAGCGACCAGCTTACACCGTTTACCGCGTCATGTTCCGGCAGGAGGAGCGCGGTTGATGACCAGTGCGCAAAAACATCCAGAAACGAGCCCGTTGGTATCTTGTCTGCCGACCCCGTCAGCATAACACCCACCAGCGTCGGGAGTAGCACGAGCCAATACATGGGAAAAATGCGAACGAGTCGCTTGAGCCAATAAATACGAAACGTAACGGGCTGACCAATCAGGTTTTTGCTGCTATGGGCAATTACAAAGCCACTGATAACGAAGAACAGGTCAACGCCAGCATAGCCCTGCGAAAAGAAGTTGTTCAGGACTGGTAGCTGGTAATTTTTGTCCAGCAGCATGGCCAGGTGAAAAAACACGACCAGCAGACAAGCGATGGCCCTAAGCCCCTGGATACCTGAAAAATAAGTCGAGTGGGTAGAAGGTGTCACCATAGGCTTAGGAAAGAAATACAAAGTGAAGTTATGTTGACCGTAATCGAGTGGATGAAAACTACTAGTATTGATTAAGGCACTATAAGCAAATATCTATCCAGAAATACTTTTTCCTGGAAGTCTTCTGCACCTAAAGAAAATCTTAGTGCTATTGGGGGTAAATGTTTGTTAATAAAAGCATTAGAGGAGTTTTATGCGCGTACATCAAGAAGCTCATTGTACAGAAAAAACTTAAACGCTACTAAAGACAAAAGCCCCTCAAGGATGATCTATCCTTGAGGGGCTTTTCAAAACTATATGGTAGTGTACGTCTGTATCAAACAACCCGTGCAGCTCGTGTTTGGCGCTTAGCTCACTGTATCAGGCTGCCATCCGTAA
The DNA here is from genome assembly GCF_054776615.1 of Spirosoma pomorum. Taxonomy (NCBI): domain Bacteria; kingdom Pseudomonadati; phylum Bacteroidota; class Cytophagia; order Cytophagales; family Cytophagaceae; genus Spirosoma; species Spirosoma pomorum. The sequence goes on from NZ_BAAHBP010000004.1 coordinate 33,002, forward strand.
CGAAGGAGATTCTGGCTGTGATTCAGTCATGGGTAGAATAAGACTATTCATCCGTTCCCGAACGAAGCTTTCCTGAAGATAAGCAGGCAGCTTGGCAACCAGTTGCCGGTATGCAGTTGCTCCCAACGCCTTGGCGATATACGCTTCGTGCACAGCGTTGACATGAGCTACGATGTTGACCAGACTCTGGTGAAACAGCTTCACGTCAATTTCCGAATCGACAAAACGCTCGATCTCTCGGTTGGTCGACGAAATACGTAGCCGACTCAGCATATCAAAATACGTCGTGTAACCAATCTGCTTGGCCAACTGCTTATATTGCTCAACGCTGAATTTTTGCAGAATTTCTCCCGTCTTCGGGCTACGTAGCGCCGTCTTTGGGTTATTCTGAATCGATGCCCGTAGCGCTTTCACGCGCTGGTCGCGGGTGGTTTTTAAAAACTGAGCCAGCTCAGCCTGTGCCATACCCGAACGCGATGGTAACAGCAGATCGGTTTTAGCTGCTACGCTAAACCGTTTGGCCATTGGTAACCGTTGAATGCGGTAGCTATTGATTGGCCCCAGCGCATAATAACCAATCGAAGCCGGATAGTAACCCCGTACGACGGCGTTGCCAATCCGCTTCCGGATCACTTCTTCATTACTAACATTGATACCCTGCACGGCCAAAAAGGCACGGGCGCTGAACAGGGCGCTGTAATACGCCTGCGGGAACGTCCAGTGCAATGAGCTCTGTAGGTACTGCTCGTCGTTGACAACAGGCGTAATCCGCAGCGCGTACTCGGCGCTCCAACTGTTCAGGAGTAGCTTTTCCAGGGCTTTCCGGTTTTCGTCGGTGGAGCGACCGTAGAACTGCTGAAAAACAGGAAATTTAGCCAGATCACTAAGGTCGTTCTGATGCTGGATGTGGTAATCCATAGCAAAGAAGTGGTTCAGAAATACCTGCGCGGGAATAGACTTACGCCAGGTCTCGTCCTGTGGCAAACTGGCCGCTGGAGTAGACGAAAGCGGAGCCTGAACGCTCGTAGAATGGTTCGAAACTTGGGTTCTCTGTGTCATACATTATTAACGAAAAACCCGTTTCTATCGTTCGTTAGTAAAGGATTATTTTAGGTGTGTAAGTAGTCTGTAAATCAATTGATTGAAAACAAAAAATGCCTTGAATTTCAAGGATTGTCAATAGCCTTTAAAACCGGCCTCGTACAAGGCTTTTTCAAAGGTTGTGCGTACTTTTGGGGTTCGAATTACGTTGCCTATACATGACGAAATGGATTAAGGTTTTATTGATCATTGGCTCCTGTACATTCATCGATTTATTGGCTCCGGAGAGTAAGGGCCAGACTCGAATTCCTCCTTCCTCGTCCGATGGGCTGGCGCTGCTGAAGGGATCTGTACTGGACGGCCAAAGTCGTAAACCACTCGTTGGTGCAGTTGTCAGTGTCAGAAGTCAGACCGGAACGATGCGGGCGCAGCAGGTCGCTACCGGAACCGATGGTTCGTACCAGCTTAGACTTGATCCCAGACAACCCTACACGATCGTTACGCAGGCCGACGGTTACGCGACTCTCGAAGAACAACTGATGCTGACGTCAACGTACGTAGATCAGATACAACGGCAGCCGGTATTCTTGTACCGGAAAGGAACAATACCACCCGTTGCTGTCGCTAAAGTACCGACCCCGGCGAAAGCGCCTGCTGCCACTCAGCCGCAGCAACTGCCGCAGGGCGCTGTTGCAACTTCATCGTCTACTCCGGTAAGTTCGGGGTCTCCTGCCATTCCCCCTAAAACGCTGGACGCTAAAGTCGTCTATACGCCACCGCTCGTGGTTGCTCCGGTCGGTAAAGCGACACAACTACGCGCCATCCAGTTCGTGCAGAGTAAAGCCGAGTTGTTACCCGATGCTCAACCCGCGCTGGAACAACTGCTGGCGTTTATGAACAGCAATCCGTCTACCGAAATTCTGCTGGCTGGACATACCGATAATCAGGGCGATTTTGACGAAAATGTCCGGCTGTCCAAGCAACGGGTCGATCTGGTCAAAGATTATCTGGTGAAGAATGGAATAACGGCCAGCCGGATTACAACGCGTGGCTACGGACCAACTCGTCCAACTGCCAGCAACAATCACGAAGCGTCGCGTCAGCAAAACCGCCGGGTGGAAATGATCATCACAAAACAGTAGACCAAGAGTATTCGCACCATCGAAAAACCCTGGAAGCTCAACGTGAGAAAATCGCTGTAGTAATCGTCAATAGTGACAAATACGACTTTCAGCTGACCTTTTTCTGAACGGTTTGATTGGTAACCCTGACCAGCGTACATTGGCCAGATGTTGTATGCCAGCGTAACCAAGGGGGGGCAATAAATAAACTCTACCTCCGTAAGGCTGCATTCATTCCTGACTATTCTTGACGATTGATGACCAAACTCGGTCAGGCACCGATGCTGCCTACAAAAGCCGCTCGTCTCATGCCGTTATCAAGCAGGCAATCTGAACTCCATAGATACGTATGAACCAACTTCCCCCAGAACATAACATTTTAGACCTGTTCCGGCTCCACGGGCAAACGGCCCTGGTGATCGGTGGGAACCGGGGACTGGGCTTGGCGATGGGGCAGGCACTGGCCGGGGCGGGGGCCAATCTAGTCATTGCCGCGCGTGACGAAGCAACCAACCGTCAGGCTGAGGAAACGCTCCGCTCGCGCTATGCCATTGAGTGTATCAGCACAGTGTGCGACGTAATGGATGAGAACAGCGTCAAGGCTGCGGTAAGCCGAACCGTCGACCGCTTCGGCAAGATCGATATCCTGATCAACTCGGCGGGAATCAACATACGGGGGGCCATTGAGGAGCTTTCACTCGATGAGTTTACCCGCGTGCAGCAGGTGAATGTCACCGGTACCTGGCTGGCCTGTCGCCAGGTGGTGCCGATCATGAAGCAGCATGGCTACGGCCGGATTATCAATATGGGGTCGATGCTGGCGCTCATTGCCCTTCCCGACCGAACGCCATACGCCACCAGTAAAGGCGCTATTCTACAATTGACCCGCGCGCTGGCCCTGGAAGTAGCCCAGGCGGGCATTACCGTCAACGCCATCTTGCCCGGTCCCTTCGCAACCGAGATAAATCTGCCGCTGCTGAACGATCCCGCCAAGTACCAGGCGTTTATCGATAAAATTCCGATGAAACGGTGGGGCGAATTGCACGAGATTGGCGGCATTGCACTTTACCTGGCTAGCCGGGCCTCCAGTTATGTTACGGGGTCTGGTTTCTCCATCGATGGGGGATGGGTAGCCCAATAAGAGTGGGTTCTGGCGATGAATCCTTCGGCAGTTAACCGGCACGATAAAGCCCCCGGTTCGTACCTGGTGTCGACTGCCAGTCAGCAGCAATACCTGATATGAACCGGGGGCTTAGCCGTCGACACCGGGTAGGGTTGCCTCACGACTCGCCTTTTACGTACTTCCGCCAGTTGTGTTGCTCTTGGAAGCCCAGTACCTCCCGGATTTTGCGATTGGAAAATAGCGCTTCGTGCTCTCCCAATTCGCGAACAACGGGCACCCCCGGGAAGAATCGGTTGGCCAGTTCCTGACTAGGGATAATGGCTCCATTGTGATCATTGCCCGCATTGAAGACCTGGTACCCAAGACCATCTTTTTGCAGACACAAATCCACAATCTGGCCCAGATCACGCGCATCAATGTAGCAGAATGCATTCCGGCGTCGCACGTCAGGATTGGCAAAATAATGAGGAAAAAGCTCGGTGTATTCGTGGGGCTCGATCACATTACCGATACGCAGTGCATAGATATCAACCCCTGACCGTCGCTGAAAGCTGCGCGCTGTTTTCTCGTTGGCCACCTTGGATAAGCCGTAGCTATCCATGGGATCAACGTCGTAGTCTTCCTCGAGCGGCAACACGTGCGGGTTGGTCTGGCCATCCGAAAAACAAATGCCGTACGTGGTTTCCGAGGACGCAATAATAATCTTGTTGATGCCCAGTTTCACGGCCGCTTCAATGACATTATAGGTCCCTATCGTGTTAACCCGAAACGTTTCATTGTCGGGTTTAAGCAGAATCCTGGGTACGGCCGCGAAATGGACGACTGCATCAAATTTGGGTACACCACGGCCGGCTTCCAGGTCGTCTAAGCTGGCATACGAAGTCATGGCGTTGAACACCTGCCCCGAATCCGTAACATCGGCGATTAGGTTATCAACTCCCGGATGCGTCAACGGGGTCAGGTCGACGTTCAGCACGGTATGGCCCTGGTCGAGCAGGTAAGGAACCACGTGCTTTCCGGCTTTTCCCGATCCCCCGGTAAACAATATTCGTTTTTTAGTCATGTGCATGGAATTACAGTACGATGTGCCGCTCCAGCCCGCTGGAAGTCGGCTACCTACTTGAACACGTTTTCGTGGTTGTAGGTCTGCTGGTTATGGAGGGATTTTTTTACACTAGTCAACCCGCCTTCTCGGGCTTATGGTTGATTGGATCGTGTTAAACAAGCCAACGTGCCATGGCCCGTCTAACACGATCTGGTATAAGCTTAAGGCTGTCCTTTACCGCCAGCCGCTCCATAAACCTGCCCCGTCGCGTAACTGGCATCACTGGCCGCTAATTGGACATAAATCGACGCTAACTCGGCTGGCTGACCAGGCCGGCCCAGTGGCGTATCCCCACCAAAGCTTTTCAGCTTTTCGGCGGTTGCTCCACCGCTTGGCTGCAATGGTGTCCAGATAGGGCCCGGCGCTACGCCATTTACTCGAATCCCCTTGGGACCAAGTTGCTTAGCCAACGACTTGACAAAATTCATCGTAGCGGCCTTTGTCTGGGCGTAGTCGTAGAGATTGGCCGAGGGATCATAGGCCTGCTCGGAGGTCGTACCAATAATGGCTGAGCCAGCGGGCATATGCGGCAGGGCTGCTCTGATAATCCAGAATGGGGCGTAAATATTGGTTTTTATGGTGGCGTCAAAATCTTCCGAGGTGATGTCTAAAATTGATTCACGAGCTTGCTGGCGGGCTGCATTACTGACTAGAATGTCCAGACCACCCAAGCCCTTCACCGCTTCGTCGACCAGCCGTTTGCAGAACGCTTCGTCACGAAGGTCACCGGGGATCGCTATGGCTTTTCGCCCTTCTTTTTTGATCAGATCAATCACTTCTTTAGCATCCGCTTCTTCCGCGGGCAGGTAATTGATCGCTACGTCTGCTCCTTCGCGCGCATAAGCAATAGCCGCTGCCCGGCCCATGCCCGAATCACCACCCGTTATTAAGGCTTTGCGACCGACCAATCGGCCTGAGCCTTTGTAGCTGGTCTCCCCATGATCGGGCCGAGGGTTCATTTTACTAGCTAGGCCTGGCCAGGGCTGCATAGGGGTATTAAAAGGAGGTTTGGGATAGTTCTTGGTCGGGTCGACCAGAGCTGGCGGAGCGATGGCCGTGTCCGAGTTTGGGGTTGCCAATATGGGGGTTGCCATCATCGAAGCGGCTAAACCACTACCAATTCCGCCAATGACTTGGCGTCTGCTCAATTGATTGTCATTCATCAGAAAGTATTGTTGAGTCTGTTAATTAATAGATTCTATAGTCTAGATAGAATCTATTAATTAACAGCCGGTGCCACGCTAAGGTTACGTTTCTTGGCTTATAGTTGCTGACTGGGACGTCTCTGCTTGGTTACCTTTACGCTATAGGCTAGAATTCGTCTACCAAAAGAAAAAAGATTGATGTACGCTTCCGGGGAATACCGGCGGTTCGGGCCCAACGTATTGTTTTCGCAGGAGTTAATCGATGAGTGCAAGAGCGGTCCGATAAACTGTCAACCGATGACTTTCGTCCCGCGCCAGAATTTTATCGATGTAATTGACTAGGATACTGACGGATCAAGTAAATACGCACGGGGAGCCGGATCCTCTTTGGGTGACCGGTACAGGACGATTTTACTACTACTAATCGTGCCACCGGTTAGTGAGTCCAACAATGAGCGTACTAACTCCCCTGGACTAAATCGACCGGAGTCGAACATGGTCTGTCACTGCAGGTGTTGCATGATCCATTTTTATCGCCCTTATAACCAGAATCACTGGTCCCCGTGCGGTTGCCCCCGAACGCGGTCAAATAGCCATTGAATCGATTAGTTGTCGTGGTACGGACAAGACTTCTAAAGGCTTAAATGTATAATCCATTTCGCGCTAGGCTACAAGATCCTTTCTGAAGGTAGTTGCTCGTCTTCAAGCTATGGCCTGACAGGGAGTGTACTAAACGTTCCCACCTTGGCCCCAGTTAAGTCAAGTTGACTCAAGGGTATATTGGTTAGCGTTAGATATGGCTTCGCGGTACTCCAAGCGGTTCTTTACAAAAAAATGTCAGCCGTAGAATTAGCAAATATCTACTAATATTGATGCTTTACTGGAAATAGCCTGACCTCGTTATTGAATAATATTCAGTCGCCCAAGCATGTCTGAAAACGGGCGTTTTTTGAGCTGGTCACGCTAAACGATAGTAAGTCAACTATTTTCATTCGTTTACTTGTCGTCTGAGATCATCTTTTTCCGGTGCAGCTCTCCCCAATTGCGCAAGGAGTCGATCACGTCATGTAGCGTTTGACTATGAGCGGTCAACGTGTAGGTCACCCTGGCAGGATACGTATCATATAGATGGCGCTTAACCAAGCCGTTCAACTCCAGATCCCGTAATTCTTTAGAGAGCATCCGATCCGTAATTCCGTGAACCTCTTTGGCAATTTCGCCAAACCGCTTCTCCCCGAAGGTGAGGGCTACGATAATAGGTAGCTTCCACTTCCCATTTAAAACATCCAGGGCATCCCGTACGGGGCGCAACGTACGGCTACATTCCTCAGGCACTAAGTTGGTTGGTTCCATACATTATCGGTTTATAATGATCAGATAACTGGTCTTATTGGGTTCGTCGCTATACCAGAGTATAGTACTATACTCCAGTATACTACTTACTAAAGTATAGCAAATATAGTAAATTTGCAGAAGAAAAGGGAACACAATCAGCACCCTTTTATAAATCAGATAATGGTATGAGCATTCAACGAAATCTTGCCAACATATACACACCCCAGGCTCAGCAGGGATTTTTAGGTGCGGGGCATCTGGCTAGTCCTCTGATTCAGGTTGACTTTTCAGAGAGCGATCCGTTTATCGCATTAATGGATGATCGGCTCGAAAAACGGGATGAGCAACCCGTCGGTGGGCCACATCCCCACGCCGGTTTTGAAACAGTTTCCTTATTGCTGGAAGGCGAAATGGGCGACAAGGCTTACCGCCTGGGTGGGGGCGATTTACAACTAATGACGGCCGGCAGTGGGGTGATTCATACTGAAACCATTGAGCGTCAAACGACGATGCGACTCTTGCAGTTATGGTTGACGTTGCCCAAGAAGGACCGATGGGCTACACCACGGGTGCAGGATATCCCCTTGGATCGTGTGCCCAACGTCACGCTGGATGGGTCAGTGGACATCAAGGTATACAGTGGCTCGTTGGCGGGTGTAACTTCGCCCGTTCAGAATTATACGCCCCTGATTCTGGCTGATATCCGGTTGGCCCCCCATGCATCGACTGTACAATACATCCCGGCGCTTTACACCGCCTTTTTATACGGAATTGAGGGGAGTGTGGAAGTTGGAAACGCGAAGAAACGCTTAACGCAGGATCAAGTGGGCTGGCTGGACCGATTCGCGGATGATGGGTTAAGCGAACTGAGCTTAACGGCTGGAGAAACGGGCGGTCGCGTCATTCTTTACGCCGGTGAACGTCAGGGGGACGAAATCGTATCCCATGGACCCTTCATTGGCAATACACAGGAGGACATTCGTCAGCTTTACCAGGATTTTAGACAGGGTAAGCTGCACCATATTGACACCCTGCCGAAAGAGCAACGAATTATGTACTAATCAGTGATGTGCTGACTGAAAGTCCTCACAGGGGGGTATAAATTAGAAATGACGGTTTCAAATTTATACCCCCCTGTTATTTGATTTCTTATGAAATCCCCCTAACTGAGACGAATATAATCTCATGTAGATTACTCCAATACCGGTCTGTTTTTGAGGCATGTACTAGGTGTATGATCGTAGAATATTACATTGTATTACCACAAAAAATTTAGTACAAAATCCCTTCGAAAAGTACTATGTGGCTCTTATAAATACGGTAATATACGCCGGTTTTTGTACGAATAGGCCGTTCAACCCTAGTCCTGCACAAAATAGGCTGTAACGGGGAAGAAACAAATTCGTTACGCCAGCTCCCGGAAGCTACTCGGAGAGATGCCTTTTTCTTCCGAAAAGACCCGGCTGAAATACCGGGGATTCTCGAAGCCGACTGCATAGGCTACCTCGGCTACGCTCAATGAGGAGTTTTTCAGCAGCGCTTCGGCTTTTTGCAGGCGAAGCGCGCGCAGGTATGGGATGATTGACATGCCCGTTAGTGCCAGTGTCTTACGGTAGAGCGAATTCCGGCTCATCCCCATCAACTGACAGATCTGCTCGGTATCCAGCTCGACATGGTCCAGGTGCTGTTCCAGGGTGCTACGCAGTTTGGTGATGAACTGATCTTCCAGTGCATCGGCGTCCGCAAGCGGAGCCGGATCGGGCTGTACGTTACCCAGCGCCCGCTGACTGTAATAGCGCTGTAGCCGCCGTTGGGCCTGTAGCAGATTGCCCAGCACAAGGAGTAACTCTTCCCGCTGGAACGGCTTGACTAGATACGCATCGCCCCCCCGCCGTAAGCCCGTAAGCCGGTCGTCTGTTGCCGCACGGGCGGTGAGTAGCACGATGGGGACGTGGCTGGTGCGTTCGTCGCTCTTTAACGTAGCACAGAGTTCAAAATCGTCCTTGAGCGGCATCATTACGTCGCTGATGATCAGGTCGGGTATTCTCTCCAGGGCCAGCTCAATGCCGGCCTGCCCGTTTGGTGCCCAAAGGACGTTGTAATCAGCTTGAATACAGGAAACAATGTAACGGGCCACGTCGTCATTGTCTTCCACCAGCAGTAGCAGGGGCTGATCAGAGGCCTTCTCTGGCTCGGCTTCGATCCCGTCGTCCCGCCAGACCGGGTCCCGCCAGACCGATGCGGGTAGTATGGGGGAGGGCAACACATCGTTGGCAAGGGGGGCCTGCCGCGTCAGGGGCAGAAGGACGACAAACTCAGCACCTAGTTTGGAGGAACCCAGCCAGGATTCTTCCTGAATAAGGCCCTCTGGAAGGAATCGGTTACGAACCGCCAGGCCACCCTGCATCAGGCTAGCTAATTCCCGCACCATCGAGAGACCAATGCCGGTCCCGCCATGGGCGGATTCGGCTACCTCAAGGCCAACCTGAGGTGGCCCGTCCAGTCCAGGCCCCGCCTGATAAAAGCGGTCAAAGATTCTGGGTAGGCTGGCCGGATCAATGCCAGGGCCAGTATCGCTGACGGTGATCTGAATCCACGGGGCATTCAGATGCTGGGTTGGCGTAAGTGCCTCGTGGTAACCCACTGGCGTAAGTGGTTGCCAGCGAGTCTGAATAGTCACCTCACACCGTACCTCCCCCCCCGACGGGGTGAAATGGAGGGCGTTTGCTAACAGGTTGGCGACAATGTCCTGTAACTTGTCGGGATTAAAGTCAACGTCACCAATTTCCTGCTCACCGTCTACGATCAGGCGTATCCGCTTCGCCTGGGCCAGCCAATGAAACGATTCCCCCACGAAGCGGATAACGCGCATCAGGTCCGTTCGCACCAGGGTAAGCGGCATCTGACCGGCCTCCAGCCGGGAGAGATCCAGAATCTGATTGATCAGCCGCAGCAGATTGCGGCCATTACGTTCAATAAGGACGGACGATTGACGTAGCTGAGGGGTGGGCTGCTGGTGGAGGTTGTCAGCCATACCCAGAATTACCGTTAGGGGCGTGCGGAACTCATGGGAGATATTAGCAAAAAAACGGGATTTGGTTTCGTCGAGCTGTTGCAGATCCTGCGCCTGCCGGGCAATGGTTCGGGTGGCCTCATCGATCTGGGTTTGTAGCCGGATTTGCGCCCGCTGGTATTGCCGGTCCCGCCACCGACCCCAGGCCCAGACTAAGCCCAGCAATAACAACACGAGGGCAACAGCAAACCAGGGCCGCAGGTAGAATGGGCGCAGTACGTGTACCTCAATGGAAAGCATAGCCGACGACAGGCGGCCGTCGGCGGCCTGTCCCCGAATCAGTAGTTGATGGTCGCCATAGGGTAGGTTGCCCAGCCGCAACGAGGATTCTTTCTGGTAGTGCCAGCCAGCATCAACGCCCTTGAACTGGTAGGCGTACGTATTTTTCCGGGCATCGGTGTAGTTGAGCAGCGCAAAGTTGAGGATACTGCTCCGGTCATTAGGTTGCAGCGTGATCTGATTATTTCTGAGCAGTTCCGCGGTCTTATCGACTAGTTTGTTACGTTCCGTGTCGAACTGACGGAAGGAAACCACGCGCAGAGGCAGGTCGGGCAGGAGCGGTTCGGCGTCGAAATCACGCGGGTTGAAGGCTGTTATCCCGTTCAGACCACCGAAATAAATCCGCCCCTGTGCATTCTGATAGTGGGCGATACGGTTGAACTCGTTGTAGGTGATGCCATCCTGCACCGTATAGGTCCGGGTGGTGAGCCGGGCCGGATCAAACTGCATGATACCATTGTCGCTGCTGAGCCAGAGGTGGCTCCGGTGGTCGGCATACACCGCGTAAATGTTATCGTTGTTTAGCCCGTCGGCCCGTCTGAACTGCCGATAGAGGCCCTGGGCACGGTCCCAGCGAATCAGCCCGGCATTGGCCGTCGCCAGCCAGAACAGCCCCTGCGGGTCCTGGTAAAAATGCTGGTAGCTGTCGGCTGGTAACCGGAAGCCCCCCCGGCCACTCCGCCAGTAGCGGGCCGTAACGCCCTTTTTGGGGTCGACCGTGTACAGCCCCGTTGTGGCACACAGCCAGATCGTGCCTTGCCGGTCGGTGCCAATGTGCAGGACTTGGGCCTGGGCTAGTTCGGGAAACTGGTTATAGCCCCGGAAGTTAGTAACCTGGCTTGTGACCGGATCGACCAGCCACAAACCGGGATCGCCACCGGCCAACAGCCGGCGGGGACTGGTCGAAAAGAGATGAATGTTCCAGATGGTTCCCGGGCCGGGTATGGGGGTTACGTTGGTTCTGGCGGTTTTGTAGTCGTAGGTTACCAGTGTATATTCTTCGCCCAGATATAATTTACTTCCCACCTTACCGCTCAGACTTCTGAATGACCGTCGATCCGGAAATGCCTGGCGGACCGATGCTCCCGAAAGACTGCTGGCGAATAGTCCCATGTCATTCTCCAGATTGGTATAGAGTGTATCACCCACGGCGGTAATACCCCGAACGGCGGGTTGTTTCCCGATGCCGGCCAGGTAGAACAAACGCTGGAAATAGTTCTGGCTAATCCGGGTCTGGTAGAGGCCAAAACTGGTGCCCAGCCAGAAACTTCCATTTTTGTCGCGAAAAAAGCTTCGGTTGTCGACAGAACCACTGGGTAGTTTGTTGCTGATGTCAACAACTGGCTGATTGACCGCATCACGCAACTGGTAGCCATTCCAGACCAATCCGCTCCGGTCAAAGGCATAGACGGTTCGCTGTTGTAGTTTCGACGAATTGATCAGCTGAATGGGTTGCTCCTGCCGCCGACCCGACTGATCGATTTTAAACAGGTTGCTCAAGTAAGGGCGCTTCGGGTCTGTTGACGTCGTGTAAAAAAATTCCGTATCCGCATGGCGCTGCCCGAAACAGGTATGGATATTGCCTGTGTGGTCGTAGCTACGTAGCGCGCGCCCATCCAGAGTGAGTTCCACCAGTTGCTTCCCGTTCGCAATAACCCAAACGGTATTTCGCTGTGTAAAGGCCACCAGTGTCAGTGTCGTGTACTGAGGTAAGGATACCGTCTTCAGACCCGACCGGGGATGGTAGGTGTTTAGTCGGGCCGGCTGATAATCGACGAAGGCGACTGTCCCTTCCTGATTATTCAGCAGCGTCTGCTGCGGAAGTGCCGCGGGACTGTTGGGTCGGGGCTGTTTGAAGCGCTTCTCAAAAGAAGTAGCCACACCCGTTACCGGATCGAAGAGGGTAATAGCGGCTTTACCATCGGGACCCATGAGCCACAGCAGTCCGTCGGCATCCTGAGCAATGGAACGAATGTCGTCAAAGTCGAGCCCGTTTTTTTCCCGGGTGTAGGTGGTGAACGTTGCCCCATCGAAGCGGTTGAGCCCAAACTTGGTGCCGAACCACATGAAGTCCCGGCGGTCCTGGAAAATAGCATTCACTTCGCGGTGCGCCAGGCCGTTTTCAGGTCCATATTGCTGAACGGAGGCTGCAAAGTGCTGCGCTGCGGCCAATGAGCAGCAACCAAGCAGGAGGGCTAGAATCAAGCTGACCGCTTTCAAATTATGCTGTATTTACTACCTGATTCCGGGTATGAGGTAACAAATGTAAGTAGATATCCCATTCGGATATGCATACTAGACGGACATTCGTTGAGTGATCTCGCGACGCCCAATGCCGGGTTATTTAAGTAAGTATACTAAGTAATTCTACTAGTAGCTTCTTTATGCTGTTCGTCAAAAACTAAACCAAACAGGTTATTTTTTGCCTTGCCCAGGTTTGATGAGCAAAATGTGTACCTATTTGGGCGAAATCTGCACATCCGTCTGAGGGCCCTGGGCTAAACTTGCCCCACGCATTAAGGAGTGAAGAAACCACTCTTTATTCCCTATAAAGAATAGCTTAATCAGACAAGCAGGCCTCACTACTACCAGGTTCATTGGAGGTAGTTCCTGCTGGTAGGCCGACTAGCGTAGACAACAACGATGAAAAAACACAGCCCAGCCGACGAGCAACTCGTCTACGCGTTCCAGACGACCCCCTCACCCCGAAGCTTTGATACACTCTACCAGCGCTACCTGGAAAAGGTGTACCGAACCTGTCTGTCCTTTACCAACGATACCCAGACCGCCCAGGATTACGCCCAGGATATTTTCCTGAAAGTGTTCCGTAAGCTGGACACCTTTGAACACCAATCCAGCTTTTCAACCGCCCGGCGGCCCGGTTGGCTCTACGCCATTGCCCACAACCACTGCCTGGGGCAGTATCGACGCCACAGTCGATTACCGCCTACCGAGCCCTTAGCGCCAGCCCATGTTCAGACGATCGTCGGTAATCATTCTTTCATGGACGATGCAAACGAGGATCGACTCCGGCTGCTGGAACGGCAACTGGCCCAACTACCCCCACTGGACAGGGACTTGTTACGACTCAAGTACGAGCAGGGATTATCGATTGCCGACCTTAGCCAACGCTATCAGCTCTCGGAAGGCGCCGTCAAGATGCGCTTAAAACGATCCCGGGATCGGTTGCGAAGTCTCTGTACGGGGGAGGGGGATGAGTAACCGAGCCGGTTGCCATTTCCCCCGGTTCATACGAAATTATGCCTGTCTCCTGTGTTTGCTGTCGCATCGGGTGCGAACAGGACCGGGCTAGAAAAGCCACGATAAATTGTCTGTGATCCTGCGAAGTTCGAGAATAGCCCATTTTCGAACTTTTTGTTTGCTTCCTGGCTGGTAGTGAGCAAAATGTGCACCTATTTGGGTGAAATATGCACATCCGTCTGGTACCTATGCGATAAACTTGCGCAGGCATTGGCCACCGGAAAAATATCTGATTCCGAATGATTGTCCTCTGTCTTCTGTCTTCGGTTTCTTTCCGCTTTCGAGTCTACCCAACCCACTCATGTACGTCTTCCTTTTCACACCAACTGGTCTGTCTCCGCCTAGGTGGAGTAGTCGCGGGGCAGGGTAATGCATCAGTTCCAGCAACGACGCCCGTTGCTGCTGTTCGTTCGCAACCAACTATTTTTTTTATATGACGTATTCTTTACCTTCTTTTTCCCGGTTTGACCTACAGGCGCTCAGCCTGCTCATGCTACTACTAAGCAGTAGTCTACTGGCCCAGGCCCAATCGAACGAGATCCCAGCCATCCGCTATGGGCGCAACGATGAAGTCAATGCCAACCCAGCTAGAGCCACCACCGGGGCGCAAACCGGACAGCCCGGCGTTCCGGAGATGAGTCTACCACCAATGGATCACCAGCCCCTGCCAGTTCCAGCATCAGCTCGATCAGCCCGGTTAATGGCCCCGGCTGCGTCTACCATCCGGTACGTCAAAGCGGGCGCTACGGGTACGGGCGCGACCTGGAGCAATGCCTCGGGTGATTTGCAGGCCATGATCAACGCGTCAGCATCAGGCGATCAGGTTTGGATGGCGGGGGGCACCTACAAACCCAGCACCAGCGGGCTGACCGACGCCCGAAGCGCTACCTTTAGAGCGAAAGCGGGAGTGACTATTTTGGGTGGCTTTACAGGGGCGGCAGGCACCGAAGGCAACGCTAGTGCCCGTACGACCACCCCGTCGTCCACGACACTATCAGGCGACCTAGGTACCATCGGCGACCAGGCCGACAACGCCACCATGTCGTCTACGTCGGCCTTAATGCAGGTGAAGTAGCGCTACTCGATGGCCTGTGTGTGACGGCAGGTAATGCCAACGGCAGTACTGGTACAGACAAACGGGGCGGTGGTCTATTCATCAGTGGTAACGTGTCGCTGGCCAATTGCCTGGTCACGGGCAATACCTGCATTGATCTGGGCGGTGGCATCTATATGCAGAGCGCCACCAGCGGGAGTTGGGAAAACTGTCAGATTACGAACAATAGCGCGCCCCAGGGCAATGGCTCCGGAGGAGGGGCGACTTTACTGCAATGCTCCAACTACCAGTTGCGCAACTGCCAGTTTACGGCCAACCAGGTAAACTTTCAAGGCGGTGGCCTCTATATAAGTGGATCAACCCCAATCCAGCTAGTGAGTTGCGTCTTTGATCAGAACGCGGCCACTGCCTTTGGCGGGTTCGGGGGCGGACTACACATCACTGGTAATAGTAATGCGACGATTGTCAACAGCTTCATCACGCGTAACAGAGGTAACTACGGGGGTGGTTTGATAACCAACACCGGGTCGATAGCCACGTGCATCAATACAACCATTAGTTCGAACACGTCGGGCGTAGCGGGAGGGGCCGTGTACTCCCTGAATGATGGCAGGATTAACCTGACCAATTGCGTCTTATGGGGTAATGACGGACAGAATGTTGTGGCTGGATTTAATAACTATTTTAGTTACACGTTGACGCCACCCGTTCCTTTCAACTACAACGACCAGGGCGGTAACATCATCGCCACGTTTGATCCCTTTGAGAGTAGCACCGGCCCGGCCCTCAAGGCCTGCGCGCCCGCCATCGATGCGGGCAGTGATGCAGCCAATACCACTACTACCGATCTGCTGGGCAATGCCCGCAAGGTGCGTACCATCGATATGGGGGCCGCTGAATTTAGGGGAACGCCCTACTCCCTGTCCGTGACGGCTCAGGCTACGCCCTCGGTGGTTTGCGTAGGCGTCAGTACGAGTCTGCAAGCCACTCCTAGCGGATCACCCAATACGCCATACAGCTATACTTGGGTTGCTCCAGCGGGGGCCACGCTAAGCAGTACCAGCGATAATCCGGTTTTGGCCAAGCCTACCAGCGCGGGAACACCTAGCTTCAGGATCAGTGTAACCGATAAGCTGGGCTGCCTGGCCACCGCCAGTGTAAGCGTCACTGCGAATGCAGTACCAACTCAATACAACGTTACCGGCGGGGGCAGCTACTGTGCAGGGGGTAATGGAGTGGAGGTGGGCCTATCCGGTTCTCAGACGGGGGTTACCTATCAGCTACAACGCGACGGTAACGCCGTGGGCAGTCCCGTCGCAGGTACGGGTGGGGCGCTCAGCTTCGGCAGCCAGACCACGGCCGGTCGCTACACCGTGCAGGCCACTAATGCCAGCACGACCTGTCAACAGGTCATGACCGGCTCCGCCACCGTAACGCCAAACCCGCTACCGACTCGGTTCAGTGTCACTGGCGGAGGTAGCTATTGCGCAGCGGGTAGTGGTGTGGTGGTTGGCCTGTCCGGTTCGCAAACCGGCGTGAGCTATCAACTTCGGCGTGATGGCAATGCCGTGGGTAACACGGTAGCCGGCACCGGTAGTGCGCTCAGCTTCGGTAACCAGACGGTAGCGGGCACCTACACCGTACAAGCGACCAACACCGGCACGACCTGTCAGCAAACCATGAGTGATTCGGCCAGCGTAACGGTGAACAATCTGCCCACACCGGGCCTGACTAACAACGGTCCCCTGAGCTGCACGATGACGACCGTCACCCTGACGGCTACGGGGGCGGCCGGCGTCCCGGGCAACTCCTACACCTTTACCGACGGTAATGGCCAAGTGCTAACGGGGGCTGGAGATACCCGCTCGGTGAGCAGTCCAGGCGTCTACGCCGTACGGGTTGCCAATGAGGCTGGCTGCATCAGCACCACGACCACCAGCGTGACCAGTAATACGGTTGTCGTGACGGCTACGCTATCAGCCAGCCCCTCGACCACGCTCACCTGTAGCCAGCCCACCCTGACGCTGACGGCCTCGGGCGGGGATACGTATCGCTTCAGTTCCAATGTGGCATCCCAGAGTGGCAACCAGGCTACGATGGCTCAGGCCGGGGTGTACTCGGTGACGACAACCAGCACCGCCACGGGCTGTTTTGGCACCGCCAGTATTACCATCAGCCAGGATAACGCGGCTCCTTTGGTAAGCCTGGTCAGTAGTGGGTCTTTACGTTGTGACGTGACCAGCGCGACGCTGACGGCCAGCCCAGGGGGGCAATCGTACCGTTTCAGTGACGGGGTCACCCCGATTGGTACCACCAACCAGGCTACGGTCACGACGGCGGGCATCTATTCGGTAACCGTAAGCTACGCCAATGGCTGCTCGTCCGTGGCCAGCACCACCGTAACAGCGGATCAGACGCCCCCTACGGTATCGATTACGCCAACCAGTGGTACGCTGACCTGTACCAGCCCCACGCTTATCCTGACGGCCAACACCAGTGCCCCAACCCTACAATGGAGCAACGGGCAAACGACGCCTAGCATCGCCGTGAACGCTTCGGGCACCTACTCGGTGACGGTGGTGGGCGCTAACGGCTGCAGCAGCGTGGCTAGTACCACAGTGGTGGGCGATCAGAGTGTACCGGTAGCAGGCTTGACCAACGACGGCCCTTTGTCGTGTACAAAGACCAGTGTGCTCTTAACGGCTAGTGGCAGCGGCACCTACCAGTTCAGCCAAGGGGCGACGCCGATCAGCGGTGGTCCAACAGCAACAGTAACCACGGCTGGCGTGTACAGTGTGACGGTAGTGGGCGCCAATGGTTGTTCCTCGATTGCTTCGACCACAGTGGTAGGTGATCAGAGCGTGCCGATGGCAGGCTTGACCAATGACGGTCCTTTGACCTGCACTAAGACCAGCGTTCTGCTGACGGCTAGTGGCAGCGGTACTTACCAGTTCAGTTCGGGAGCTACCCCCATCAACGGTGGCTCCACGGCTAGTGTAATAACCGCCGGGGTATACTCGGTAACGGTGGTGGGCAGCAATGGCTGCACCAGTATTGCCTCCACTACAGTTGTGAGTGATAAGGCTTCCCCCTTGTTGACCATCACCCCTAGCAGCGCTACACTAACCTGCGTTAGTCCAATGGCAAGTTTGACCGCAATGGGCACAGGGACGGTGCGCTGGAGCACGGGCTCAACCGATCAGGCCATCACGGTCAGCAGTGCGGGTATCTATAGTGTTACGTTGACGGCTCCTAGCGGTTGTACCACCTCAGCTAGCGTGAACGTCACCGCTGATCAAACCGCGCCGTCGCTGGCCATCAGCCCAAACAGTGCCACGCTAACCTGCGCGATTCCAACGACGAGTCTGACGGCGGTGGGCACCGGCACGGTACGTTGGAGCACGGGCTCAACGGATCAAGTTATCACCGTCAGCAGCGCGGGTGTGTACAGCGTGACCTTGACAGGCCCCAGCGGCTGCACTAGCTCGGCCAGTGTAATAGTCACCATCGATCAGAGCGTGGTAGGCCTGAGTCTGACCAACGACGGTCCGTTGTCATGCACCAAGACGAGCGTTCTCTTAACCGCTAATGGTGGGGGTGGCAGCTATCAGTTCAGTGCGGGGGCAACCCCCATCAACGGCGGCCCTACGGCCAGGGTGAGCAGTGCCGGTGTGTACAGTGTGACGGTGACGAGTAGCAATGGGTGTAGCAGCGTAGCCAGCACTACGGTGGTGAGCGATCAGATCGTGCCGGTGGCAGGGCTGATCAATGACGGCCCTTTGTCCTGCACTAAGACTAGCGTAACGCTCACCGCTTCGGGCGTGGGTACGTATCGCTTCAGCGCGGGGGCGACACTCATCAACGGCGGTAACTCGGCCACGGTTGCTTCTGCGGGTGTGTACAGTGTAACGGTGGTGGGCGCTAATGGCTGCTCCAGCATGGCCTCCACCACCGTGGGGCAGACCACCTGCGATTTTGCCCTGACAGGAGCCACTTCGGTGAGCTGTCAACTGGTTGACCCGGTCAGGGGCGAACACCGTGTCGTCTTCACGCCCCAGTACCGGGGGCTTAACGCCCAACCCCTCGCCTTCTCGATTGTCAACGAGCTGGCAGCCACCACAGCACCCGGTCCCTACACGCTGCGCTTGTACAGTGATAACCCGGTGATCACGTTGGTGGCCCAGCAGGGCGGGGTCACCAGCACCTTCGCCTACAACTGGCTGGCTTCTTGTGGGGGCTCGGTGGAACCACCGACCAACACGTCCCCCACGGTGGTAAATGTGATCCCGGCTCAAACAGCGAGTGTGGGTCAGCCTTTCAGCTATGTCATTCCAGGGGGTACCTTTTCGGATGCCCAGACACCCACCCAGCTGGTGTTAAGTGTGACAGGTCTGCCGGCGGGCTTGCGCTTTACGGCTCCGGCCACCATCAGTGGGGTGGCCACGGTGACGGGGGTGAGCACGGTGCAGGTAACGGCCACTGATCCGGGTAGTTTGTCGGCTGGCACCAGCTTCCAGCTGACGGTGAGTGGTAGTGTCGTGAGTCCGCCCGCGGGCTTTGCCATCAGCGGGGTGACGACGGTGTCGTGCGTGGTGGTGGATGCGGCCCGAGGTCAGCGGCAGGTGACGTTCATTCCCCAGTACAGTGGGCTGAGCGGCCAACCCGTTAGCTTCAGTGTGGTAAATGAGTTGGTAAGTACTCAAGCGCCTGGCCCTTATAGTCTGCGTTTGTACAGCGACAACCCGGTGATCACGCTGGTGGCCCAGCAGGGCGGGGTAAGCAATACGTTCAGCTACAACTGGCTCTCGGCTTGCGGCTCGAGTCAGGGCCGGGTTGGCGTGCCGGTGGAGTCGACGCTACAAGTAAAAGTATTGGGTAACCCTATGGATGGGGATGAGTTGGTAGTGGAAGTCAGCGGTGCGGCTGGTCAATCTTTAAGTATGGGAGTATTTGACGAGCGGGGCTACCCGGCTGCCAAACCCGTTGACGTGGCTGCTGCCCAATCCGTGGAGCGGGTGGTACTCCGGGTGGGCGGGGCCAGTGGGGCATATTTGCTGCGCGTGAGCACACCCACCCAAAACCAGACCGTCAAGGTGCTCAAGGCTCAGTAAGCGGATAAAGTAAATCTGACAATATGCTGTTATTAAGCCCCGTTTCTGGCACGACCAGGACGGGGCTTAATGTTTAGAGTGGAGTCGTAAGCGTTTTCAAACCAAGGCTACTAGGGGGTCGTGTACGAATCTGATGGGTTGCTGTAGTAGATTCTTGGTAGAGTGAGATTGGGTACCCAGGTCGCTGGGTCGTTGAGGACAGAGTGGCGGTTGTCAGGATTGCAGAACTGTCATACTCTTGGTTGGCTACTGTCAAAAAAACGCTTCCTATGGGACAAAGGATCAATAGTCTGCCTACTTTGTCTCACGGGGAAGCATTCTAATGATAATTAATTATTTGCAGTTTGTTATAGGACCGAAGCTTTACAGACAGATAGATAGTGAAGACATATCTGAAGAGAAGAACCTAGTACCTTCGTAAAAAGGTAGAGTGTATTTAAATGAAAACCGTTAGGATCATATGGGGACTGGGGACACTTTCAGGAGGTGATGTCTTTTTCAAACTCTTGAAATCTAAAACCGTATTAGAGGATCCGCAGGACTTCCACTTTCTCTTTAGAGCGTGTTGGGAAATTGAAAAGTACTGGTAGTGGAGTCAACTTTGTATCGACCAAGATGCAATGTA
>NZ_BAAHBP010000005.1:0-2107 GCF_054776615.1 Spirosoma pomorum
AGGAGTGCATCAACTTCATCACCAAGGACTGCGATGAAGCGGCTGCCCTGCTGAAAGGCAAATCGCTGGCTAAAGGGCGGGCCAATTCGGTGGCGGCCCTGGCGCTGAAAGCCCGGGTGCTGACCTACGCGGCCAGTGACCTCTACGATGCCGCCACGGCGAAGGCAAAATCGTCGGCGCACGCGGCCTTCGCCCAGCCTGCGTTGCTGGGCTACGTGAGTGGCAGCCGGTCGGATCGTTGGCAGAAAGCAAAAGCTGCTGCTAAAGCCGTACTGGATGCAACGAGTGGTTATCAGCTGAGTTTATCAGCACCTGCAAGTAAAGATGCTGGTACGGCCAACTACATGAACATCGCCCTGTCGCGCAGCGGTGGGGATCAGGACGTGCTGTTCTCGCGGTCGTTTATTAATCAGAAGCCAGAAGCGGGTGGCCAGCAGGGTTTGTTTAACGGACCGAACGGCTACCACAACTGGGCAGGTAACACACCAGTGTCCTTGTTGGTTGATGATTACGAAATGATTGACGGGTCGAAGTTCAGCTGGAGCGATCCAACGAAAGCGACGACGCCGTACGCCAACCGCGATCCGCGCTTCTACGCGTCGATTCTCTACGACGGGGCGCCCTGGAAACCCCGCACCGCCGACGTAGCGGCCAAAGACCCGGCTAACCAGATTCAGACGGGACAGTACGAAGTGACCAGCGGCAGCGGTAAAGCTTCGGTGGCTGGTCTGGACACCCGCAAGAGCACGGTGGAAGACTGGAACGGCAGCTATACGGGCTACTACATGCGGAAGTTTACCGATCCGAACCCCGAGATTGTTGATCAGAACACGTACCAGCAGATTCCCTGGCCATTCTTCCGCTACACGGAAGCGGTATTCAACTACGCTGAAGCGTGTATTGAACTGGGCGAGGATGCCGAAGCGAAGAGCTGGCTGAACAAGATTCGTTTCCGGGCGGGTATGCCGGCGCTGACGGAAACGGGCGACGCGCTGCGGCAGCGGTACCGCAACGAACGGCGGATCGAGATGGTGTTCGAGGAGCAGCGCTACCACGACGCTCGTCGGTGGATGATTGCGCCATCGACGCTGGGCCGCAAAGCCAACACCATCAGCATCACGGGTACGCTGAAAGCGGGCAAGACGGTATCGTTGTATAAGTACGATCCAACCAGCTACGATTACACGTACCGGGTGGTGGAGATCGATCCGGGCAAGGAGAACCGGGCGTGGCTGGACAAGATGTACTACCTGCCCATCAGCCGGGACGAGATGAACCGCAACAACAAGCTGATTCAGAATCCAGGCTATTAGTAGCACTCGACGTCAGCCAACAAAAAACGGCGACCGTGTCCTAGGATACGGTCGCCGTTTTTTGTTGGCCACTACTCACTAGTAAACCAGATTACTTAGAGTTCGACCGTATAATAACCCACCTAGGACATTGATGATGAGGATATAGGATTGGAAAAGATGCCCAAAATAGTGGGAAAATATGCTTAGTTGTATATACTTTACTTACTCTATAGAATCATTGTTTTGGTCAATTTTTAACAAGAAAATTGCCATTTAATGTTAATATTTGTCAATTACTAGGTAATATAGTATAGGTATAAACACCTACGTAGTGGCTTTGACTCAATAGTTGAAACTATAACTAAGTTATATCATGCCAAAACTATTTACTAATCTAAATGTCTGCAGAGACCCCGAAGCCGTTTTGCCGGGGGGGCAAGCCAGAACGCTCAGACGTAGCACGCTATGTCTGGCTTTTGTGCTTGGGCTCCTGGCGTCGGTAGGCGCTTACGCTCAGACCAAAATCGCCGGTAGAGTGGTCGACGATCAACAGCAGGGGTTACCCGGTGTCAGCGTTGTCGTAAAAAACACAACGGTGGGCGCGGTGACGGATGCGGATGGTCGCTACTCGATCAATCTACCCGACAAAGCGACGGCGTTGGTCTTCTCCTACATCGGTTACATTTCGCAGGAAGTGCCGATCGGCGGGAAATCCAGCATCAACATCAATATGGCTGCCGACACCAAATCGCTAAACGAAGTGGTCGTGGTGGGATACGGCACGCAGCGCAAGGAAACCATCACCGGCTCGG
>NZ_BAAHBP010000006.1:0-84449 GCF_054776615.1 Spirosoma pomorum
TATGGACTCTACTGGCTAAGGACTTTGTGGGACTGGTTGTATTGGGTTGCTTTTTAGCGTCACCCATTGCCTGGTATTTTCTACATGATTGGCTGCAAAGCTATAGCTACCGTACGCCGATCTCGGGGTGGATTTTTGTGGGGTCGGGGGTGGGGGCGTTACTGCTTACGTTGGTAACGGTGAGTTACCAGAGTATCAAAGCGGCTTTAATGAATCCAGTAAAGTCCTTAAGAAGCGAGTAGCATCACCAATCAGCTATTCTCTTTAAATGCTCAATTTAAGAAGTAGATAACACAGAAGTTCCTCTGTTTCATGGGTGAGCGTTTCAGGAGACTATAGAGTGTAAGTGTGTAAATTTCCGATTTGGCTAGCACAGCCAATAAGTAAGACTTAATAGGCTTCCAAAAAGCAAGAGCCCTCTCGGGCCCTCATTACTTGGTTGCTGCCATATGAATCATGTACTGACTTCGCTGACTTGACGACCCTTACCGCCAGGAGTAGCGCCACTAGTCCACTTGCTTGTTGAAGGGGGAACTCCGGACTCGCTCCCCCTTAGCAACCCCAGCCACTGAGCCAGGTAGCTGGGCTGAGGACGATTTGATGATGGTCTTCACCTCGGCCATGTTCACTACTGGCAAGAACTTGGAGAACAACAAAAAGAGCGTGAAGAACAAACCAAACGAGAAGATAAAGTCGCTAATATCAAACAAAGTGGGGTGAAACATAACCCAACTGGAGGGTAAATAATCCCGGTGAAGGGAGGTGACCATGATGACGAACCGCTCGAACCACATCCCGATATTGACAACCACCGATAAGACAAACGTCCAGACTACACTCCGACGAATACGGCGGGACCAAAATAGTTGGGGGGTGATCACGTTACAGGTCATCATCGCCCAGTATGCCCACCAGTAGGGACCCGTAGCCCGGTTGATAAACACATAGCGTTCAAACTCGACCCCCGAATACCAGGCAATGAAGAACTCGGTTAGGTAAGCAACGCCAACAATTGACCCGGTTAGGGTAATCACTTTGTTCATTGACTCAATGTGTTCCAGGGTAATATAGTCTTCCAACTTGAAGACGACTCGGATGATCAACACTAGGTTTTGCACCATCGCAAAGCCCGAGAAAATCGCCCCCGCCACGAAATAAGGCGGGAAGATCGTCGTATGCCAGCCCGGAATTACTGAAGTAGCGAAATCCATACTCACAATCGTATGCACTGACAGAACCAGCGGGGTGGAAAGACCCGCCAGAATCAAACTCATATACTCGTAGCGGGCCCATGTCTTGGCTGATCCATTCCAGCCTAAAGAAAAGGCTCCATAGATGTAGCGAGAGACTTTACTGCGGGCGCGGTCCCGAATGGTGGCCAGATCGGGTAAAAGGCCCATGTACCAGAATACCAGCGAGACGGTAAAGTAGGTGCTGATGGCGAAGACGTCCCAAACTAAGGCTGACTTGAAGTTAACCCACAACGAGCCCAGGGTGTTGGGCAGGGGCAGTGCCCAGTAGGCTAGCCAGGGCCGGCCCATGTGCATCAGGATAAACAACGCGGCACAGATGACGGCGAAAATCGTCATTGCTTCGGCGGCCCGGTTAACGGCCGTACGCCATTTTTGGCGAAACAAAAGCAGAATAGCAGAAATCAGCGTACCGGCGTGGCCGATGCCCACCCACCAGACAAAGTTGGTAATGTCCCAGGCCCAACCCACGGTTTTGTTAAGGCCCCAGACCCCCAGGCCTTCCCACCAGGTCCAGAAGACGCAGGCACCCCCGTAGAGGAGGACGATCAGGGCCACTGTAAAGGCAATTTTCCACTCCCGGGTGGGCCGGCCCTCAACCTGTCGGCTAATGTCTTCGGTGACGTCGGCATAGGTCTTACCGCCGGTCACCAGGGGCGGTCTTACGGAAGATGATACGTGGGTCATAAGCTAGTTTAAGATGGTTTTTGCCTAATCGACTGGTTGTTTCAATTGAGCTTGGCCAATGAACTGATTGCCAAGAAAAGCTTACAGGCTACCCCTTGTGGGAGGCTAGATGAGATTTATGGTGGGGTCGGGTGACCCTGTCGCTTGAGGGCGGTAGGCGGCTAGCCCGCTAGATCTAGTGTTTCCAAGAATAATAAGAGTCGCTGTTTTTGCTCGTTGGTCAGCGAGTAGAAGCCAAGCACATGAGCGGTTAGGATGGAATCCGCCACTAGAAACAGGGTTAACTCAGCGGGCGAGTAGTCATCGGGATCGGTCAACACGTTTTCCTGGTACCACTGGCTGAACATCTGTCGGTAACGGTCCTGGTTGAGGGCGGCTTGCATCATCACCCGCAATGATTGCTTTTGTCGTGGGTCGGGCTTCTCGTTGATGACCGCTCGTAGGAAGGCCAGTACGGGGGGGCGGCTGATGGCGAGTTGTTGTTGGAAAGCCTGGTTGAACTGTTGCAAGCGGTCCTGAAACAAGGAGTCAACCAACGCTTCTTTTTTGGGGAAATGATGCACGAGTCCTCCCTTAGTTAGCTTGGCTTTTTGGGCCACGGCCTCTAGGCTCATCTTATCGAAGCCATTCTGACTGGCAATCTCCAGGGCGGCTTCCAGGATGCGTTGCCTGTTCTCGAGCGGTGCTTTTTTGCGTTTATAATTATTATCACTGTTCATCCTGTAAAGATACCGTACGTACGGTATCTTTACAAGCAATGTGTAGTGTACTTTTTCATTCGCTCTAACGCCTATATACTGACTATGGTTGATAGATTTAGTCGAGCTATGATTTCTCGCTAAGCAAAAGTCTCAAATTGCCATCTCATCAATCAAGGTATCAAAAACTGGGATGTAGACGAGTTTACGATGCACTTCGGCCAGCTAGCTATATCCACTACGCGGTAAACTGGAAAAGGTGATCGAGTAGCGGTGTTTTCTGTACTAACAGCGGATCGGGATAATACACACGCCCATGCTCTTTCTGCAGAGTCAGTAAACCAAACCACAGCCCAAACTGCTCAATAAACCGCCACCGGTACACCCGCTCAAACTCTAACGATCGACCGGGTAACCGACCTGATTCTATTGGCTCCCCCAGGTGAGGAAACGCCGTCAGTAATTTGGCTGCGTAAAAATCAGTGTTCTGCCATTGCTGCCCATGGCGATGGACCAAGTACAGCGAGTAGGCCCAGCCAAACTGACCCACCTGGGTTTGGGTATCATCCAGATAGGCCCAGTTGAAACGCATCGTGTAATCCCGCAGCAGTTGGCTCAAGCGCAGGACTCGATCCTGCTGCATAGCCTTTTGACCAGCCTTGGTTAGCTCCAGTGTATTGTGCCGTTTCCTGACGTAGGGACTCAGCGTCAGACAAACTTTGAGGGCCTGCAAAAAGGACACGTTATCTTCAGAAATCTTCTTGGTGATTCCTCGCTCGATGTCATCCTGCGCCAGCAACTTTCGCTCATACAGCAGTTGACACAAAGCTAGGGGCAGATTCCCCTTGGGGGTTAGTTTGATAGAGGACTTGGTCCGTAACTCTTCCAGAAGCATCTCGGTCAGGACCAGAAAGGGAATCTGGTCGAACATCTCATCCGACAACTCGTCCTGAAGCCTTACTAGGGACTGCTCACTCCAGGGGTCATGCAGCAGGGTGTGCATCTGGTGCGGGGATAGATTGTCAAAGTCCGCCAGTGGGCGCTGGTTGAAGGTTTGTCTAAAAGCATCCATCTTCAGGTTGATCTCTTCGAAGGATGTTTGACCCGGGATAAGCTCGGGGTGAGCCAGCAGGAAAGCTTGCCATATGTCTTGAGCCATGGCCATGGAGTGGTATCAGTAGTAGATAGGTACGATAAGATAGAGGGGTAAAATACGATAACTAATCTCAGTTCAGTATAGAAGGC
The DNA here is from genome assembly GCF_054776615.1 of Spirosoma pomorum. Classification (NCBI taxonomy): domain Bacteria; kingdom Pseudomonadati; phylum Bacteroidota; class Cytophagia; order Cytophagales; family Cytophagaceae; genus Spirosoma; species Spirosoma pomorum. The sequence continues at coordinate 3,881 of NZ_BAAHBP010000006.1, forward strand.
TTACGATTATGGTTTTATAACGTTCTAACAACGGTCGTTCTTACAATGTTATAAAACCCAACTTTACCCTATCTTCGCCCGTGGAACACCAAAATAACAACTACAACCCTAGTTGAAAAGGGGGATAGGCAACTAGTTTTTATTCCCGCGCGATGGTCGCCCCATTTTACTACTATATATAAGGTACAAACTTGATGAAGTACGTTCCCTACTTTCGGGTCTCCACCGCTGGCCAAGGCAAGAGTGGCTTGGGACTCTCGGCCCAGCGTGAGATCGTCAACCGCTTTATCAAACCCGGGGATGAGGTGCTGGAAGAGTTTGTCGAGGTCGAATCTGGCAAGCGCGCGGACCGTCCTCAACTGACCGCAGCCATTGCCCTGGCCAAACAGCAGGGAGCACGACTATTAATCGCCAAGCTGGATCGGTTAAGTCGCAATGTGTCCTTTATCTTCTCTCTCCGTAATTCAGAGGTCGATTTTGTAGCCTGTGACATTCCGGACGCCAATACACTGACCGTCGGCATCATGGCCGTGCTAGCTCAGCACGAACGGGAGTTGATTGGGGAGCGGACCCGGGCCGCCTTAAGGGCTAAGAAGGCGCAAGGGTTTCAATTAGGCACACCCAATTTGACACCATTCATCGCTGCCCAAGGGCGCCATGTGCAACAGCAGAACGCCCGTAATCATCCCGCTAACGTGCAGGCGGCTGAATTGGTACGGCTATACCGAAAGGATGGCTTTACGTACGAAGCCATTGCCGAGCGGCTGAATAAAATGGGCTTTCGAACACGCAGAGGGAATTTGTTTAAACCGATGAGTATCAGGCGACTAGACAACGTTTAAAAAAGTCATTTGTCTAAAGAATAGTTTGTTAAAGGACATCCTCCTCATTGAGTGCTATCGCATCAAGTTTGGGATTTGTATGAAACATGGATAAGTAATGTAAATCTGATTTCGGAACACGCTTAAAACCAATTGACTTGTAAAAGGCAAATAGCTTGCGTTGAGCCATCGAAGTATTTTGAGTAAACGAGCTGAGCATAAGTTGTTGAGTCCAGAGGCTTGTGTTCGTTAAAATGCCAGCTTCAAACTGAAGCGGAAACGCTTTTAATACAACCATACCACAACAGCTATCAAATCGCCAGATAATGTCTTTTAATACTTTTTGCCCAATGCCTCTTCCCCGCCACTCCGGCAACAGCTCCAAACGACGAATATAAAGCAGGTTATCATTGAGTGGTTCAAACGTATCAATCAACGGTTTTTGAAATTCGCCGTGCTCGTCGTAAACTTCTTCGTACAGATTAACGTACTCGATACAATGATCGAAAATGTCAAACATCGATTGATCATTATTAAGGCCTAGCTCGACTAAGAATAAGCTAACAGAAGCACGACCAATCTCGACCGACTCTTCCCGTTGTGTGTCCGATAACTCGCGAACTTCATCAAAATAGATACGGACCTTATACTCGTTGATATAACGACCACTCTCTAACTCTCCAGAGCCGGACGTAAAGCTATACTCAGTGCGGATAAAACCGTAGTTATTAGTCATAAAGAATGGGTCAATTGACACAATATATGAACTTTCTTATTCATATTCTAAGTGTTAAATGGTAATATATAGTAACTGTTACCATGTCAACTAATTAAAAGTTGACATAATTACTTATTCGAGAAGAGATAGTTAGAAGCCGTTTACTAAATACAGATTTGTTAATAATATATAGAAGTCATATTTGTATACTGGTCTGAACGTATAGGAAGTTAAAGATACGTTTATTGTCACTTTATATTATAAAACAGTTATATAGCAATTTTATATTGTTGAAGATTGAGGCAAGAATAACAGTTAAAATATTTAAACATGTATAATGATTTAACATTAATAGTGAATATAATTAAGGGATTTTGGGAATGATTTTGAATAACTATCAATATATATACAATATTAATTTATGAGACTTTATGTAGCTAATTTAACTTTATCTTCTTCCTTTAAATGAATGGATTTAAAATAAAAGTATAGTCGTACGATTATAGTACAAAGCAGCATTATGATAGAACAGAAACACATGGTCTCTTTGCGGTTTACAAACGTCCTACTGTACTAGCAGTACCCTATTCTTAAAAGGTATAAACAACTTCTATATTTAAAGTTAAAACAGCTGGCAGAAGGTATGTGTATGTGTGCTACGATGCTAGCATTTTAAGTTATAATAAAAAAAATACTTCTGGCTCATAGAACGAAACTTGTCTGCAATAGAATAAGGGATTAATTAAGTATTTTCAAGGTAATATGGTAAAAACATGTGCTTAGAACTTCTAAAGTGTTAACACCGTATTTAATTTAATTGGCTGGTTTTGCTATGCTAATTTATTAAATCAGTTAATCGTCTATGTCGGGTTTGATTCTAATTGACTTTGGCCTTTTTCATTTGTACCGCAACCTAATAACCCTATGTGGAGTGATAACGAAACTAGTACAGACTATATCAATTTTAAGCATTATGAAGATGCTATATGCCAGATTGTAGACACCAATGAGTTATTACCCTGTAGCATCGGTATTTTTGGTGATTGGGGCAGTGGCAAGTCTAGTCTGATGAAAATGATTGAGTCACGCTACAGTGGTAAAGAAAAGGAAGGCATACTGACTATTCGCTTCAATGGTTGGTTATTCGAAGGTTATGAAGACGCCAAAACCGTCCTGATGGGTCGTATCGTAGAAGAGATTAGCCGCCACTGCACTTTGGACGAAAAGGCCAAAAAGGTAGCTATTCGGCTTTTCAAGAAAATTGACCTGCTGAAAGTGGGTAGCTCAATTGTCAAGTTTGGTATTGGCGCGGCCTTGGGGCCTGCGGGCTTACTTGGGATCACGGCAACCGAAATCTTCAAGAGCTTGAAAGACGAAGACTATGAAGGGTTTTTCAAGAGTGGTGAGGAGAAGGAAGAGACCAGTCGATCGAGTATACAAGATTTTGGGAAGGATTTTGCTGAATTACTAAGCACAACGAAACTCAAAAAAATCATTGTATTAATCGATGACCTAGATCGATGCAATCCTGACACAGTCATCGGAACATTAGAGGCCATAAAGCTTTTCCTATTCGTTGATAATAGTGTTTTTATCATTGGAGCAGACGAGCGTTTAATTAAATATTCAGTACGTCGGCGATTTCCCGAGATAACAGGCGATAAGCTAGATGTTGGTCGTGATTACTTAGAGAAGTTAATTCAGTTCCCTGTGCGCATTGCTTCGATGAACGCCATCGAGTTGACAAATTATATTAACCTCTTATTTGTTCGACTATACTTGAAACCGAATGAGGTAGAGACATTACGGCAAAAAGTACTAACTAACGACCGTGATCTTAAAACGAAAGGTCTAAATGCAGCCACGGTTCAGCAACTACTAAACCAGACAACAATTGATTCGAAGTTGTCCGAGTCATTGGACGTATCCTTTCGTATTGCCACTATTTTGACCGCTGGTTTAAACGGTAACCCTCGGCAAGCAAAGCGTTTTTTGAATACCTTAATGATGCGAACTAACATGGCAAACAGCCGAGGAATTATCCTGGAAAGTAAGTTGCTGGCCAAACTAATGCTGCTTGAATATTTTCAGCCTGAAACATTTAAGCGATTTAATACGTCACAAGCCGAAAACGAAGGTTGTATAGCCGAACTAGTTGCTTTCGAAACTAATAAAGAGATCCCCGCGGACTTAGAGTCGTTAATCCAGGATAAGTGGTTTCAAAACTGGCTTGAGATCGATCCTAAACTAGGCGAGCTTGACCTAGCCAGCTATTTTTATTATTCTCAAGATAAACTTTCGGTTGTTGGAGCAGCCTCGCAAAGAATGTCTCCCGAGGCCCAGGAATTCTACCAAAGTGTTAAATCTCCGAGTGACCTAAAGCGTAAAAGAGCTCTTGAACGGGCCACTAGTTTAAGCCAGGCCGATGCCGCAGCTGTCTTTGAGGCATTAGCGAATGACGTTCGACGAGATGAGAAGGCCAATTATGGTGATTCAATACTGAAAAAACTGGTTGAATTTTGTTCGGCTAGAAAAGACCTTGTATCTCAGCTAGTTCAGCTACTGAATAGTCTTCCAGAGGGTAAATTGAACATAGCCATGAGACCAGCTCTGCAGGAATTGGCTAGGGAAACCGTATATGCGAAATCAATCGAACCGCTTATTGAAAAACTCCCAAAACCACTAAAGTCAAAGTAGCATTAACCTATGGGAACTTCAAGTTCGTTTAAAGGACCAAAAAACAATAGTTCGCTGCTCCCATCCTGGGCGGATAATAATCCCGATTATGAATCAGCCCCTGCACCTAGTTTTCCGCAGGATGGAGATGGTCCTGCTACTGATAATCCAGCCCCCACTGGGCCGGGCGCCCCTAATCAGCCTAGCGCCCCCCCCCCTCAGGGTGAGCCAAGCCAGCCATCTGTCCCAGGTGATGATAAAGATACCCCTGAGAAACATACTCCCAAACCCCGTAGGTGGAGTGACGCCAAAATCGCAATGTCTCGCTTCGGCAGCGCTCCTAGTAATGCGAAGTCGCTAAAGAATGCGGGTCGCAGTTACGTAAGAGCTAGGGGTGGTCCGCAAGCAACAACTCGTTCGGCTGGACGAGGTATTAGCGCGGTAGCCGGATTGGGGGGCTTTTTGGGCGATGTAGTTAATCGTGGTTTTGATGAAGCACTGCGTAACGCTGGAATTCAGGATTGCCTTGGTAAGCCCGCCGAAGAAGTCTTCGCTAAACTAGCCGACCAGTTAGCTCCGGCTGGCGGGCCAATTGACGAAGGAATAACCCGAAAGGCCATTCTTGATTCCTTATGTTATCTATATGATAAACTGACGGATGAGAACGGTAAGCTTCAACCAATTGACGCGTTGGGCCCTGACGAAGTAAAGGAAGCCTTGTTACTGGCAACCCAGCAGTACATCTATCAGAAATGGCTGAATGAAGTAGGGATTGCTCTAGAGCGAAAAGAAGTAAGCGAAGCAGAACTAGTAGACGCAGAAATGACCATAAAAGAGTTTGTCGGAGAATCCGTCCGTGTAGCTTTTAAAAACGTCAATGTCGCAACGTTTAGCTTTCAAGATCCGAGTGTCACTCAGCAGATTAATTCAATTTTCCAAGAAACTTATACGTTGATTGAGCAATGAATGTAAAGCCAATTCTTCTTCAGACAAGCGCAGTTGATACGTTTACACCTGATACGGCGGGCGATGCTGAGTTGTTAGTCGTCGATTTGACAGAACAGGATCGTGAATCCACTCTCCTCCAGCATAAAGTTTATCAACTAATTGATCAGACCAAATTGACAGAGGAAGTACAGGACCTGCTGAATATGACCTTGATGGCCTACGCCGCCGATCAGGCCGTCTCTAGGGAAATGAATGGTTACCTAAATTGGAGCCGTCATTTTAGGTGCTATGTCCCTGTTAAAACCCTATCCAAATGGATAGCCATTCAGGAAGATCTACAAAAGATGCTTTCATTTTTAAGCGGAGATAAATGGGAGTTTGTTTTCCGTCAGGGAACAGCAGATACTGCCAAGCTTATAAGTAAAAAGTACGTTTTTCCAGAAGACCTTACGAAAGTATGCCTTTTTTCAGGTGGTTTAGACTCATTTATTGGAGCTATTGATTTATTACAACAGGGGGAACAGTTAGCTTTGGTAGGGCATCATAAAAAGGGGGGGGGAGAAGGCCAAACTCAGGAGGAACTCTTTTCACTTCTGAAAAAAACCTATCATGATCAAGAAGTAATTAATTTCCCGTTTTATGTACAGCCTAACCAAGCGTTTAAGGGTGCTCAGAAAGAGGTTTCATCTCGGGCTAGATCAATCCTATTTATTGGTTTAGGTCTTGCAGTTGCCAATTGCTGCAACAACATCCCGTTGATCATACCCGAAAATGGTTTTATCTCGTTGAATGTTCCTCTGACCTTTACCCGGCATGGCAGCCACAGCACGCGTACCACGCATCCTTATTTTCTCCATTCATTCCAGCAAATCTTAAGCAAGCTTGGCATACCTATTCTACTTGATAATCCTTATCAGTTCAAAACAAAAGGAGAAATGGTTAGTGGTTGCGGGAATCCTTCCCTGCTGAAAGTTCACTTTAAATCGACGTTGTCTTGTGCTCACCCCGATCAAGCCCGTTTCAAAAAAATGCCACCGGGAACGCACTGTGGTTATTGCACACCTTGCCTCATTCGACGGGCTTCGCTCGAAGCCAACGGTCTTCGTGATACCAAATACGTTATAGATGTGCAAACCGATCCGATACCTGCTTATAAAGATTCTGGGCGCGATCCAAGAGCTTTTCGACTAGCGCTGGAAAGATATCGGGTTATGGATCCTAAACACACACTCATACACATCATGAACTCAGGACCCCTCTCTCACTTTTCTCAGCAAGAGTTGATAAATTTGACACGTATGTACCGACAGGGCATGCAGGAAGTTGAACAAATTTTGCCCCGTAATGAACCACCTTCTTGATACGCATTTTCATTTAGACCTATGGCCCCAAGCGGGTATATCAACGCTGATTGAGCAGAGTGGAATTTACACAATTGCTGTAACGAATACGCCCTCAGTCTTTTATTACACCGAGAAGATTGCTTCAGCTAGTAAATACATCCGGGCCGCTTTAGGACTACATCCTCAATTAGCTTCAGAAAGACACAATGAGTTGGCCTTATTTATGCAGTTATTACCAAAGACTCGATACATTGGGGAAATTGGATTAGATGACCGAACGAGTACGGATTTTGAGATACAGAAAAAACTTTTTATTGCAATTATCGATGCTTGTGCGGATGCGGGGAACAAAATACTAACCATTCATTCAAGACGTGCTGATAAAGAAGTGGTTGAAGTAGTTGGCAAACAATTTCCCGGGAAAATAATATTACATTGGTTTTCAGGTAGTCTAGCTGTGCTGGAACGAGGGATTGATGCTGGTTATTACTTTTCGATAAATCCTGCAATGGTCAACTCGTCGACAGGAAAAAAGTTGATTCAAGCGATCCCTTCAGATCGACTGTTAACCGAAAGCGACGGACCATTTGTTGAAGCATCACGCAGTCCTTGCAGCCCTCTTAGTATGTCATCTTTAATATCTACATTAGTTTCGGTCAGAAGCGATTTGGAAAATGAAGAGGTAGCTTCCAAATTAATTTTTGCCAATTTCAAACGTTTGCTGAATTAATATTAATCTGAGCACACGTTTATATCAAGTCAGAAATGAGATTGGTCCCGTAGGCATAATTGAGAAAGAAGGGGTCAGGTATTATTAATCAGTACAATGCTTGCCATTTGCAAACAATTAGGATCAAGGAAGCCTAAGAAAAACGTAAATTATATTGTTTTTTGTATATAGTGTTATAAATGAATAAGACTTAAACTAATTAATTCTTGAAAAGGTAATGAAAAGAGTAAACTTTAATTCGCCTAAAATTTCTGGTAAGGATTTAATAAATACAATGAAAGAAGAGTGTATTGAACTAATAATACTCTCAAGCTCAGTTTTAAAAGGAAATCAAGCTATTTTGAGTGAAACTATCTTAACTGTTTCTGAAGAAGCTTATGATTCTGTTGTTGATATTGATACCTCTGCAGAAGCTATAAAAAGTTTAGATATAAATGTAATTCCGCTCAAGATTAAATTATAATGACAGTGCTATTAGTACATATACACAAATTTTTAGGTGTCTTATTAATGTTCCGCATTTATCATAGCTCATTAGCTTAGTAGTATTATTAGTATAGTGGTCCCGCTTTTTTGTACCACCCCTTAAGCTTGTCGGAATGGTGGCTAACTTAGTCAACCATGAAAGCAAAAAGCCGTCGTCAGTTCACCGCGGAGTTCAAGGTGAAAGTAGTTTTAGAAGTCCTCCGTCAGGAGAAGACCCTCAATCAGATAGCCAGCGACTACGACCTGCATCCACAGTTGGTACAGACCTGAAAACAGATCTCTATGGCCGCTGCCCCACACGTATTTGATCAACAAAATGGGGCAGAAAAACCCGTCACTGATGAAAAGGGGCCACTTTATGAGCAGATCGGACGACTCCAAATGGAGTTGAGTTGGCTCAAAAAAAACTGGGAATCAACCTCTGAACCAACGACGCGCCATGATCGAGCAATCCCATCCTGAGTTGAGTCTTCGCCGTCAATGTTGGCTGTTAGGTGTCAGCCGAGCCGGTCTGTCTTATGAACCCGTAGCGACCAGTGAGCAAACTCTACTGATAATGCGCTGACTTGACGAGTGGTATGTGGAGCATCCTGACCTGGGTCATCGGCGTCTAATAGTACTCCTCAAAGAGGACGGCTGGATAATTAATATCAAGCGAGTTCGCCGATTAAGAGCCTTGATGGGGTTGGAGACTCAGTTTCCTAAACCAAACCTGTCCAAACCAGGCACGCCCCGACAACGATTCTTTTATCTGTTGAGAGGGTTAGTAATCGACCGTATTCATCAGGTCTGGGCCACTGACATCACCTATATTCCCATGCCCAAAGGCTTTTTCTATGTGATTGCGGTTTTAGATTTGCACAGCCGTTATGTCCTGCACTGGCAGTTGAGCAATACGTTGGAAGCGGACTGGTGTGTGGCTACTTTACAGCAAAGCTTACAGCAGTGGGGTAAGCCAGAGATTTTCAATACGGATCAGGGCAGCCAATTCACTAGCGACTATTTTGTGGCTGTTTTGCAAGATCATCAGATTGCTATTATCTGGGAAAGGCCGGGCTCTGGATAACATCTTCCGGGGCCGCCCGTGCGGTGGAACGGTTCTGGCGAACGCTGAAATATGAGGATGTTTATTTGCGAAATTACCAAACCGGTAGTGAGTTGCGGGCGGGTTTGGTCAAGTATTTTCAGTACTACAATACTCAACGTCCCCATCAGTCGTTGGGCTACCGCACACCGGCAAGGGTATTAATGGAAGGGAAGAAAAACGAACATAAATCTGTCAACTAACCATTTCGTTTGGCCGAATGGTGGTACAGACAATGGGGTACACTATACCATTTCACTTGTTGAGTTTGACCATAATGCTTACATGTAACCATTTCTAGTACTATTGCTAGATTTAACGCAACTAGATCACAACATTTAAAAGCACCTACCTGGCTCTGTCCTTTGTAGTACTGTATCCTCAATGTATAGTACTAAAGTAGAACCTTTATATGTTCTCTGAAAATCAGTCACTTAATCGTATAATATGGTACTATTACATGCTATATGTAATAGCACGCGTAACAACATTTCTTTTAGTTCTTTGTAAATAAACAGTATACAAGTTTAACTTTATTATATTTGATTCATCCCAGAATTTACATCTAATGATAAGTTTGCGTTACTCACAAAAAGGTACACCTTATGTATGGGCTAGTGAATTATACGAAAGTCTCAAGCCTGATCAGCCCTTTTTGCAATGGTTTAAAACTATGGTTGGTTATGGGTTTAAGGAAAATACAGAGTACTGGGAATTTTCAAAGCCTGTAGAACTAAAAAGCGGAGAAATAAGAAAGGAAAGAGATTGGTCTGTTAAGTTAGACATGGCAAAAAACATTGCTATAATACAGAACAATGAAATAGGAAGACAGATAAGAAGCTATTTGCTATCTCTTGAGCAGCAAAAGGAAGATGGAAAACTTCTTACTGGACAGCAGATTGATGCCTTGATGGAACTGGCAGAAATAATGGGATTGTTTACAGTCCAAAAATTTTTAGAGAAAGAACATTACGCTCAATATTTATTAAGTTCTAAACCAGATCACTGGTGGGATTATAGAGCTAAGCTAATTGGTATTACTAAAGACGATATTAAAGCTATTATTACTTCTTATGGTTTGAAATACGAAAGTATGCGCCAGTCAATGTTCCATATTGATCGCTTCGAGTTAGTAAAATGGGCATGTATTGATTTATTTAAGGCGATGGGGAAATCTGATGAATATGCTACAAATATGGGTAACAGAGCTAAATCATTTGCCAAAAAATTTAAGTTCGAAGTAATTGATGATAGGTATGCCCCTTTAAAATTCACAAGTAGTCGACAACAGTTGATCATAGATCAAATAAAAAGTTATAAGAGTAAGCAGGGTCTGTTGAGCTCATTCTAGAGTAATATGCTAATATAATATTAATAAAATAGTTCCGTTTATCATTTAAGGTCATTTTAAGGTCATTTCGATCACTGGATCGCTCAACGATTGAGGATCAGACAATCATTTCTTCTACTTTCTCTCCCCTTTCCAAATTCACCCGATGTTTGTCCATCCAGAGAACTATGGTGTCGAAAGTGTATTCTTGTCGCTAAGGCTTTATCTTTCTAGCCATGAGAACCTGTGATCGTTCAAACATTCATCTCGAAAAATCCGGTTAAACGACCTTACTTGCGGTCTAGTCAATAAATGGGTTGCAATTGGGTTTTCTGGTTAGAAGAAGTGTATAACTACACCGTTATCACATACACAATTTGTTGCTCGCTTTTGATGGGGCCGCTGCTGTAGACAAATTCGCTCCCAATATCCACTTGTATACGATATATTAGAACAGGGACATTTTAAGATCATCGCAAGTAAGCTCAGCATCGTTCGCATACTTACGAGCAGGAAGTTTCGACGATACAGATAGAGCCCATCATTGTTGTTTTAAAGCAATGCTGATGTGGCTGCGATCTTCGACCAGTGAACATTTCTGGCTATATTGTATTGTTGGTCAGCCCAGCGATACGTAGGCATATCAACTAAAGTCATCAAATTTGCGTTTCTTTACCAGGTTATGATTATACTGACGCGTCATTAGCCTGGACCCGAAGTGCCTGTAGACAACTTAGACAAAAGAAATTGCTATGGCAACGAAAATAAAACATCTCGCGGATTTAGCTCAAAAGTTAGCCCAGGAAAAAAAGCAATTGGAGGAACATTACAAAAGTGGCGATGAGTCAAGAAAGCCCGCTAATGTCAAATTCGTCAAGCCTTTCTCCTTACCCGCTAAGTGAGACGGAAACGGGTTTTGCCTTTAAAACCGACTTAGGCGCAACTTACCGCTTAGATTTTGTCTCCGATTCCGATTATCTGCCTGACACTCCGTTTGCCGATTCAGTCTTTTCCTTCTCTCTACTTCCGGTGTCTGGTTCCTTCGATCGGAAAGATCCTCGGATAGAGCCCACTGTCAGTCAAACCTTACGTTTATTCTTTGAGCACAAGCCCAAAGCAGTGCTGCTTTACGTGTGCAGTACGGAAAATGATCATGAACGGGCCAGGAGCCGCTTGTTCGGACAGTGGTTCTCCCGGCATCAGCAGGGCTACGTAAAGTTTGATTTCAATTACCCCGAACATCGCCTGTATATGTCGGCAATTACCCGAGAAGATCTGCCAGAAAGATGGTTGGTTGAGCTGACTATTCTGCAGGCCGTTGAGCAGGAGAAGTAGTTTTTCCAACAAAGCCAATGGAGTCAAACAGTTTGCCGGCTTTATCAGTAAGTTAGCAGTTGGCTTAGCCTCCCGACCTGTTGGCTGGCTCTGACACAATGAGTTAAAGTAGTAAGCTCGGAGCTAACCTAAGCGCGTAACAACCGTCGACAAATTAGCGTTACCACATCGGCATCTCTTTTCATCATCAATAATGGGCTCTTACCCGTTAGCTTACCCACCCAGATTCCCTGCTTATAAGCGGTAAGATTCGAAATAGCGCTCAGTTTAATGGAAGACGTCTTGGTCACGCCAACAAAAATGAGCCGCTTATTCGTCACAAAGAGACTACCTTCATCAATTCGCTTCAACAGATCGAATCTCTCTTTACGAGTGGTTGAATTCCCTGATTGTACGTCAATTTCTTCGAACACTTTATCATAAACAAAGTGATCGGTGTAGCTGCTACGCCGGTCTGTTGCCCGTTCTTCATACCATTGCACGGTTTCAACCTGGTAATGGCAATGCTCCGACTTTTGTAAAGGAACAGCTATGTCAACCAGTGGTAACTCTATGTTCTCCAGTGCCCAGTAGAGTTTGAAACGATCTAATGTCTGCTTGGTGGCACGATCTGGTTTTATCCCCAGATTCTTGCTGATCATGCGTAGGTGCATTTCTTCTTCTGGAGTAATGCGAGCGTCAGCGCCGTATTGATCGATAAAGCGAGCCAGGTAATTTTCCCGCACTTCTTGGGAGATCGTTTCGGCTAGCTCAGGTGGTAACGAAATGGTTTGTTGCAACTCCGTCAGGAATAGCCGTTCCTTGGCTGAGAGTTGTCCATCCTGCAGAGCTTCTTCAAAACTGCGCCGATAAACGACTTCGCCGATTCGAGCATGAATCATCTCGACGCTTGCGGAGGGAATCTGCAACAGGGTACGTAAATGATTAAGCTCATCTAACTCGTCTTCTGATAGGTGCTGGTCAGTCAACGCGTAATTGAGCTGAACGGCATAAAACTCCTCCAGATTCAGTTTAAACTGTTTGAGCAGCGACAGACCATACTTCTGCTCAATAGCTTGAATGGTCGTGTTTGTAATGGATCGAATTGGGCTTTCAGCCAACAGGTTGTTTAGTTCAATAACTGCATTCTCTTCAGGATATTGGTTTAGTAGCCGTTGCATGAAGCTTTGCGGTGCTAGTGGTCGATGCTCAAAGGCCGTTAAAATCATATTTACGGTAGGTTTGGTAGATAGGTTTATTCCAGTCGCAAACGCCCCCGTGGTGGGAACAAGCCCCACGCCCTTTGGCATTCGATGGACTGTCAGATCCGTCGCAACACACTGTTTGATAGTACAGAATCCGTCGAAGCTCAGGATTTAGTTGGTTGTACAACTTCGTGGCTGGGACGTATCCATCATTAGAAGCTTTGTACAAATCGGTTAGGGCGTCGGATTTCTGTCCTAATCGTTGATAACACAAAGCGCGCTTGTAACGAAGCTCAGTATTATCCGAGGTAGCAGCTACGAGTTGGTCGTACGCTTGCAGCGCTAACCGGTACTGTTTGGTCAGAAAATAGCTAGTGGCTAAACCAACGCGAGCCTCATGCTTTTCAGTAGCGTTATCTGCGGTGGCTAACTGCAATGACTGCTTATAAAGCCCGATTGCCTTCGGGTGTATCCCTTTTCGGAGAGAAGCATCAGCTCTGGACAGGTACTTATGTAAGCTATCTAGGCGAAGCGTCCGTTGGCGGCTGGCGGCCTGCTCCCGAAGCGTTTGCTGGCGGATTCTAGTCTGCTCCGCTTTTTGTTTAGCAGCGGCTACTAGCCGTTCCGTTTCCTTTTCCGCTGCCAGCTGATTGCTATACTGATAGCCAGTTAATGATGAACATAGCGCTAACACACCGAGCACACTCGCCCTTAGAGAAGGGGTGAATTTAAATCGTAAGGTATTTTCAACGCGTCGCCTTCCCCAGGGTGACCAAAAGAAGGCAAACAGAAGAAGAGACAATCTAAAGCCGGCATGATGCGGCCAAACGAGTAGAGAAACAATAGCGGTTATAATAGCCAGTGTCCGCCAAAAGTTGTCTGCTCCTGAAGCAATTGTTTTCTTATTGGAATTGTCTGATTCTCGAAAATAGTCCGGTAAGACGCGATGCTGCTCAGGAATAAGGTTGGGTATATATTGCTTCATCTGTTATGGTGTAAACGCACTAAAAATAACAGATACTGTGGTATTTTAAGATTACCAATTTTAAGTAACCTTATAATTAGACGAAACATGTTGCAGCTAATAGTATTCCGTTATAATACACAACTGCTCGACTTCTTGAGGTTATACAATTTCACGATATCTCAACCGCTTTTAGAAAGCGAACGGAGCTATGACGAAGTGAACGTGCTACCATTGCATATTTGCGTATGACCAGCTGCAACTGTACTGATCAGTAGATCAACTTTGAAAAGTTAAAACCGGTAGTCATTCGCGTCTATTTTCGCTTAGTTGGAAAGGAAAACCTTTATCCAAAGGAAAGCCTTCATCCGACCAATCTTTTTCCTGCTGAATTCGGATTCGGCAAAACTCAGCCTGCCGTCTTGCCCATGCAGTAACGATTGGCAAAGAATGCTGATAGAGTTGTTCGAATAACGCCAAGTGCATCTCAAAAAGCGGTGCTGCAGAACCATTCACACCAAAAGTGTTCATACGGGCGACGATTCCAGCCCGCATAAGGTCATCAGTTCCAAATGTATCTAGCATTCGACGTGTAAAGGGATGCCAAACAACTTCATCAGGTTTCATAATTGGAAGCATATTGGCAAAGCGTAGTTGTACTTTCTGCTCTTGTCGGCTATACCAGTCAAGTAACGTATCTGGATCACCAACCTCGAACAACAAACCTTCGATTTCTGCGTGACTTTCTGATTTTGAACCCAAAAGATCGGCTAAGACGAAAATAAAATCGTCGTGTTCGAAAACGTCTCCTAATATGGGCCATACTGCTGAAAAAAATTTGGCAAGTAGTGCTCTAAGCGGCCGGTAGGCGTTTGAACTGGCGTAACCCGGGTAATAATCCGGCTGATTCGTTATAAATCGGATCAGCTGATTCATGCAAGACACCGCTACTTCGGGATCTTCGGTTTCTTCAGCAATGCGGACTAGATTATTCGTCCATCGGCTTTGCGTAAAGTCATCACCTTGCGTTTGAGTTAATTCTTCGTTTAGTGACCATTGAGTGATCAAAGGTTTGAAATATTCACTTCGCTCGTTTGATATAGACTCGTCGTCGGAGCGCTCGTAAACGTAATTCCAAGTCAGTGCCAAGGCAACCCAAAGCCCGTCCGGTCCCATGTCTGCAATCCGCTGCATCCATGTCTGTATTAACTCACGTTGGGATTCGGTTAGCACTTTGCTGTATTGTAAATGACGAAGTGCTGCAATAGGCTGCTTCTTTTGTTCTATAAGGGTGAGTAATGACTCGAGGTGTTCCGGCTTAGTCGTGCTGGCTGGTATCAGGTTGAACGCTAAATAATTGAGGGCATCGTCCGCCACTAATCGCTTCAGAAAATCGTCCGTAATCGTTTCGCCTGCGCTCACTAGGAAGCCCACAATTGGAGCTAGGGTTAAAGTTTTCTCCCCGGTTGACAACTGTTTGAAGTAAGTAATCCATAAGTCAACAAACCATTGCTGGTCCTGTTGACTTAATTGAGCTGCTAACTGGCGGGCAAATGGCGTTGCGTGGAACGGATTGGCCATGAGCAGATGTCGAGCCGTCTGCTCCCATATATCGCGACGTTGAATAAATTCCGGTACTAATGCCTCCGCTCGCGCTTGTAAAGTCGCTTCACCCATATCTTGGTAATCAGTTGGGTCCGCATATGAATAAACGTAGTATTCCAATCTGCCCTCTAAGTTGGTTGGTTCTGTTTTAGCCAACATCTGCTCCAACATTCCCCGGTCATTCGTTCGTAAGGAACCATTACGTAACGCGGATTTAAGAGCCGGCCGGATATTTTTAGCCTCCACGTTGCCAATATCTATTATACGATCAATAATGGGTAGCACAAGACCTGCAGCCCCAGAATTGGTTAGACCTCGAAGAGCACCAACTAAAATACTAGCTGCTTCTTCAGCGTAAGCATGCGCTGACAGGGCATATGGGCTTATTAATTCGACTATCTCGCGCCAGTAGCCTTTTATATCGACATTGGTGGGTCGGAATTCCTTCCAAGGATTAAGCTGTTCATCCGAATCCACGGAACGCGTAAAGCCCTGATGGGCTAAAGCAGCCCGAGCCGCTTTTATGATTAATGCGTCGTAAGCTTCATTCTGTTGACTCCTTGCCTGCTTTAGTACAGAAATTCGCTCTGGAAAGCTGACTTCGGTTCCGGATAGATGGATGGCGAATAGCTGTAAGAATAGACCCGTCGCGTTATTAGTAATAGCTTCATTTTCGGCAACAGCCAACCGCATTAGGAGCTGCGTTGATGTGAAAAAGGTGGCCTCATAGCGACAAAGTTTTTGTAGTGTCCACACTAAATCGCGTCGGCCGTCACGCGCTTCTTCTAACAATTCTATTGGCGCGATTAACAACAGCCGTGCTAAGCAATCGGTTACAACGCTTGGGTTGATGTCAGCCATGAAGTGTAGCAATGACGCTCCATCAGCGGAAAGTGCACGTTCTGGTGTTATAAAATAACCAGCCACTCCGCACAGCCTGCTGACGGTTTCCTGAACCGTCGAACTGCTGCGTAGGTGTTTGATTTGCCTCAAGAAGTTAGTTCGAAGTGCTGGCTGTTCATCCAGCCCGTTGAGCAGGTCAACTGCATCGGTGGTGTCTCTCGACTCCCACCACTCCTCCGCTAAACGCAAGGCTAAATGCTGAGGTTGTATTTGAATATTACGACCAATCGTGTGAATAATGCCCCGTTGTCGGTGTAGTTCAACGATCTGTTTGAACTTTTGCCACCGTTGCTGCTGCGTACCGGTTAAGGATGTTAATAGATCATTACCTGCAATCCACTTAGCTTCTATCTCTTCACCCCGCTCGTAGCCAACTTCCGTAAATAAGGATAAGGTCTGCAAAACGGCGCGATGTTCGGATTGCCGTTCTGCTGAACCAAGCACCTGATCGGCCCAGTTGTCAGGCGTTAGTTCGGCTAAAGCATAAGGATTGAGTTCATCTTGCTGGGTTAATAAAACCGCTAGTGCTGGAAATGCCCCCATAAAATTGACTGCCCGGCTCAGAGTGAATGCATCAGCTCTTGGAAACTTTTGCCGAAGAATCGCTTCACAAACGGATTTTACAATGGGCTCCGTCAAATCAACAACTTGCGTTAAACGATCCGCTGGTAACTGGGTCTCGGTGGTCGGAGCAATAGAAATTAAAGACGATTGACAACCTGATCGGCTAATAAGTGCACTGAGTTGAGAATGCAACCGCACTGATGCATTATCAATTACAAAAACGAATCGTTCACCCGTGGCCGTTAAGTTGTGAAGAAGATCTGCCAGATGGGTTGTATCTTCACCTTGAGCATCATAATACAGCACCGCTTGCGTAAGGGGTAGGGTGGTTTCGTCGGCCGAGGCCAGCCGCAACGCCTCAAAGACCGTACGAGTCTTGCCCGTCCCTGGTAAACCTACCACCCGTATAACTGAACCCGCTGATAAAGACGTTTTCACTATATCGAATAACGTCTCATACGCTTTATGTGTAACGAAGTGGCTGCTTAGCTGTATGTATGTAGACCATTCTGAAAATGTCTTCAGTGGCACAAATCGTTTCTTGCGCAACGTCTCATGCTGACGAATAATAACCAGAATAGCACTCTCCAGTACAGACGCTAATTGCTTAGTTGTTTGTTTTAAATCAATATCTGATTCAGCTTCGTACGTGATCGGATAGCGGTCTTGTTCAATGTCAAATGGAAATGGAAGTTTAGTGCCAATCTTACCATAGGCGACATTCATAACTTTTATGATTCGTTCGTCGCCGATTAAAGCCTTTGCTTGGCCTAATTCAATAACTACGTTGTTATTAATGCCACCTTTCCTACGTGCTTTAATTCTATCTGTTATGTAGGTACGATATCTGTTTACAAAAGTGACATCAGCTAAAAAGATATGACATTCACGTATTTTCTGTTCAATCAATCCAACGACGTTAGGTGAACCGGGTTGATTAGAGTCATCTGCTCGGTCCAAAGCCAAATCAATAGATACATCAGTCTGATATTTACTTTTTATGGTTTTGATTGCGTCCTTTACCGCTTGGCTAATCAAGTATTTGTTATAAGTAGGGTCAGTATCGAGTTGCCAAGAAAAGAAGATCTTATATACCATGTGTTACATCAGTAATTTAGATGAAAATTGGATCACCTTCAGTTAAGTTTCGTCTTATTTGGGACATCCTGTGGGTTAGAAATCTAACTCCAGCAGGTAGTCACCTACTGCTGAGTAATGTATCAATTTATTCAAACGATTGTTTGGCTAATGTTCCAGTAGCATCAAGATCAAAACTCGAGCGAGAAGGCGGACCGCGATTTTGCCGGAAGTGAAGAAAGGTTTGCGGAATTGAAAGTAGCAGGCTATCCTCCAGGACTTAGTCAGGAGGTAAACCAATAGGAACACCCCGATGCCGGAGATATTTGTATAAAGTGGTTTTCGATATATGCAGTTCATGGGCAATCTGCTCGACCGAGAAATTCTGATCTTTGTAAAGACTCTCTGCCAGCCGGGCTTTTTGCTCGGCCTGTTTAGTCAAGCCCTTGGGACGGCCCAGTAACCGACCCCGCCTACGAGCTGAGGCTACGCCGGCCATCGTTCGCTCGCGGATTACATCCCGCTCGAACTCGGCCAAGCTGGCAAAAATGCGAAAGACAAGTCGCCCCTGTGGCGTCGTGGTGTCAATAGGGTCATTTAGACTAAGCAGTCCCACACCTTGCTCTTCCAAATCGCTAACCAGTTTGATGAGATGAGCTAGTGATCGGCCTAGTCGGTCAAGTTTCCAAATAACGACCGTATCCCCTGTCCTGAGTTGGTCAAGCATTCGCACCAACTCGGGTCGTTCAGCCTTGCTGCCGCTGGCTTTCTCCTGGTAGATCCGTTCGCAACCGGCCGCTTTTAGCGCATCGATTTGTAAATCGAGGATTTGCTCATGGGTAGAGACACGGGCGTAACCGAACTTCATGGTCTTTTGGATATGAAATGGTCAACGAATGAAATTCCATCTTCCTGTTTCTAGAGATAGTAACTAACGATTGTCCACTAAACTAGTTACGCCGGTTACAATTGGTCAGAAAAAGCTAAAAACTATGCTATTAGATTAACAAGAAAAGTGAACGGATTTTCTAATCATCAAGAGGCCATTTTTCGCTTAATGCCCCTTCCCCATTCCGTGTTCAGAAAAAGGTCCGAATAAAATCAGGACAAGACATTACCCCTACCCCTTATGCTGGTTGACCAACCCTTAAGCATTTAAGGGGGTTCTAGATCCTAGGAAAATGCTTGATTTCATTAATTTTAGGCCATGAATCAGCAAGTAGTGAACCCGATCAACGAGGCCAATACCGTGAACTTAAAGCTTCGAGGTTTTAATGTGTATCAATTTGACGCGACGGAAAGTGGAGCCCCGACCTATAATCGTCGCGATTTTTATAAGATCGTCCTGTCCACTTCCCACATGCTCATTCATTATGCCGACCAAAGTATGGAAGTGAAAGGAACCTTTTTATTCTTTTCTAACCCCCATGTACCTTACTCGGTTGAACTGCTCTCGCCAACTCATACGGGCTATTCCTGTCTATTCAACGAAACATTTCTCCAGGTTGCCGGACGGCTGGAAAGCATTCAGCAATCCCCCCTATTCAAAATTGGCGCGCGGCCTGTCTTTGTCCTGAACCAGGGACAGCAGGCCTTTCTTGAGTCCTTATTTGAAAAAATGCTTCAGGAGCAGGATGGCGATTATCCATTTAAGGATGAACTGGTTCGAAATTATATTCAACTTGTTGTGCATGAAGCCCTAAAAATCCAGCCTTCCGATAAGGTTATTAAAAACAAAAGCGCAGCTTCCCGCATTGCCGCCTTATTTTTAGACCTGTTGGAACGGCAGTTTCCTATTGAAGCCCCTCAACGACCTCTCACCTTACGTACGGCTCAGGATTATGCTAACCGGCTGTCGATCCATGTTAACCACTTGAACCGGGCCGTTAAAACCACTACGGGCAAATCAACCACTACGCATATTGCCGAACGAATTGTGGGTGAGGCCAAAGCACTTTTACAACATACCAATTGGAGTATTGCCGAAATCGCTTACGGACTGGGCTTTGACTACCCCACTCACTTCAATAATTACTTTAAACGCGTAGCCGATCAGGTACCTAATGCCTACCGAAAACAATAGGTTGAAATCATTACTTTTTGGTTTGATATCTGTTAACCCCTGCCTGTCTGACGGAGTTACTTTTGCAACGTCTTTCGGTTCCGCTCCGTCAGTGAGCCGCTAAAACGAAACGTAACGTGATGAAGTACGTAAAGCTTGGAAACACCGGATTAGACGTTTCTCAGGTATGCCTGGGCTGCATGGGATTTGGTCGGGCGGAAAATTGGGTACACAATTCATGGGGACTGGATGAAACGGCAAGCCGCCCGATCATCCAGAAAGCGCTGGAACTGGGGATTAACTTCTTCGATACGGCCAATGTGTACGCCTTTGGCAACAGTGAAGAGATTCTGGGCCGTGCTTTGAAGGAGTGTGCCAACCGCGATGAAGTGGTCATTGCGACCAAAGTATGGGGCCAAATGCACCCAGGACCCAATGGAAAGGGGCTTTCCCGTAAGGCCATCCTAAGCGAGATGGACAAAAGCCTTAAACGGCTCCAAACCGATTATGTCGATCTTTACATCATTCACCGGTGGGATTACACAACGCCCATTGAAGAAACAATGGAGGTTCTACACGACCTGGTGAGAGCCGGTAAGACCCGCTACATCGGTGCCTCGTCCATGTATGCCTGGCAGTTCCAGAAGGCAAACACTGTGGCTCAACAACAGGGTTGGACACGTTTTGTCTCTATGCAGAATCATTTGAACCTGCTTTACCGGGAAGATGAACGGGAGATGATTCCTTACTGTCAGTCGGAACAGATCGCCCTGACTCCGTATAGCCCGCTTGCTGCTGGCCGATTAACCAGGGACACGACCGCAACGACTGAGCGAAGCGAGAAGGACTCGATTGCCAAAACCAAATATGATGCAACCGCCGAAGCGGATCGGGTGATCATTGACCGGGTAGCTTCACTCGCCGAAAAACGGGGGGTAGCACGGGTTGAGATTGCCCTGGGCTGGCTGTTCCAACGCCAACCCGTAACCATTCCCATCATTGGCGCGACGAAGTTTTCCCATCTCGAAGATGCCCTACGTGCTTTAGCCATTGAACTGAGCGCTAAAGAAACAGCCTTTCTGGAAGAACCTTACATTCCCCATAAGATTGTCGGCCATCAATAAATAAATCCAGACAAGCGGAGCTTCTGCCTTCTCTGGTTTGAGAACAGGACAGAAGCAGTCAAGCCCAACTGGCTCCGGTGGCTATTTCTCTTTTTTCAATGGGCAATCTAGGAGCACGATTCAGCATGTGCTTTCCTCGTTCAGATGGTGTCTTTTAAAACTAAAGTCAGTGTAGAAATCTATGGTTTTCATAAAACAAGCACTGGTTTTAGTATAAGTTTCAATCTATAAAGTGTCGAACTTTGTGTTTGGTACCCCTCTCCAGGAGGGTGTTAGCTCGCTGAAACGAACAGCTACCAATTAACCCTGTGAAACGGCAATACTATGGAAGAGTCAAATGAGTTGACAATTAGTCGGCGTGAAATGATTGCGGGAACGACCGCTGCGATTGCCGCTATTACCCTGGTGAACGTGACAGGTACACAGGCGGCTCCGCAGCATACCGTTCCTCTATCGCTGGCAAAGGTGTCGTTTACGGTGAACGGGCAACCCCACGACCTGGAACTGGATACCCGAACTACCCTGCTCGATACCCTCCGGGAACACCTGCATTTTACGGGCACCAAAAAAGGCTGTGATCACGGGCAGTGTGGCGCGTGCACGGTACTGGTCAATAACCAGCGTATCAATGCCTGCCTATCGCTGGCCCTGCAGCATCAGGGTGATTCCATAACGACCATTGAGGGACTGGGAACACCGGACAAGCTCCATCCCATGCAGGCGGCCTTTATCAAGCACGATGGCTACCAGTGTGGCTATTGCACACCAGGGCAGATCTGCTCGGCGGTAGGCGTACTGAATGAGATCAAGGCCGGTATACCCAGCCACGTGAGCGCCAGTCTGTTGGATACACCACAGGTTACCAATATGGAACTACGCGAACGGATGAGTGGCAACATCTGCCGATGCGGGGCTTATTCCAATATTGCCGAAGCGATGAGCGAAGTGGCCCAGAAATCGGCTTAGTACAACGTGTCTCCGCCATCTTCAACCCGTCCCGGGATTAACCTCATTAGTGTCCTATGAAAACTTTCACCTACGAACGTGTACACACGCCCGCCGAAGCGGCTGCTGCCGCGGCCCGAACGCCGGGGGCTAAATTTTTGGCCGGGGGTACCAACCTGCTTGATTTGATGAAGCTGGAAATCGAAGCGCCACAGCACATCATCGACATTGGCAAAATTGGGCTTAATACCATCGAATCAACTCCGGTTGGAGGCCTGCGCATCGGGGCGCTGGTGAGCAATACCGATCTGGCGGCTCATCCCATCGTACGTCGGGATTATGGGTTGCTGGCCAGAGCCGTGCTGGCGGGTGCGTCAGGGCAGTTGCGTAACAAAGCCTCCACCGCCGGTAACCTGCTTCAACGTACCCGTTGCCCCTATTTTTATGACACCAACCAGCTTTGCAACAAGCGCGTTCCCGGTAGTGGCTGCGCGGCCATTGCTGGCTTTAGTCGGCAACTGGGCATTATTGGCACCAGTAACTCGTGCATTGCTACCTATCCGGGCGACATGGCTGTTGCTATGCGCGCCCTCGACGCGACGGTAGAAACGGTAAAGGCCAACGGTGCCAAACGCACCCTTTCGCTGGACCAGCTTTACCGCTTGCCGGGTCAGACTCCGCACCAGGAAACGACGCTGGAGAAAAACGAACTAATTACTAGTGTCGTCCTGCCGCCACCGGTGGGTGGAGTGCATATTTACCACAAAGTACGCGACCGTAGCTCCTACGCTTTTGCCCTGGTCTCGGTGGGGGCTATTCTCCAGAAAGATGGCACGGGCCGGGTGGCCGTGGGGGGGATAGCACCCCGACCCTGGCGGATAGAGTCGGCCGAATCCCTGCTGCCATCAGGAGCGAAGGCATTTACCGCCCAACTGTTGAAAGGGGCCCGGCCCACGAAGGAGAATGAATATAAGGTAGCCCTGGTCCAACGAACCCTGGCAGCCGTTTTAAACGAAGCCAACCACTGACATGAAATTTGAAACGCCTGCCGGAATCAACCCGATCGACCAGCTCAAGGTCATTGGGAAACCAACCGACCGCATTGAAGGCCCGCTAAAAACAACGGGAACGGCCAAATACGCCTATGAGCATAACGAAGCCGTGA
The DNA here is from genome assembly GCF_054776615.1 of Spirosoma pomorum. NCBI lineage: Bacteria > Pseudomonadati > Bacteroidota > Cytophagia > Cytophagales > Cytophagaceae > Spirosoma > Spirosoma pomorum. Next base: position 26,945 of record NZ_BAAHBP010000006.1, read on the forward strand.
CGAATCCCGCTTATGGGTACGTCGTGGGCGCGGCCATTGCCAAAGGACGCATCAAGGCCATCGACCAAACAAAGGCTAAAGCTGCGCCCGGTGTGCTGGCGATCGTGACAGCCGCCAGTGCTGGACCCCTCAAGCCGGGTCAATTCTACGTAGACCGGCTACTAGCCGGACCCAATATCGACCATTATCACCAAGCTGTCGCTGTGGTGGTGGCCGAGACCTTCGAGCAGGCCCGCGCGGCAGCCTCCCTGCTGAAAATAAGCTATACCAAAACCAAAGGAGCCTACGATCTAACAGCAGCCAAAGATTCGGCACCCCTTATCAAACAGGGTCCGTATAGTCCACCCCCGACAACAAACGTGGGGAATTTTGAGGGGGCCTTTGCGTCGGCTCCGGTTAAGCTGGATGAAACCTACACCACCCCCGACCAGACCCACGCCATGATGGAGCCGCACGCGACCATTGCTAAATGGGACGGGGATAAACTGACGTGCTGGGCATCCATTCAACAGATCAACTGGGGCGTTCGGGACATCGCCACGGTGCTGGGCATCCCGAAAGAAAATATCCGGCTCATATCGGCCTTTATCGGTGGCGGCTTCGGCGGGAAGGGTACCGTCCTGTCCGACATCATCGCGGCTTCCCTGGCGGCCCGGGCCGCCGGTCGACCGGTAAAAGTAACCCTGCCCCGGCCACTGATTGCCAATAACACGACCCACCGCCCGGCCACGATCCAACGCGTCCGGATCGGGGCTACCCCCGACGGAACCATCACCGCGATTGGGCACGAAAGCTGGTCGGGTAATTTGCCCGGCGGAATATCCGAAACGGCCACCGCATCGACCCAACTGCTGTACGCGGGTGCCAATCGGTTCATGCAGTTACGGCAGGCGGTGCTCGATCTGCCTGAAGGAAGCGCCATGCGCGCGCCGGGGGAAGCGACGGGCATGATGGCGCTTGAGATTGCGATGGATGAGATGGCCGAGAAACTGAACATGGACCCGGTGATCTTCCGCATCAAAAACGACACGCAGGAAGACCCCGAAAAACCCGGTCGAAAATTTTCGTCCCGTAAACTGGTCGAGTGCCTGAAAACCGGGGCTGAGCAGTTTGGCTGGAACAAGCGGCAGGCCAAACCCGGCACCGTCCGGGAAGGGCAATGGCTGATCGGGATGGGCGTCGCGTCGGCCATCCGGGGGGCACCAATCCTAAAGTCGGCGGCTCGCGTACGGCTAAGTCGGGAAGGCATCGTTACGGTCGAAACCGACATGACCGATATTGGAACGGGCAGTTATACCATAATCGGGCAAACGGCGGCCGAGATGATGGGCATTACCATGGATAAGGTGGTGGTTAAACTGGGCGATTCGACATTTCCCGAATCGCCCGGTTCGGGTGGGCAGTTGGGCGCGGCTTCGTCCACGTCGGGCGTCTATGCTGCCTGCGTCAAACTGCGCGAATCGGTAGCTAAATCGCTAGGCCTTAGCATCGAGAAAGCCGAGTTCGTGGACGGAAAGGTACGCGAAGGTAACCGCAGCTATGCGTTGGGCGACGCAGCCAAAGCCACCGATCTGGTTGTTACGGATGAAATGACTTACGGAAACCTTTCTGAGGAGTACGCGCAGGATACCTTCGGGGCTCATTTTGTGGAAGTAGGTGTGAACCGCTATACCGGGGAGATTCGCGTCCGGCGCATGCTGGCCGTTTGTAACGCCGGGCGTATCCTGAACCCCAAAGCCGCCCGCAGTCAGGTGATTGGGGCCATGACCATGGGCGTTGGCTCGGCCCTGATGGAAGAACTGGTGGTGGATAAGCAGGTTGGTTTTTTTGTCAACCACGATCTGGCGGGTTATGAAGTGCCCGTGCACGCCGACATTCCACATCAGGAGGTCATTCTGCTCGACGATGTTGACCCCACCATGTCGCCAATGAAAGCCAAAGGTATTGGTGAGTTGGGATTGGTTGGTGTGGCACCAGCGGTTGCCAATGCCGTTTATAACGCCACGGGTATTCGGGTTCGTGAGTACCCCATCACCCTCGACAAGCTGATCGATAAACTCAGCGTCAATGGGTAATATCGAAACGACAGTCGGTATTCTCATCCCTACTGGAGAGACTAGAAGCAGAGAAATTTAAGAGAGCCAATTTTTTACAAGCAAAACCTAAACGCCTAAACCACCAACTCCATGAACCCCTTAGACCGACGCGAATTTTTGACCCGATTATCCCTGGCTACGGCCGCCATTGCCGCACCCGGATATGGGTTCTCAAACGTTGGCCGAGCCGACGAATTCGTAGAAGTAGCCACCACCCACGGCCGACTGAGAGGGGCTCGAGCTGAAGGCGTAACGATCTTTAAGGGAATACCCTACGAGGGGCGGGTTTCCGGCAACCGGCGCTTTCAAGGGCCCGCTCCCCTTGCCCCCTGGACCGGTGTGCGGGATGCATTGCAGGTTGGTGTACCGGCCATTCAGCCTCCCCGGCGCAACGAACCGGCTCCCGCCGAGGACTGCCTGTTCCTCAATGTGTGGACACCGGCCAGCGACAATCGCAAACGCCCGGTGATGTTCTACAGCCACGGGGGTGGATTTGTGGCTGGTTCCGGTGCATCAGGTGGGCAGGATGGGTCAAATCTAGCCCGCAACTTCGACGTCGTCGTCGTGGAAACAAACCACCGATTAGGACTATTGGGCTTTCTTTATCTGGACGAACTGGCTGGTGCAGACTATGCCGGCTCGGGCAACATGGGGATGCTCGATATTACATTGGGCTTGAGATGGGTACACGACAACATTGCCCAGTTTGGGGGCGATCCTGACAATGTGATGATCTGGGGCGAATCGGGCGGGGGAGCGAAAACCTCCTGTTTGTACGCCATGCCCGACGCGGCTCCCTACTTCAACAAAGCCTCGATTGAAAGCGGACCGGGGGTTCGCATGCTCCCCAAAGACGTAGCCGCCGAAACAACGGCCGTGCTGCTCAAGGAACTTAGTATTGCCCCAAAAGACTGGCGCAAATTGCTCGATGTGCCAGCGGCTACGTTGCTGGCGATGCAGAACAAGCTCCCGTCCGTACCGCCGTTTCAGGAGAAGAATCGGACGCAGAGCCTGATGCGCCGGAACTACGGCGGGTTTGGACCAGTGGTGGATGGCACAGTGCTACCCCATCATCCGTTCGACCCAACCGCACCGGCCATTTCGCGCGATAAGCCGCTACTGGTGGGCTGGAACGAAGACGAATACACGTTTTTTGCTTGGCAAAGTAAAGACACTGCGTTTGCTAAACTGGATTTTGAGGGCGTCCAGAAAAAACTGGAATCCCAATACGGAACTGATGCCGGGAAAATTGTCGATACGTACCGGAAAGCAAACCCCAACGCATCGGCCCCCGCTATTTTTGTCGCCATATCGTCGATCGGTATGATGGGACTGGGGTCAATAGACATTGCGGAGAAAAAGGTGAAACAAGGTGGGGCACCGGTCTATTTGTATAATTTCGGCTACAAGTCCGAAAAGAAAATTCCGGACACGGACTATGCGCTGGGTACGCCCCACGCGATGGACATTTCGTTTAAATTCAACAACGAGGTGCCCCCCCGCGACGGTTCGGCCCCCAAGGAAAGCTATTTTGGAGGCAATCGGCCGGAACGGTTTACGGCTTCCCGCCACTTCGCCGAACTCTGGACCACCTTCGCCCGGACGGGTAAACCAGCCGCCAAAGATGTTCCTGCGTGGCCAGCTTATAACCTAACTACCCGCCCCACCATGCGTATTGATTCGACCTGTGAAGTAATTGATAATCGCTTCAGCCAGGAACTGGCTATGTGGCGCTCAATCGGTAAAGTTGGAAGCTAACTTCTTTTCGTACTACCCATAGCCCCCTAAAATTATTCAAAATCGACTTTTGGAAATTAACATGAACGGGAAAGTGATCGTCATTACAGGCGCCAGCAGTGGTATGGGCGCAGCGGCAGCCAGGCACTTATCAGCCCTTGGGGCAACGGTTGTCCTGGGCGCCCGTAGAGCGGACAGAATTGAAACGCTGGCGAAGGAGATTCAGGATCAGGGCGGAAAAGCACTGGCCATCGCTACGGATGTCACGCAACGGGATCAGGTAAAGAAATTAGTCGATTCAGCGGTTGGACAATTTGGCCGGGTAGACGTCATCCTGAATAATGCCGGTGTCATGCCGTTATCGCCCATGGACCGCCTAAATGTGGCCGAGTGGGACACGATGATCGATGTGAACCTTAAAGGGGTGCTTAACGGTATTGCCGCTGTTCTCCCCCACATGAAAGAACAGAAATCAGGTCAGATTATCAACACCGCTTCGGTGGCGGGTCATAAAGTGTTCACTGGCTCGGCGGTGTACTCGGCCACCAAATTCGCGGTGCGTGCCCTGACAGAAGGCCTACGGATGGAGGTGAAGCCGTATAATATCCGGACTACCATCGTGTGTCCGGGCGCGGTTAAAACCGAATTACTGGACCATATCACCGAGGCAGACATCCAGCAAGCCAACAAAGAGTATGTAGGGGCGGTAGGGATTAGCCCGGACAGTTTCGCCCGTGTAATAGCGTTTGCCATCAGCCAGCCGGAGGATGTCGATATCAATGAAATTATCTTCCGTCCAACATCCCAGGAACTTTAAGCTAATCCGTGCTGACAGCAGTCTCATTGACCTCTACAACTCATCGGGTAGGATCAACTAAACGGCAAATAAGAAGGGAGATACACCTTCTCCCCTCATACAGGTAACGTATTATACCCACAACTAACCCGTTGTAATGTCCTTCAAATGGACCATTGCAACGGGTTAGTTGTGGGTATAATCAAATTCTACAGATCGCCGATTCAGTCCTCGTACGCTGGCGATATGGGTGAACGCCGAAACTCATTGGGCGTTATCCCCACGTACTTTTTAAAGAACTGGCTGAAGTTAGGCTGATCTGCAAAGCCAATAATCTGGCTGATCTGCTGCAAACTCCAATCGGTCTGAATTAGCAGCGCTTTACTTTCTTCGATCAAGCGATTTTTGATGAGCGTGCTGATGGGCTGACCGATATGCTTTTTCACTAACCCGTTCAGGTAACTGGGGTTCAAGTTCAGTTTCTGGGCATACTCCTGAGCCGTCCGTATCCGAATGGGCTTGTCCAGGTTGGCCAGATTGGTTTCCTTCTCCAGCAATTCGAAGAAATTATATACATGCCGGTACTCATGAGAAATCGGACCGGTTGACGTGTAGGTTGTTCCTTTCAGGCTTTCAATCAGAACCAGTTGCGCGTAAGCCTGCATGGCTTCTTCGGCTAACTCCCCGCCCGAGGCCGCTTCAATCTTCATCTGGGTGAGTAATTGGTGAATCATCTGAGTGGATTCTTCGGAAAGGCGCAGAATCTTTTTTTCGGTAAAAAACCGGTATCGGTCGATGACCAGCTTTAGGGAAGGGTGCTGATCCAGGTACCGTTTTTTAAACATGCAAAAGATCCCCCCTCCTACCGTTTCGGGGGCATTGCGCCAGCACACAATTTCATTGGGGTGCAGGAATAAAATGGTTCGTTCATCAATGAGGTAGTTGTCCTTCCCTACGGTTTGGCAACCCGTACCGCTGGTCATGAGCATGATCTTGTAGAAATCCCGTCGGTTCGGTGAGAGGTAGTTATCACAGCCACTTTTTTCCCGATCCACGACTTTAATGTTCCAGTCTTCGTAGTACAGTCGGCTCACCGGCGTGGTGCCAGGGGGAAGCTCGGATGGACTATCATAAACCATCGTGATGGGCTGGGTTTCACGTTGCATTTTCATAATTGCAATTTATGATTATCAAATTAGTATAAACTATTTTGTGCAGAAAGGTAGCTGGAAATCGGGCACTTTAATCTGATTATCAACTGTCAACGGCTTAACCTCAAATTTATTGCAAACGTATTACTCAATTTATCTTTTTGCAAGAGATGCGTTTTTCATAAATAATGATTCGATTTTACTATAAAGTGTCTGCTCAAGTTCAGGTTATTTTGCCAAGGTCTATAGTCCGTGTTTACTTGTATTTGTTAACACGCTTTACTGCTTAAAGTCGATATACCGGCGGTAAATGAATCACGAATCAGTTGGCTTTTTTAAGTTGAGGTCTTGATAATTTAATTAGGCGAGCTAAACCGTTTATACTATACGTCATTTCTCTCGGCCAGAAACGATAACGATCATCAGGAAATGCTGATCCTTGAGCCTGGAGTTAGCATTTAACGTAAGCTAATCAACAACACGATTGACCATGAAAGAGATTAAAGCCATACTTGATATCTATGACCAGATCGACTTGTCCCAGCGAAAGCTGGCACTGGCCACCGTTGTCTACGTAGAAGGATCAGCGTATCGTCGACCCGGAGCCAGGATGCTTATCAGCGACGATGGCCGTTGGGAAGGAGCTATTAGTGGGGGTTGTCTGGAAGGTGATGCTCTCCGCAAAGCGCGGCAAGTTATCCTGGATGGTCAATCCATGGTAGTTCGCTACGACACAATGGATGATGATGCGAACAGCTTAGGGATCGGGCTGGGTTGCAATGGCATCATCGATGTGTTTATCGAGCCCATTGATCCCACGGATGAGACCAACCCCATTGCCCTGTTACGAGACTTCGTCCAGCTGCGGGATCAGCGTGTTATCGCTACGGTTTACCGAAGTGACCCCGCGACAAGGCTATCGGCAGGATCCCGGTTTGTCTGTACGGATAATTCGGTTGACGCCGTTCCGGGCTGGCTTCTGAACGATATGGAAGCCGTTATGGACCTGGGCAAACCCTTGACGACGACCTACCTGCTGGAGGGTGGCTTGGTGGATATGTTCATCGAGCGGATTGATACCGGCATCGAACTAGTCATTTTTGGAGCTGGCTACGATACAATTCCGCTCACGCGTCTTGCCACCGAAATCGGATGGCAGGTGACCATTACCGAAGACTGCATCGCGCACCTGTCGCCTAAACGATTTCCCGAGGCCACCTGTGTGCTGTATGCAGACGCGCAGGCGGTGACCCAGAAAATTTCGATTACGGACCGGACTGCCGCCGTTTTAATGTCCCATAATTACAAGTATGACCAGGCTGTTTTGACAAACCTGCTAGCTACTATCGTACCCTACGTAGGCGTTTTAGGCCCCCGCAAACGATATGAAAAAATGCAAAATGAGTGGCGTAATACGGGCCACCATTTTTCACAACAGGAACTAGATCGGGTTCATTCTCCGATAGGCTTAGACCTGGGGGCCGAAACCCCGGATGAAATCGCGCTGTCTATTCTATCTGAAATTAAAGCTTTTTTCAGCCAGCGGACAGGCGGTTTCCTGAAAGAGAAAATAGGGCCTATCCATGAACGGCAATTAACTCCAGCGTCGGAGACTTTAGTTTAATTGTTCTATCCATTAACGCTGAACATAAAATGAAAAATCACGGCCTAATATTGATTGCCAGTATCTGCTTTGGGCTTACGTCTTGCTCGCCCGACGTGGCCGATAACGCAAATCCTCCAACGGGCTCCACCGGCTCAGCAGCGGTTGAAACCAACCCGGCGAACTCAACCTATCGCCCAGCCTTTTCGGGCCAAACCAGAATCGCAGGAGTCAGTACCACGACTCCTTTCACGAGTAGCGTAGTAACCGAATCACTGCGAAGTCCCTGGGGAATTACCAACCTGCCCGATGGGCGACTGCTTATCACCGAGAAGGCCGGTAGCATGCGCTTGGCTACCCCGGCTGGTCAGCTTAGTGGACCCATCACGGGAATTCCAGCGGTTAATCCCGCGGGTCAGGGGGGACTATTGGGCGTCCGGGTTGACCCCGCTTTTAGTACCAACCGAATGATCTACTGGGTATTTTCCGAAGCGCGGCCTGATGGGAACGTAACGGCAGTGGCCAAGGGCACCTTATCACCCGATGAAACAAGAATTGAGGGAGCAACGGTCATTTACCGCGCCTTACCCGCATACTCTGGAATAGCGCATTATGGGGGTCGGCTGGTGATTGATCCAGCAGGGAACTTGCTGGTGAGTACGGGAGAGCGTTCAGACCTGGTTACCCGGCCGCAAGCGCAGTCGATTAACTCAGGTCTGGGCAAAATCATTCGCATCAATAAAGACGGCACGGCTTCCAGCGGTAATCCCTTGGCGACTACGGCCGGGGCCTTACCCGAAGTTTATTCACTTGGCCTTCGTAACCCACAAGGACTGGCTTTTCACCCGGTAACGGGCGAGCTATGGGAAAGTGAGCACGGTCCAAGAGGAGGTGATGAGATCAACCGAATTCAACCTGGCGCAAATTATGGCTGGCCGATCATCACGTATGGGATTGAATACAGTGGAACCCGGGTGGGTGAGGGTATTCAGCAACGGGAAGGGCTGGAACAACCGGTTTATTACTGGGACCCAGTCATCTCCCCTAGCGGAATGACGTTTTATACCAGCAATCGAATTCCGGAGTGGCAAAACAATCTGTTCATTGGGTCACTGAGCGGGATGCACCTGGTCCGCCTGGTGATCGCAAACAACCGGGTGGTTGGTGAAGAACGATTGCTGGCGGGTGAGGGGCAGCGTTTTAGGGACGTCACCCAGGGGATAGATGGGGCTTTGTATGCTATTACAGACGGAGGAAGATTGTACCGGATCGATCGGCGATAAGGGTCACTGATTGTAATCTGATCACCAACATTTACAGACACATCAAACCTAACAAAAACGCATGAATGGCCATTTCTTAACTAAAATTAGACCCTACGCCTGGTATCCTGCGAGCACAAACCCGCCCCAGTTAAGTTTGGAAGAAGAGATGAGTTACCAACTCATTCTAAATATTGCGCTCGTTGGTGTGGTCGCTGGTTTCTATGATCATAAACGAAACCAGTTTTGCAAAAACTGCGAACGCTATTTCGGCTCGCATTGCGAACGGTTTGACCAGTACAATGACATTGACAGCATCAATAAAAGCCTGGCATGGACGTACGAACCGGTCAATAAAGTTTTGGCCTGGATGCTCATACCTCTCCCCGTCTTATCTAGCCTATATCAAGCTCACCCAGAAGCCGGGTTGAACTAAGCGACTGGTTGATTCATAAACCGTATAGTCTATAACGATGAGCCTACTAGGCAGACTTCACACCAAGCAATCATAAACAAACGAATAATATCCTTTATTAATCGTGCGAATGGCTTGGTACTACAGTCAGTTCACCAGCATGCTGGTGTAATCGTATTTTCATAATTGAACGGGTAATTTTTAGCCTACAACAAATGCCTTTCTACTCAATTGCTATTCCTGATGCACGTTTAAGTCCTTAGTAAATAAGCTTTAACAGCCAGAACAAACCTTTATTGGAAACTAATCCGCCCACCTATCTATCCTGCCTAGAGATGCGGTATTCATAAAAAAGGCTGTGGTTTTGCTATAAACCAGCCCATGTCTTTCGGGTAATTTTGTGTACTGAAAAGTAATCCTTTCAACTTCATAACGTTCAACGTTATCAATGAATCAGTATGAAAACAATAAACGGGTCGCGACTTACCTTACTTCTATTTTTTCTTATCGGAATCATGGCGTGCAAAATGGATGACAATGGGGCTCCTTCGGCTGCTGTGCCTGAAAACAGCGGCAACACGGAACCGGATACGGCTAGTACTAAGCCGCTCGGCAATAAGCTTAGAATCCGAGTCGGGGCCACTACGTTCACCGCAACCCTGCTGGACAATCCGACTGTCACGGCCTTTAAAACCAGGCTACCCATGACTGTCTCGATGAGTGAGTTAAACGGGAACGAAAAACTTTACAATTTCCCCGCAGGCTTGCCTACCAATTCAGCCAATTCCCGAACGATTAATGCCGGTGATCTGATGTTGTATGGGTCCACTACATTGGTACTCTTTTATAAGTCATTCCCGACAAGCTATAGTTACACCAAACTGGGACAGGTCGATAACCCAGCCGGACTTGAAGCTGCCTTGGGATCGGGTAGTGTAACGGTAAGTTACGACCTACAATAGCCTAAACGTTTCCGGCTCCCAATGGGTACCCAGAGCAGAAACTAGTAATCTCCTAACCTTAAAAATAAAGCTATATGGATGAGATTAAAAACATAGAAGACGAGTCAACTAACTCAGCATCATCCAGGCGGATTTTCCTGAAGCAATCGTCTGCGCTGGCCGCGCTAGTTATGACTCCGCCAGCCGCCATGGCTGCGGTCAACAATGGACTAAATGAAAAAGTAGCCACTGCGTTTGAGCAGATGCCACTTCATGTCAATATCAACGGGACGATTCGGCAGCTATCCATTGAGCCACGCGTCACGCTGCTCGATCTGTTGCGCGAGCAACTCCACCTGACTGGCACCAAGAAAGGGTGTGACCACGGCCAATGCGGAGCCTGCACGGTTCATGTTGATGGTGCGCGGGTCAACGCCTGCCTGACCCTGGCCATGACCACTGAAGGTTGCCAGGTAACGACAATTGAAGGCCTGACGGACGGAGATCGGAATCGCTCCGGCGAACCGGCCGCATCACCCGCGACAGCCCGATTACACCCCATGCAGGAAGCCTTTATCAAGCATGATGGTTTCCAGTGCGGGTACTGCACCCCCGGTCAGATCATGTCGGCGGTGGCCTGCATCCGCGAAGGGCACGCCAACAGTCCCGACGAGATCCGCGAATACATGAGTGGCAACATCTGCCGCTGCGGGGCCTATGCCAACATTGTCGATGCGATCATGGACGTAAAAAAAGGAGGAGCCAAGGTATGAATCCGTTTCAGTTTACGCGGGTTACGACCCCTAAAGCCGCCATTACTGCAATCACGAAAGAAAGTGGCACCTACTTTCTGGCGGGCGGCACCAATCTCATCGACTTGATAAAGCGCGAGGTTATCAAGCCCGAACGCTTGGTCGACATTAATAAGCTGCCGCTGGCCACGATTGAAAAAACAGCCACCGGTCTGCGGATTGGGGCCATGGCCAAAAATTCGGCCGTGGCTGACAACGAACTAGTGAGGAAGCATTTTCCGCTGCTGTCGATGGCCCTGAATGCAGGTGCTTCGGCCCAGCTTCGAAATATGGCCACGGTTGGCGGCAATATGATGCAGCGCACCCGCTGCGCGTATTTCTACGATACGTCGATGCCCTGCAACAAGCGTAGCTCCGTACAGGCAGGTCCCGACAAAGGACAGGCCAATGGGCCAGCGGGTTGCGGAGCCATTGGCGGTCACAATCGAATGCACGCCATTTTTGGCACCAGTAATAAGTGCATTGCCGTTCACCCCAGCGATATGTGTATTGCGCTCGTGGCACTGGATGCAACGGTGAATGTGTCGGGTCCCAAGGGCGACCGTAAAATTCCGTTCAGCGAGTTCCACCGGCTACCTGGCGAGCTACCGCAGAAAGATAATACCCTGCAGCCTGGTGAACTGATTATGTCGGTTGATCTACCGACGAACCAGTTTGCGGAGCATTCGCACTACCTGAAAGTGAGGGATAGAGCTTCGTATGCCTTCGCGCTGATATCGGTGGGTGTCGGACTTGACATGAAAGGCAAGACGATTCTAAACGCTCGGCTAGCGATGGGTGGGGTTGCCCACAAACCCTGGCGACTGACGGCGGCTGAGGAATTCCTTAAAGGAAAAGCCGCTACCGAAGCCAACTTTAAACAGGCCGCCACGCTGGCCATGCAAGGGGCGAAAGGCTACGGCGAGAATGATTTCAAACTCACGCTGGCCCCGAACTCGATTGTTGACGCGCTGAAAACCGCCACTAAAACCGCCTGATCATGACAAATAACACAAAAAATCCTCCGATTGATCGAATCGACGGGCGGATGAAAGTGACTGGTGGGGCCAAGTACTTCGCCGATTTTGAGTTACCAAATACATCCTATTGCGTCATCGTCGGCAGCGAAATTGCGAAAGGAGCTATCACTAGTCTGGATACCAAAAAAGCGCAGGGTGCACCCGGCGTACTGGGTGTGTTTACGCACCAGAATATGCCGCCCATTCCGGGCTGGGACGCCCCCGTGGGTGGTGAAGCGGACGGGCCAGCACCCAAGCCGAAAACGGAGGAGACCTATAGGATTCTAAGCAGTCCCAAAATCCTGTTCGATGGTCAGCCTATCGCTATCGTAGTGGCCGATACCTACGAACGGGCCATCTATGCGGCTTCCCTCGTCAAAGCGACGTATACCAAACAAGCAGCCCGCACTGATCTGCAAAAACATGTGTCGGAAGGCGTTGCGCCAAGGGGAGCCGATGGAGGCAACTACCTGCGGGGAACAGCCGACGGTTACAAAACCGCTCCGGTTACCCTCGAAGCCAACTACACGATTCCAGTGGAAGTGCACAACCCCATGGAACTGCATGGTATACTAGCTCACTGGACGGGCGACAAGCAGCTACTGATCTATGCCAAAACACAAGGTGTGAATGCTACGCAAAATGCGATGGCGCAAGCCTTTAAAATCGACCCCAAGAACATCCATGTGCATACGGAGTTCATGGGTGGCGGCTTTGGTATGGGGCTGCGTACCTGGCCACAGGAAACGGCGGTGGTAGCCATTGCCCGAAAAATTGGGCGACCGCTGAAACTGGTGATGAACCGGAGTCAGATGTTTACGCTGGTGGGTCACCGGCCCACTACGGTGCAGACGATCAACATGGGGGCCGATCAGGACGGGAAACTGATCGGGATTGCCCACGCAGCTACCGCCGAAACGGCCAGATACGAGGATTTTACCGAAGCGACCGTCAACATGACCAAGTTCATGTATGCCTGCCCCAACGTAAGTACCCGATACCGCATCGTGCGGCTTGACCGGAGCGTACCGATCTGGATGCGGGGCCCCGGTGAAGCCACGGGTGCGTTTGCGCTGGAGTCAGCCATGGACGAAATGGCCCACAAACTGAACCTCGACCCGATAGAATTTCGCCTGCGCAATTACAGCGAGACTGATCCGGAACGAAACCGACCCTATTCGAGCAAAAACCTAAAAGAAGCGTATCAGCGTGGAGCCGACGCCATTGGCTGGAAAGAGCGGAAGAACCAGCCGGGCAGCACCCGTGATGGTGACTGGCTGATTGGCTATGGCATGAGTACCGGCGTATTTAGCGCCTTCCGCTGGGAGGCCAGCGCCCGTGCCTTACTAAAGGCGGATGGATCACTAACGATTCAAAGTGCCGTGACCGACATCGGGCCGGGCACCGGAACGGCTCTGACGATGATCGCGCACAACGTACTGGGCGTACCTATGAACCGCATCAAGATTGAGTACGGAGATACGTCGCTTCCCAAGGCGCCCACACAGGGCGGATCAGCCATTGTCTCCGCCGTGGGGTCGGCGGTTTTTGATGCCTGTACAGGCATCAAAAACGAACTGATGGAGCTAGCCCTTAAGGCGGGTGCTCCCCTGGCGGGGCGGCAGGCCGACGAACTGACGCTGGCCGATGGCGTGCTGTCGGTTTCAACCGATTCGGGAAAGAAAGTTTCCGTCAGCGACCTGATGCAGGCCAATAAGCTGACCGTGATCGACAAAACGAAAGATTCGAAGGGAAGTCCGGAACAAGAGAAATATTCGATGTATTCGTTTTCGGTGCATTTCGTACAGGTACGGGTCAATCCGCTGACGGGTGTGGTGCGGGTGAGTAAGGCAGTAAGCGTAGCTGATTCGGGTCGTATCGTGAGCCCCAAAACGGCGGCCAGTCAGATGATCGGGGGCGTGGCCGGTGGCATCGGTATGGCCCTGACCGAAGAAGCGGTCATTGACCACCGATTCGGTCGTTTCGTCAATAACAACCTGGCTGATTATCACGTAGCGGTTCACGCCGACGTACCCGCCATTGAAACGATCATGATCGACAAGCCCGACCCGATTATCAATCCGATGGGTGCCAAAGGGATGGGTGAAATTGCCCTGATCGGATTTGCCGGAGCCGTGGCCAACGCGGTTTTCAACGCCACCGGTCAGCGTGTCCGTGACCTGCCTATCACCCCTGATAAGCTACTGCGTACGGTTTAACTGCGTAAGAGCGGGAATTATTTACCCGCTCTTACGATATGATTAAATGCCATTGTGGCACCAAGTGCAGTTGTTAACCAGGCTGTTTTTATGAACGATGATGTAACGAGTCTATCCCACCGTATTTGACCTAATCATAGTCCCTGCCCGAATTGCTAATAAAGCGCGTTTTGTCTGTTTTACTGTTCAGTCTTACTCCTTATCTCGTTTTTTCTCAACAAACAGATAGTTTGCTGCGGCAGAAAGGCTTAACGGGCGCTATTGCCGTCACCAACAATGGCGTTTCGCTGATTCCAACCTTCACCCTGGGCAAACCGGCTGTATTCTTCGATGTAGCGATGCGAAAAAACCGCTTGAGCTTCGAACCTCAATTGACCTTTGCGCTGAAAGATGCCAAACCCTGGTATTTTATCTTTTGGGTACGCTATAAGCTTCTGGAAACCAAAAAGTTTCGACTGGGGACAGGGTTGCATCCATCAGTAGTTTTTGTAAATAGCCCACTGTTGCCCACCGGCACACCTGCCACTGATAATCTGACTGCGGTTCGCTATTTTGCGGGCGAACTAGCCCCCGTTTACCGTATTACCAGCAAAGTCAGCGTAGGTATGTATTACTTATACTCACACGGTCTTTCGGGCGGGTCCAAAAACACCCATTTTGTATCGCTTACTGGAAATGGTTTAACCAATCCTTTTTTTGGTTCGGTTTATATGAGGGTAGCCCCTCAACTGTATTTGGTAACAATAGATGGACGGCAGGGTTACTATGCGACCGCTACGTTTACCCTGACAAAGCCCTCCTTTCCCATTGCTTTTTCCTCAATCATCAACCAAAAGATTCAGTCGGATATACCAAGCGATGATTTTGTCTGGAATGTCAGCCTTGCTTATTCCTACTGAACAATACCGGGTCGATTCGTTTAACTGGGTACAAAAGAAGACACAATGTCGATATAAATTTTTGCTGATTAACACCGACGTAACAAGAATAAACATGAGTCATTCAACTGAAACCAGCAATATTTTCCAGCGGATGCGAGCGGGTGAACCGCTCCGAAAAGATGATCCTGACTATGCTCAGTTTTCAGCGGTCGTGGCGCGTACCATACGACTATGTGTCCAGATGAACGCCACGGCCACCGAGCTGGACCAGGTCCGCAGCCGATTGAGTGACATCATTGGCACCGGGATCGACGAGTCGACCACGATTTTCCCTCCGTTTTACACCAACTTTGGCCAGTTTATTCATTTGGGTAAAAACGTCTTTATCAACCACAACTGTTCGTTTCTGGATATTGGTGGCATCACGATAGAAGACGACGTGCAGATTGGCCCCAGCGTCAAGCTTACGTCTGAAAATCACCCGTTAGACCCCACTGACCGCAAAACAGTCATTCTCCAGCCCATTCTGATCAAACGGAATGCCTGGATTGGTGCAGGAGCTACTATTTTACCGGGCGTTACGGTTGGCGAAAACGCCATCGTGGCAGCGGGTGCGGTTGTAAGCCGGGACGTACCACCCAATACGGTGGTTGCTGGGATACCGGCAAAAGTGGTGAAGACACTGTAGTTGAAGCAACAGAAAACTAGCCAAATGATTATGGAAAATTCAAGCCACTACAGGACAGCCCACTTTTCAGGCTATTTCGTAGTAACCCCGCAATTAATAAACATAGCCCGCACGAGTATACTGCTGTTGGTCGTCCTGATTGCAATTACTCCTCTAGCCATAGGACAAAGAAGTAATGTCATTACGGGTTCGCAGGCAGCGAAGCGAGGCCCCGCCGACACGTTTACGGGAACTGTTTGGGTAACGAGCCTTGTCCCCAATGACTCGATCTTTACGACTATTTCCGGCAGTGTCGCTTTTGAGAAGGGTGCGCGCTCGAACTGGCATTCTCATCCGACCGGGCAGATCCTCATTGTTACGGATGGGATCGGTTATCATCAGATCAAAGGGGAGCCCAGGCAACTGATTCACAAAGGTGATGTGGTTAAATGTCCACCCAATGTGGTTCACTGGCACGGAGCCAGCCCTGGTAGTAAGATGACTCACCTGTATATTATTCCGAATACGGAGAAAGGCATTGTCACGTGGCTTCAGCCCGTTACGGATGCGGAGTATAGCCAAAAATAAGTTGACTAGCAATGGTCGTTCGATCTGTCCAGACTATCATTGTTCGATAAATTTACATAGCTCGAACCTCGGCCCTTATTCATCTGCTGGTAGCTGTTCTGGTTGCTTAACATGTTCAGAATCAGTCTTCGTAAGAGCCATCCATCAGGCAACTCAAGACGACTAAAAGTTAGCTACCCTACTGTTATGCGCGATCATAAAGTCACCTCAACCTCTGGGAACTTAACGGGTTTACTCACTCAGGTATTGATTCTATTCATTTTATTTGTCAGTATAAGTTATCCTATGCACGCGCAGACCAAGTCTACTGAATCTTTAGATGCCAAACAGCAGTCTATCGTAACAATTTCGGCGCTAACTACTATGGGCGACATTCCGAAGCTCAAACAAGCGCTGAACGCCGGGCTTGACGTAGGCCTGACAATCAATGAAATCAAGGAAGAGCTCGTTCAACTCTATGCCTACTGTGGCTTTCCCCGCAGTCTGAATGGCATTAATGCGTTGATGGCCGTTGTTGACCATCGGAAAGCTATGGGTAAAAACGACTCCCTTGGTAAAGACGCTACACCGATTGACCAGAAGGCCGATAAATACACCGTTGGCAAGAAAACCCTGGAAGTGCTGATGGGTAAACCGGACATCACGGCCGAGATGGGTGCCAATGCCTTTGCGCCGGTCATCGATACCTTTCTAAAAGAACACCTGTTTGCCGACATCTTCAGTCGCGATGTGCTAACGTATCGTCAGCGGGAACTGGTCACCATTTCGAGTCTTGCTAGCATGGTCGGTGTTGAGTCCCAGTTGCAGTTTCATATGGGAGCAGGCCTACAGGTAGGCCTCAACGAAGCGCAACTCAAGGGACTGATTTCGCTGATTGAAACTAGCGTCGGTAAACAACAAGCTGATACCGCTCAGCAGGTCCTGGCCAAGGTTCTAGACGCGCGAGAGCCTACTAAGAAACATTTCGAGTTACTTGACAGAAACTGATATGGGCTCTTCGAGAATCATTGCCGTACTGGAAAGCTAAATCGAAAGCTACAATGCAAGTCCAATCGACTGGTAAATCGTCGTGTTTAAGACTTGTGTTATGAATTTAACAGGGATTAAGCCCCCCTCCCTCGCTCAAAATCGTTCAATTAACGGTCAATACTTCGAGTTTCTGGACTCGCTTACGCTTTGTAAAACAAGCAGTTGGCTTTGTTTTGACCACCTAACCCGGCAATCGTTCAGAAAAACGTCGAAATGGCAATAAATACTATGCTCGACAACGATCTAGATCCGTCAAGTGTGGCTTTTTTATCCGTGAATGTTACAGCCACCCCACCAACATAAAGGGACCCCCCGTGGAGGATCCCCTTATTACCAAATAACAAGATTGACACAACGACCCCTTAACGCTTGATCACCTTGAGGCTCTGCTGCTGACCAGGAATGCTCACCTGCAGCACATACACGCCACCAGCGCCGGGTAACCGGAACGCAAGCCGCTCGACGGCTTCAGCACTTGGGCGCAACAAGGGCTCGGCCGCCGGGTAGCCCCGCTCGTCCAGCACCCGCGCCGTCAGCGGCTGACCCTGCGCCCCCCGCACCTCCACCATCAGCTCGTCGCCCTCAACGGGGTTACCCAGCACCCGAACCTGCATGGTCGACTCGGCCAATACACCAACCCGCCCCTGGCTCGAGCCGCAGGCACTGAGCCAGTTGTAGCTGAACGTATTGCTTACCCCGCCTTGCTGGGCCACCAGGGTGATCATCGGATTATCGCTGTACAAGCGTAAGGTATAGGGACCGGGTGCCGTGGTGGCCGCCAGCTCGTTCGTTACCGAGAAGGTAACGGGTTGGCCGCTCAGGCCCGTATACTGGGGCACGAACGTCACCTGCCGCTGCCCTCGGGCCGCATCCACCACCACGCACGACACCGTCGTCACCCCGCTGATGGCAAAACCCGCTGGCGGACTCACCGTGCCGCCTGTGACCGTCAGCTGAAAGCTGGTGCTGGCCGACAGACCGCCTGGATCAGTGGCCGTTACCTGTACCGTGCTCACGCCCGTCGCCGTGGCTACCCCACTGATGGTGGCCGGAGCCGTAAAGACCAGTCCCGCGGGTAGACCCGCCACGCTCAGCGTCAGCTGAGTCGGCGTCTGGGCATCCGAGAAGGTGCCGGCTGGGATAACGTAGCTGAAGGGCTGACCCACACTGGCCGTCTGAGCCGGGATCACACCCACCACCGTTGGCGGGGTGTTGGTCGGTGGTTCCACTGAGCCTCCACACGCTGAGAGCCAGTTGTAGCTGAAGGTGCTACTGACCCCACCCTGCTGGGCCACCAGGGTAATGACCGGGTTGTCACTGTACAAGCGCAGCGTATAAGGACCAGCCGCCGTGGTAGCCGCCAACTCGTTTGGCACCGAGAAGGTGACAGGTTGACCGTTGAGACCCGTGTACTGGGGTACGAACGTAATTTGTCGCTGACCCCGGGCCGCATCCACCACCACGCACGACACCGTCGTCACCCCGCTGATGGCAAAACCCGCTGGCGGACTCACCGTACCGCCTGTGACCGTTAGCTGGAAGCTGGTGCTGGCCGACAAGCCCCCTGGATCAGTGGCCGTTACCTGTACCGTGCTCACGCCCGTCGCCGTGGCCACCCCACTGATGGTGGCCGGAGCCGTAAAGACCAGTCCCGCGGGTAGACCCGCCACGCTCAGCACCAGCTGAGTTGGCGTCTGGGCATCCGAGAAGGTGCCGGCTGGGATAACGTAGCTGAAGGGCTGACCCACACTGGCCGTCTGAGCCGGGATCACACCCACCACCGTTGGCGGGGTGTTGGTCGGTGGTTCCACTGAGCCTCCACACGCTGAGAGCCAGTTGTAGCTGAAGGTGCTACTGACCCCACCCTGCTGGGCCACCAACGTGATCACCGGATTGTCACTGTATAAGCGTAGCGTGTAGGGACCAGCCGCCGTGGTGGCCGCCAACTCGTTCGTTATTGAGAAGGTGACGGGCTGACCGTTAAGTCCACTGTACTGGGGCACGAACGTCACCTGCCGCTGACCCCGGGCCGCGTCTACTACCACGCACGAGACTGTCGTCACCCCGCTAATGGCGAAGTTGCAGGCAGCGGCCGTGACCGTGATTGAAGCCACGGCGAAGCAGCCGTTGACCGCGGTAGCGGTCACCGAGTACACACCGGCCGTGGTGACAGTAGCCGTATTACCGCCGTTAACTTGGATAGCCCCCTGGCTGAAGCGGTAGGTAGCACCCGGGGTGGTACTCGACGCGATCAGCGTTGTCGTGCCACCACTGCAGGCCAAAGGCCCACTGCTGGTCAGACTGACCGTGGGCACGCTCTGATCACCCACCACCGTCGTGGAAGCAATTGAAGAACAGCCATTGGCGCCCACCACCGTTACCGAGTAGACACCCGCCGTGCTCACACTGGCCGTTGGACCACTGCCCATCGGGGTAGCCCCTTGGCTAAACTGATACGTGCCCACGCCCGAGGCTGTCAAGGTCACGCTGGTCTTGGTGCAGGAGAGGGGACCGTCGTTGGTCAGACCCGCCATCGGTAGACTCTGATCGCCTACCACTGTGGTCGAAGCCACACTGCTGCAGCCGTTAGCACCCACTACTGTTACACTATACACACCCGCCGTGCTCACACTCGCCGTTGGGCCGCCATTGATTGGCGTGGCCCCACCGCTGAATTGATACGTACCAGTACCCGAGGCTGTCAAAAGAGCTGTCGTTTTATTGCAAGACAAGGGACCGTCGTTGGTCAGGCCCGCTACCGGCACACTTTGATCGCCCACCACCGTGGTTGAAGCAATCGAAGAGCAGCCGTTGGCGCCCACCACCGTCACACTGTACACGCCCGCCGTGCTCACACTCGCCGTTGGGCCACCGTTGATCGGGGTAGCTCCACTGCTGAACTGATACGTACCCACGCCCGACGCGGTCAAGGTCACGCTGGTCTTGGTGCAGGACAAGGGTCCGTCATTGGTCAGCCCTGCCACTGGCACACTTTGATCACCCACCACCGTGGTTGAAGCAATAGAGGAGCAGCCGTTGCTGCCCACCACAGTCACACTGTAGATACCCGCTGTGGTGACCGTTGCTGTTGGGCCACCATTGATGGGGGTAGCGCCCGCGCTGAACTGGTAGGTACCTGCGCCCGAGGCTGTCAAGAGAACACTCGTCTTAGTACAAGAGAGAGGACCGTCGTTGGTCAGCCCTGCAACCGGCACGCTCTGATCGCCCACCACTGTGGTGGAGGCTACACTGCTGCAACCGTTCGAGCCGATCACCGTTACTGAGTACACACCCGCCGATGTGACCGTCGCCGTGGGTCCGCCATTCACCGGCGTAGCCCCTGCACTGAACTGATAGGCGCCCACGCCCGAAGCGGTAAGGGTCACGCTGGTCTTGGTACAGGAGAGGGGCCCGTCGTTGGTCAACCCCGCCACCGGCACACTCTGATCACCTACTACTGTGGTTGAAGCGATCGAGGAACAACCGTTGGCGCCCACCACCGTCACACTGTACACACCAGCGGTGGTGACCGTAGCCGTCGGACCGCCGTTCACCGGGGTCGCCCCTGAGCTGAACTGATACGTACCCACTCCCGAGGCTGTCAACGTGACACTAGTCTTGGCGCAGGACAAAGGGCCGTCGTTAGTCAGCCCTGCCACTGGCACACTTTGATCACCCACCACCGTGGTGCTGGCAATAGAGGAGCAGCCGTTGCTACCCACTACTGTTACTGAGTACACACCGGCCGAGGTGACCGTCGCCGTGGGTCCGCCGTTCACCGGAGTCGCCCCCGCACTGAAGCGGTAGGTACCGTTGCCGGTGGCCGTCAAGGTGACGCTGGTCTTGGTGCAGGACAGCGGCCCGTCGTTGGTCAGCCCCGCCACCGGCAGACTCTGATCACCAACTACTGTCGTGCTGGCAATACTGGAACAACCGTTAGCGCCTACCACAGTAACCGAGTATACACCCGCCGTGGTGACCGTGGCTGTGGGGCCACCGTTCACCGGGGTGGCGCCCGTACTGAACTGGTACGTGCCACTGCCACTAGCCGTCAAGGTCACGCTAGTCTTGGTGCAGGAGAGCGGACCATCGTTAGTCAAACCTGCCACCGGCACGCTCTGATCACCTGTCACTTGGGTACTGGCGGTTGCTGTACACCCATTGGTACCGATTACGGTTACCGAGTAGACACCAGCGCTGGTTACTGTAGCAGTTGGAGCACTTCCTACTTGGGTAGCGCCCGTACTGAACTGATAAGAGACTCCGCCACTAGCCGTCAGCGTCACACTGGAACCACCACAGATGAGTGGCCCATTGTTAAGTAGACCCGCCACTGGGGGGGCATTTACGGTTACACTAGCGTCGGCACTGGCCCGGCCATTTTGGGATACCACTAAATTAATATTCGCAGAACCTGACCCATTCGCATTCACGGTCTGGCTGAAAGGACCGCTGGATACACCGCTCAGTACAGTATTACCGACTGTCAGCGTGTAATTATAGGCAGCCGATACCTGGCCAATACTGGCCGTCACTGTAATTGGGCTACCCAGGCAGACGGTAGCCGGGCTTGCTCCCAATCCGGAAATGGTCGGTGCTGTGATGGTCAGTGCGTAGGTCCGCGTACCACTAAAATTTTGAGCGTCGGTAGCTTGAATGGTGAAATTAAAGATACCGCTCCCCCCCGTGGGCGTTCCCGAAAGGGTACCGTTTGAGGCTAAAGTCATACCTGTTGGTAGAGCACCTGCTGTCACCGCATACGTATAAGGACTCGTGCCTCCTGAGGCTGTCAGGGTTTGGGTGTAGGCTGAGCCCACCGCTCCGTTTGGCAGACTGGCAGGAGTCAGTGTGATCGTTGGCGCAGCAATCGTCAGCGTGTAGACGCGCGTTGCCGAATAGGGTCCCGAGCCCGTTGAGGAGTCCTGCGCCCTCACCGTAAAGGTGAAGGTACCACTGACCGTGGGGGTACCCGAGAGGACACCGTTGGCGGCCAGTGTCATGCCTGCTGGCAGGGCACCCGCTGTCACCGCATAGGTGTAGGGCGAAGTCCCCCCCGAGGCCGTAATGTTCAGGCTATAGGCCGTGCCCGCCGTGCCATTTGGCAGCGAAGCGGGCGATACGGTGATCGTTGGCGCAGCAATAGCCAATGAATAAGCTCGCGTACTGATGAAGCCGCCTACGTCGATCGCTCGAACGGTAAAGTTGAACGTTCCCCCCGCCGTGGGCGTACCCGACAGAGTCCCGCTAGAAGTCAGTGTCATACCCGCAGGCAGGGCACCCGCTGTCACCGCATAGGTGTAGGGTGCAGTGCCTCCTGAGGCAGTGAACGTCTGGGCGTAAGCCAATCCTACAGTACCGCCGGGCAGGGTGGTCGGTGCGATCGTGATGGTAGGAGCGCTGGTCGTGAAAGTTACAACAGGGGAACCGTAGCTCGTACCGGCACTGTTGGTGGCATACGCTCGTACATAATACGTAGTGCCCGGCGATAGACCAGTTATCGTAGCCGAGAAGGTACCGGTACCTGATCCGTTGACTGCCTGCGTCACCCCACTACCGCCGATGGTAGGATTAGTGTTGGTGCTGCTGTAGACTACACCACGCCCAGTCACAGTGGCGCCCCCATCGGCCGTTACGTTGCCTCCAAGACTAGCACTGGTTGTCGTGATGGCACTAGCAGAGCTAGTGATTACGGTAGGGACTGCAGCTGTGGTTGGTACAGTCGCTGTTGCATACCATAAGCGCCGGGTGTTACTGGTCCCACAATTACCACTTGCCGTTGACAAATAGTCAAACAATACCATGATCCGACCGCCGGGTGAGAGAATAGCGGATGGGAAGGAGCCGAAACTCACACCCGTCTGGGGAGCAAAGGCCGATGCCGTTAACCAGTTTCCGGATCCACCAGGTTGGTAGGCAAACTGCAAACCACTTGAGTTATACCCAAATGACTTACTGCCATTACTGTTTATCCGGAAGGAGCCATCAATGATACTACCCGCTAGATTACCATTAATCTGCTGAGGTGTCGCAAAACTTCCTGATGCGTTATTTGTGTATTTAATCTGACCGGGATAGCCAGAAAAGACAATATGTACTTTATTGCCCGCATCAGTATCGATGCCTAATGTGGTGCCCTGGGTTTGGTCTTGAGCGCCTTCGGCTATGACCGTAGGAGCGACCCAACTCCCCGAGCTGTTGGTTGTATAGACCAGGCCTCCGTTTCGGCCCTGCCCATTGGTTTCCCGTTGAATGGCCAAGTGCGCTTTGCCTGCGCCATCAATAGCCATGTCAAAATTGTTGATCTCGTTACTAGCTGGTGAGCCACCCGATTGAGTAAAGGCTGTCTCACCAACCCAAGTCGCCCCCGTATAGCGGTAGTATCGAATACTATACGTACGTGGGTCGTTAGCATCAGAAGTTAGAAAGCCAATGTGCGGGTTATTTTGGGCGTCAACTTCGATAACAGGATCGTTGGTATTTTTGAACCCACTAGGATCGGAGAAGGTCTGAATCTCCGTGAACGTCCAGGACGTACCGTTTGTGCTTAACCCGTACCAGACCCCCCGGGTACTAGTAAGCCCATCACCCCGGGATCCCCGGAAAACGACGTGAAATCGATTCTGGGCATCGATAGCCATGTCTACGTCATCAGTGGCACTAGTAAAGTTGGGGATTGTAATTGGTGAATTGGTAGTCCCTGAAGGAGCAAATGTACTTAGGGTGGTCCAGCTGCTCCCATCCCAGCGAATGAGTTTGTAGGTGGCCTCTGCTCCTGCTCCCCTACGCCAGAATCCATAAATTCTGTTGTCGGCCGGACTGGTAGCCAGCGAGCTGAACGGCCAATCACAGCCCGTCCCGGCTTCAATTTGAGCGGAGGAAAAACTTGATATCTGGGAGAGTGCTGTCGTGGTTACCCAAAGGCTGATAAAGCAGCTGAGCAGCCATCGAAGCCAATTCCTCTTAGCAGTAGAGATGTGTTGCATAAATTAAGTCGAGTGAATTAGAAAAACGAGTGAAGGTTGACAAACTACGCCGTAGTAACAGCGTAGTTCCGTGCTATGAGTCAGATGCTACGGAACCCGCAGTAAATGATACGCTAACGAATGGCACCGGGAGAACAAGCCAGATACGAGACTCTCAATAATGAAGGCGTTGGTTATTGAGATTAGGTAGGTGGTAAGACAGAAAGTAGTTTTAATTCATACGTTTCAGGTAGATGATGGATAAAAAAAGGTTAAGCTGTACGAGTAGACTACCAAAATAGGTCTTCTACCAGAGAAAATATATCGCGACTATGGCCAATTGGTCAATCCCCTCTCAGCTGATCAGGCCAAGTGCTCCAACGTTTGTGTCCTCCTACTAGAAAAAAATAACCATTAAACTTTCTTTAGCTATAGCATGGGTACATGTAATAAGCATGTACCCATGCTATAGCTACTACCTGGAATTTCTTGTAAGTTGTGAACTACTGTTTATCCGTTGTCAACGGCCATAATCTGTAGGTGAAGGTCAGCTATTAGCCATTGGGTAATAACTTATTCATGCTGCTATCAAATTGACTATTTATCAAATTTAGTAACATTGGTCTATTTTTAGTACCCTATTACGTTATATATAGTATGTAATACAGCAAGAAGCCTCGATTTATTACCAGTCGATTGTAATCGGTCGTATCAACTATAGCAAACCAGCTATCCTCATGAGGAACTGGCTTACATAAACGTAGTTTCAGCACGATTGTACCATAAGGACAAACGTGTGGGTCTGATCAAGTCTATTGCTTTGTAGCAAACCCCTCCCTATGTTATACAGAGATTATAGATATAGTAGCCGGACCACGGCAACTACTTGATTCCGCGGAGTGTGTACTAAGCATCACGGGCGAATTGATCGCGGCCCAGTCGCCGCGGGACTGTCAGCGCCCCGGCAGATAGTTGATCTATTATCTAATAGCAGATTTGGTTCGTCGCCGTTACTCGGTTTATGCTTGCCAAATCTCCACGTATCACTTGAGCTAGCCCTTGATGAATACACTCGGACTAGGGTGTCTTCCCATCATTCAAACAGGCATAGGGCTTCCGTCCGATCTTAACTCAATTTTTTCTGAACTGAAGTAATCTTTATATGTCTTTTAGTAAACAACGGTACAATTAAACGTCTCTTCGATTGGGGCTACACTTATGGTTGACCCAGAAAATTTTGGCTTCACACTCGCAGCCGGTCAAGTACCTCAATAACTTTGATCGTTTTTTCCGATTTCCATTTCTCGGAGTATTTGGCCCGGTAGTATAATAGATCTTTTGTCATTTCAGCCTACTCCAGTACAAACCCGATAGAACGAGTATCCTCCAGTTGATCGCGCAGATCCACTTGGGCTTTGGCAAAGTCGTGGATCACCTGTTTATCCTCAACAGAACCATGACCGTTTACGATATTTACAAAATCATTGTCCGTCAATGACCTATGGCCTATCTTTTGAGTTAAACTGTTCCTGGCTTGATGGATAAGTGCTGATCTTCCGCCTAATCCAGTAGTGCGGGGGTCTTCTATTGAAGTTCAATGTACCGTTGAGCAGCATTCAAAATAACCGCATTTAATTCTATTAGAGCCATGTTCTCCTCGTCAATAGGGGATAATAATACACAATTACTTGCTCTAAGCGGGTTATCATACGAACGCGCGCTCAGATCTGTATCAACTACCTTTTACAAAAATCATCTTATTGTTTTGGATAATAATAGTTCTTTATAGATTTACAAAGGATAAATATTTATCCTATTTATTTATATGCTCACACACGACAAGTTGGTGAAATTCCTCAGGGCGAAACCTGCGCTAAATCTCTCTCAAATTGAGAAGGAGGCCAGTATACCTTCTAAAACGCTTCACAAAGCACTCACTAATCAGAAAGAAGTACCTGCTAAACACTTTTCTGCATTGGACGCAGCATTGAGACAGTATGGTTACTCAGAAAACTTGTTCGACAAGGCAACTGTGATTTCTGTTGTCAATCATAAGGGGGGTGTTGGTAAAACTACTACTACGATAAATGTTGGTAAGGCGCTCAGCGTACTAGGTAACAAAGTACTGTTGGTAGATATGGATTCGCAGGGTAATCTGTCACAATGCTTTGGTGTTCACGAGCCAACTGATCAAGTGATCGATTCTTTACTAGGTAGCTCCCCTCTACCAATGCTAGAGGTAGGTGAGCGGCTGTTTCTGACGCCATCCGATATTCGCATGGCTTATAAAGAATCAGAGTTAGCGAATGCAATAGGTGCGGACCGACGTCTAACGGTTAGACTCGAAGAGGCACGTTCACAGTTTGATTATATATTGATCGACTGTCCGCCCAGCCTGGGTATATGTACCACGTGTTCATTGGTTGCTTCTAATTGCAGTATAGTACCTATTCAGCCCGAAGCGTCAGCTTATCATGGTGTCGAGAGTTTATTTAACCGGATAGCCGAAGTAAGAACATATATCAACCCTTCCCTGACCGTTAAGGGTATTGTGTTCACAATGGTACACAAAAACCAAAGTGTCCATAAGAGTATGATGACTCACATTCGGGACACCTACCGCAACTTTCATATTTATGATGCGATCGTTGAAGTATCAACTGTTATAAAACAGTCTCAAGTGGCTAAAGAAGATTTATATGCCTATGCACCTAAATCAGCTTCGTGGCAGCAGTATTATCAATTAGCTACTGAAATCATGACCTTGTAAAATGGCAAAGAAAGACTTTATGACGCTGATGAAAGAAAAGACCGTCGATGTACGACCTTCCCTCCTATCAGCTGAGGAGAATATCAAAAATCAAATTGTTGTTCTAGAACAGCTTCGCGATCTAATTCCACCTTTAACAGCAGACGAACTTAACCAGTTAGAACAGAATGTTTTAAAACACGGGGTAAAAGATCCATTGACAATATGGGAAACGACGGCTGATGTAGCTGGCACAGGATCTGAGAGCACACCCGTCTATGTTCTTATTGACGGTCATAATCGTGAGCAAATCATTCGGAAACATCAACTCGACTTTCGTATCAACTTGGTTCGATTTGCTTCACTTGATGAAACCAAGGACTACATGATTGCCTACCAACTAGGTCGACGAAATCTAACGCCAGAACAGGCTTCTTACCTACGAGGATTACGCTACAATCAGCAGAAAACACAACGGGGTAGCAATCTACAGTCCGGTGTTGCACAGGTAAACGTGGCCGAAATCTTGGCGAGTGAATACGGTGTCAGCAGCCGTACAATCAAACGAGACGGCGAATTTGCTGCTAGTCTCGAACAAACTGACTCCGACACTAAGCGTAAAGTCTTAGCGGGTAAATTACCTAAATCAGTAATTCAGTCTAAAAATCATCCTGAATTGAAATTGTCAAACCATTCAGGTGGTGGGTTGACTAGTACTAATTCTATAGGCTTGTCTATAAAATCTGCAAAAAGAGCTACAGACTTAAAAACACAGATTCAAAAGCTTGCTAACGGTGATCTAGGTTTACAGGCGTGCTCTGAGCTTATCAAAAGCACAAATGAATTATTAGCACTGCTATCCACGAAGTGACAGCTTGTCACTTCTGATAGATAGATCCACCACTTAAAGCATGAACAACCTAGCTTAACGAGCGAAGTGACAAGCTGTCACTTCGCTCGTTTTTTCTTATGTTTTACGAACTTTAGTAGATTCTAGGCTAACCCAACTCCCAAGATTGACAACATTTCAGATGTATAGTCGAAGCCATCCTACAAATCACTGCGATTATAAAATATATCATATCTACATATAAAGTTATTTATTACGGTATTGATTGCCTATACCTACTTATACTATCCATATTTAATTTTTGACGACAGTTCTAGCTATGAAACACCTGTGTCAGGGATATAATATCTAATTGCGAGAAATGTACCGTCGTGGTTAAACCCATTAATGGGCATAACCCAGTTCTTTGATGAATAGATTTTTTAAAAAAACACTTTAAAAGTGCTGAGCCATTTTATTAATAAGCTTAGTGTTAAATGATTGTAAGCTATTAATAAATTAATACCTTCTTAACTGACTCAATACCAAGTATTTATGTCATATTATTACGAGAGATGTACCGTTAAATGTGAGGAATGTACCGTCTATTTACGAGAGATGTACCGTTAAATGTGAGGAATGTACCGTCTATTTACGAGAGATGTACCGTTAAATGCGAGGAATGTACCGTATCTACGAGAGATGTACCGTCAAATACGAGGAATGTACCGTGCAAAACTGTCACCATGCGTTCGTGATGAACAATAGCCGGAGCATCAAATATGCTTTCTAATGTTGCCATGTTGAATAGCGTTATCGTATTGCCTTATTGCGAGTTAGAGTACGTCAAGCAGATAAAAAGAGGCATAAATGCGAGTAAAGTACCGTAATTAAGACTGTCCAATGGTTTTATAAGATGGTTCAGCTATTTGTAAAATCCTTCTAATACGAGTAAAGTACCGCCATTAATGACTAAAAATAAGTAGTTAAAAGTAGAAGGGGAGGGGTATGTGCCTACGCGACGGGTTTTTTCTCGCAATTCAATTTTGAACATCACAGTCAGTTCGATAACTCGTTTGATCAGGCCTCTACACGATGAGATTATTGGTTGAATGATTATCTTTAAATTCGTAATAAGGTGACCTTTCTATGGCAAAGAGTAGCACTTCCACTAGTTCACAGACAGAGTTGTTTAGCAACGATTCTGAGTTTTTAGAAGCAGATCAGCGGGCTACAACAAGACAGATTCGACAAGACAGCCTAGTTGCTCAACACAACGATTTGATTCGAGCTCGTTATGACATGTCACTGCTCGAATCACGTTTGTTTGTGTGTCTATTGGGACGGATTGATCGGAAGGATAAAGATTTTGTGCTGTGTCGCATTCCAGTATCAGAGTTATACCCGGAAGAGAAAGTAGGGGGGAAGGCTTATGCTCAGGTAAGAGAGGCAGTGATACGACTAGCTAGTCGTATCATTCATGTTGAAACCAAAGACGAGCAAGGACGCCGAGAAATAGTGAGTAATCCTCTTATGGCTACCTGTCGTTACAAGGAAGGATCAGGTTATTTAATTGCCCAGTTTAATAACTTCATTAAGCCCTACCTTCTAGAATTACAAGGGAATTTCACTGTAGCCGAAATTCAGACTCTGTTAGGCTTCCGAAGCTTTTACTCATATAGGCTATACTGGCTGCTTAAATCCTCTGCTTTTCATAAAGATACAATTGTATTGGAGCTAGCCACGTTAAAGAAGACGCTCAACTTAGAGCAGCGTTATCAAAATTTTGCTGATTTTAAACGATTTGTACTGGATGTGGCTAAGAATGAGCTTAGTCAGACAGATATGGCGTTCGAGTATCAGCAAGTAAAAACAGGGAGAGCGGTGAGTTCTCTGCATTTTTATCTGAGTCGGCCTACCGTCGTTACGCAAAGTGATATCAAATTACCTGAGGGTACACAGCAAACACTTACTGAGATAGGCATCAGCTTAAAATCCCTCAACGATATAAAGACTCGTTTTCAGCAGGGAAAGCTTTCCGAAGACTATTTACGGTTTACAATAAAATATTATCAAGAAGCGAAGAAGAATGGGCGTATAAAGTCACCAGCAGGCGCTATATACAAAGCCTTGATGACAGATCAATTAGATCAAGAGTTTAAGGTATGGAAAGCCGAACAACCTATTTATAATCCACCAAAAGCTATAAAGAAGGGACCGAAGACAGAGATTATAGAGTTAGACATATTAAGAGAACAGTTTACAACTTTGCGCGAAAAAGGACTTTCTAACCACGACTCCTTTGATGAATACTTGAATTGGATGCTGCAACAGGATGAATATGATATGGACGTACTTGACGGACGAGAAATACTCGTATATACTGAGTCTAAAGCGTGAGGTGATGTCGTTACGTGATTAGCCCAGAGAATCTGATAACCGTTGGCTCAAATGTATGCCCTAATACTATTAATGTATATTAGTTAGCTGAGCTAAGTGTACCTAGTTTTCAAGCTTGTTGTAAATACCCCGTAACGCCCCGACTATCACGGTTAGCTCCACCTGCTACGATCTCAAGCAGGTATATAAAGACCTAAGACGATTTATCGAAGAGATAAGTTACACCCCCCCTACTTTCCGAGTTTGACTATTTCCCTGTCAACCCCGATTTGGACACGGTCGAAAACTGCCGTCGCCGGGTTGAGCAGGACGCCGATATCATGGTGCTAATCATCGGGGGGCGTTATGGCTACGTAGAGCCCAAAAGCGATAAGTTGATTTTTTAGATGTACTGGCCTATAACACAAGAGCTAGCTGTAATCTAACACAATTAGCTTTTATGGGTAAAAGATTAAGACCCAAACAACTCAAGTTGAGGTGATACCTTAGGAGGTTTGGGAAATGTTGGGTGGAAAGTCCCTATAATTATGAACGGGTTAATCGACTTGTGATGATTTGCGAGAGTAGTCCCTAAGAAAAAATAAATGTCTTTGGTTTGGGCCAAATCATCAAAATACTTCTCTTTCACTTTTTGGCAAGCCTCTTTTTCATCTTCGTATTTCCAAAATAAGGCTCCTAGCTCCCAGTCTTCTATCATCAGCGTACTTACCCTACTATTCTCATCTTCGAAGGTGTAACTGAATTTGTAAGGGAGTTTTCGCACCAGCTCTTTACGCGCTTTTCGTTCAACAAAAACGTTCATCTGGCGCATTTGCTCAAGCTTTTCCCGATCCCATTCCCGCTCGACCTCCTTTATCTTGAAACCTGTGATTTTTGTGGGCTTGAAAACGGCCAAGGACACGTGTTTAGTTTTGTCCTTAGCGTCAGCAATCAACTTGTCTAAGCTCGTATAGATATTTTTTAACGCGATCTCTTTACGCTCTTGCCAGTCCTTCTCCGTGCCGATGTGTCCTACTGTATTTGCGTTGACATCAATGATGTTGACCGGGCGGAAACTTTCGGGGCGAAAGTCTTTACCGTTCTTGACTAGGTCCATTTCAACCCAGTCATATTTTTTGTACTGCTTTGAATAGTCTAGGTCTCTAAACTGGATTGGATAGATACGTATCCATGTCCCGTCTTCCAGAAAACCCGCTGTACAAACTAATTCATCATAAGTGGTAGAAATTGAAGGATAGGTCTTCACCGCAATGAGGACTCTGGTAACAGCCATTACAAAAAGGTTTAGATGTGAAGAAGCTCGTATTCCCAGCCCTCCAATCTGGTAACTGCATTTGCAATCCGGCTACGATGGCACTGAAAATAGGATGCTTCAAAGCAAGTTAATGCTATCCGTTCTTCTTTTTGCAATATGCCTAGTATTTGCTCCAGATATTCCGTTTGATTAACGAGTTGGTTTTCTTCGTAATCAGCAAACAGGGCGTTGTAATCTTTTTGCGAATTAAGACTTTGTCTTTTCTCGCTGGCTATGCCCAGTTGAGGAATGTGTACGTAGGCAATACCCATAGCTTCACACACGTACTTAAGTTCCGACTTAGAGAAACCGACCTTCTGGCTTAATGGATTTCTTCTAACATCACAGAGTACTTTAACGCCATTAGCGATCAGCCGGTTGAAATACGTTTCTATAGAAATACCCTCGTAGCCAATAGTAAAGAGCCTAATACCTGTTTTCTGAGGAGTATAGCGGTTCACTTTGTTCAGTTCATCAGTGGAAAGAACAATAGGTGCTATGGTGCTCCTAATAGCATAGTAAGGCTCGGACAAGTAGGTAGCCCGTATCAGGTCGTTGGTCGTATAGGAAGCGTATTTTCTACGCAAAAACTTAAGATAGTCCTGATCAGGCTTATTGAGAAGTGAGGAGTAGGTATCCTGCTTAATGAGTTTCCACTGCTTATCTGTTTCGTTTATATAGCCATAGGTTTTTAGGGCGCGTAGGTCATAATATGACTGAAAAGAGTAACAACCATAATAATGTGGTAGAAAGTCAAAGGATGGCTTAGCTTGAAAGCGCGTATAGATCAATAGTAGCTTTTGTAAGTCTATCTTACCGATTTCCCCTCCAAAGGCTTCAAGAATTGACAATAAGACCTTTCTTCTATAATACATCATACACAAGCTTGCTTCTATGAAGCATAATCATTCAATACGGATACAAAGCTACCGCATGTAATTATCTTTCTACAGTATAATACAATTAAAACATATGGTTTTTTTATTGAACACTATTTTCGCTTAGATTCTACTTCAGTTTTCAATACAGATGGTTCCCGCTTTGTTTTTGCGGGTGAGCCGTGTTGTTAATTTGTGCAGAAAGTCCTTACGTCGATTGACTACTTTTTCATGTAGTAGGGCTAGCTTACGGCGGGGCTTTTCGCGGTTTTTACCGTCCTTCTGTCTTCTGGAATGTTTGCGCTGATCGCGTTTAAGGCGTTTGAGGAATTTGTTTAGAAACCGGGAATTGTCAATTTTCTCGCCCGTCGATAGGGTAGCAAAATGCTTAATACCTAAGTCAATGCCAATCGCGTTCGATTCTACGGGTTCAGGCTTAGTGGCTGGTTGTGTATCCAGTTCGACTAGACATGTAGTACTTACCGGTGGGTGTTTTAGTTACGGCGATTAATTTGAGTTTGCCTTCAAACCGCTGAGAAACAACAACCTTAGTAGGTCCAAATTTAGGTATTCGAATAGTTGACCGGTCATAATTAATAGGGTTTGTCCCTCTGCTTTCAACTGTGCGAGCGGCTGATTGATAAATCGATTTAGCTTTAAATCGTGGATAGTCCTATAAAAAAGCCTTGGAAAGCCGCATCCAGGTGCTGTACAGCAATTTGAAGTGAGGCAGCATTGGGGTCGTTTAGCCAAGTCAATTTCTTCTTCAGGTCGGGCAACAAACCTTACAAGTCGTATCGGCTAATATTCTCTTTACTTTCTTCCCACGCCTGTTTTTTTTGGTAGCTAGTACCCAATTATAAATATAGCGCACCGCCCCAAAGTGCTGAGCAAGTTGCTACTCCTGCACTTTGGTTGGATAAATCCGGTAACGGTAGCGTTTGAAGATCATGTTTAGAAAGTAAAAGGATTACTTGTTGTCAACTTGGTTTGCGAAGAAGTCAATCCGGCGTAGCAGTTCTTTCAAACGGCTGATCTCTATGCCTTCTAAGAGGGTGACTAGTTCCTCATCTGTGAAGTGGCTCGGTGTTGTAGACGGGCGTTCTTCTGAGGCTTCCGCCATCTGATTCAGTAGCTCTTTAGCCGCTGGTTCCAGTTAAGCAATAGCCGGACCTAGATAAACGGCCAGCCAGTTCGCGCCATCGGCGCTGTGGCTGTTCTGCTTAGCTGTTGACAGTAGAAGACCTTATACAGAGCGTTTTTGTAAGCCCTGATAGGAATCGGCTACGTTTTCCCCGTGGCAGGGAATCTCAATAATGAGTTTGTCTTTCCCAAGGCGTACCATGCTGATCAGGTGTTTAACGAACGGGATGAGATAGCTTCCAGAATCAGCGGGTCAAGGTTGTCAATCGCATTGTCCAGCGCCCGTACCAGCTCTTTTATAGACTGCATTAGCAGACGGCTATGGCCTTCGACGAAGTCAGGGTTCTTGCAGAGAAGGTATACATCCCGAAGGGTGTCAATCTGGGAATAGAGAGGGCCGGTGGATACCAACGGTAGGGTCTGTACTTGAGCCGTTAGCTCAGGGGTGCTTGCGTGGCTAGTTGCCACGGCGTAATTTTGCGCTGTGTTCATTTGAACGGACTGTTTAGATGTTTCACTTGCCCCTTCGCTGGTACCCTGAGAAAGTGTAGCGTAGGGGTTTTTTGTTGTCGTTTGACATTACAATATTAACAAAACTACGAATATATTCCAAGTGTCTGTATAAAAAAATATTTACTTGAATATAGGGTCAAAAGTAGCATCAAGCGCGTCTGCAATCTTTTGAATTGTCATTAGAGAAAGATTCGCTTCTCCTGTTTCATATCTATTGTAAGTGGATTCCGTAACCCCCATCTTTTCTCCCACCTCTTTTTGGGTTAGCCCTTTAGCTTTTCGGGCCTCTCTGATTTGTTCGCCTACGCGCTCTGTAATTGTTTTCACTCTTATGCTACTAGTGTAGATTATTCCTTACAGCAGTAAAGGTATTCATTTGACATTTTACAACAGCTAGTCGTCGAGTAAACGTCGTACATCTACGACCTGCTCAGTCATATACTCGCCAGCTAATCCCCTATCCGTTTAATACATTTATTACCTCTCAATATATAAATCTATTGGAAATATAGACAGACGTACGTACTCGATCCATAATTGTAACTAAATACATTTATATGTAAATATTTAGTTTACAATTTAAACTTTATAGAATACATGATGAATTTTAAAGGAAGCTAGCCAATCTGCACATATTATACATGTACGTTAACAAGTTTGGCTAGATCAGAAATTCCCCCTTAATCAATAAATCAGTAATCATGGATAACAAAGCCCTTGGCCTTCAAATTGTTGCAAATCTTGAGTCTCATTACAAAGTCGATCTGAGTTCAATCATAAACAACTCCGATTTGTCTTACCAAGAATCAATCAAGCAGTTCAAAAACGCCCTAATTGGAGCGGTAAACGCACATCAAGGTTTCCAATCTGAGGAAGGCGATAACACCAACAATGCTTCCGATGGTCCAGAAGAAGAACCAAACATATTTATGTCGCGCTACAACGCTAACATTGTTGCCGATTATACAGGCGATAAAGTTCGCACCTATGTGACGTCTGTTTCAAAAACCCTAGAGAATCTAGCCGTTGCCAATAGCGTAGGTCAATTTGTAGCCGAAACGCTAGGTGGGACCTTTTTAGCTGTAGGAATCCCAGTAGCAATTAAGGTTGCGGCACGGTTGATTGCCAAGGATACGTTGAATGTGGCACTAAGTACAGCCATTAAAGGGGTTGGTCTCAAATCGGCTATTGCTGCCGTTGTTCTAGCCCTGGCTGGTATTCTCTATTGGCTAATATGGGAAAAGGAGGCTAAGATTTTGGGCGTTATAATCAACGATACAGATACCGACTACTATGTCCCTAACTGGCGGCTTAACGTTAATGGATACAGTAAGGGCAACCTATATATGGAGTATGGTACAACCGAAAATTTCATGGTTGGTCATCTGACTGGGAACATTGACTCGCCTGAAGTACAACTCAAGTCAAGATTTCCCGACATTAATGACGAGGAAACAATGGTTGCCGCTGGTCTCTACTATGCTGATCGAAAGGCAGGTTTCTTAGGTGCGGAAGGCATTTATGTGTTTATTCCACGCCAAGGCAGTGATATTGGCTTTGCTTATCAGTTCGCAGTTCCGTATTCCAAGTCTAATAGAGCTAACTTATCGGTGTATTCAGGTGGTGAAATCACCGATAAGTCAGTAATACAAGGAATGTTCAGAAATCTGTACAATGAGAATAAGGTAGGCGTTGATTTTACGTCTGGTAATTGTCGTTTCCGTTCCCATATTCAATCCCCCAGCGGGGGAGTTATCTGCGGGCTTGTCTCAGTTAGTACGCCAATTATATACAGAGAAGATTAAAGTAAATATTAGGAAACAAACATAATGCCATTAAGTATAAAGGGTTCTCCAGTACTGGAGAACCCTTTATACTTAATGTGGCATATTGACAACTCTCTATTCGATTACTTTCGCTTAAATTCTACTTCGGTCCTCGATACAGATGGAGATTTTGGTCATGGTGACCACTTCATTCCGTCATGGGTGGACTAAACGTTTCGGAAAAAATGACCATATTAATTCCCTTTCTAACAGATATTTGACTTATTAGGTAAAAGAGATTGCTGGCCACCGTGGCGCGGTCTAACTAATACAGAATCGAGTGATATGTACCCCCGAAAACTCATACACATCGCTAAGCGAAATCTTCCCAACTGTCGGGGTTCCCTTGTACCTGTTTGCTATTACTCTTAGTAAGTGGGGTTGGACCATCGCTAGCTTTAATACTTTTTTCAAGCATCTGTCTAACGTCTTCCTTAATTTTTCTGAAGTTGTTACGCTTGTCCTCTTCACTAACAGATAGGAACGGTTGTATGGTAACAGCTTTAGAGTGCGGAGCGTCAAATTGGGAAACAAATTCAGACATGTTGCCTTCTGCAATGAAGCCAGCGAATTGGCCCGTCTTCAAGTCTCGTATAGACTGCATGGGTAGGCGGTCTCTCTGTTGGACTGACGTGCTTATATTTTGACTACTCGAAGAACTTCTGTCACCTGAACTTCTACCTGCGGAAAGGCTTTGGTACTCGACGTCATGTTTCCCAAACAAGGTCGTAATTCTTTGTAGCGTTTTGGGATTGGTCGAACGTCCGTAGAACTGGTTTGATAGGTTACCAAGTAGCATCTCCGCCTGCTGAGGACCTAATTGGCCTTCCATCTGTGAAATATCTTGTACTGCGTAAACAGTTGCTACCTGATTGGCGCGTGCTGTAGCGGGTAACTCTTGAAAGTTAGGTATGAATAGGGTAGGTGCTTCATCTAGAATAATGATGCTAGGCAGCTTATTGGGTTTATTCATACGCTTAGTAGCAGTAGCAATTATCAAAGAGATTAAAGGTGAATATGTAGCAGGTAGATCAGCATCATTACCCACTACGAGAAAACTCGGCTTCAAGGGATCGTTCAAATCAAACGGAACGTCATCTCCACTCATTACCCAAAAAATCTCTGGTGTATTGAGAACACCCAAGTAACTCTGTACGGTTGTGAATATGCTGGCTAACGTCTTCTCTGAATCCTGGCTGCTAGTGATAGCTGCAATCAATCCGCGTACCTCTTCGTCACTATTCAATAATTCAAGTAAAGCTTTTGGATGAGCTTCGATTATAAGGCTACTAGCATGAGGCAATGTACAGTGTTCAGGATAGTTGTTACGCAAATACCATATGCTACCAGTTAGTAAAGCCTCCGCAGTCTGAATCCAGATGTCTCGCTTCTGGCTAGCTTTGTAATCCAAGTTGCCAATTGTAGTTACTGCGGCCTCTCGTGCATAGCTTGCATTCGTCAGAAGTTTAGGGCCAATCGGATTAATTCGATGACTACGGGTTAAGTCTGTAAAATTTACATAGTAAGTCGAAACAGTACTGTCGCGGTAAGCACCTGCTACCTCAACTGCCAACGTAGGGAACTTGCGATCATACAAAATACCTGTGAAATTGGCATTTGCGGCTTGTTGTATGATGGGTTCAATCAGGCTTTTGCTTTTCCCACTTCCAGGTCCACCACATATAAAAATTCCTCTAAATATATTGTAGAGCCTAATGATGCCCTCTTGAGTTGAAAATGAAAAGCCTTCAGAATCTTCTAAACTCTGATCAGATTCGGAAAAGACAAAGGGGGAGGGCTTTCCCGTACGAATCCAATAACCGTACGCAAACGTTATTATAACACTTAAATAAAACCAGGCTGACGAAAAAAATACGTTAGGAATGAGTGGCTTTAATAAAAGAGAAGCGAAAGTGCCACTAGCGGCAATTGCGAAGGCTAGCACTCCAAAACGAAGCCATAACTTATTCCATATAACATTGTTTCTGAAGTAGGTTTTTCTGTCGTACAGAATCATCTGTAAGGCTGTATCTACAACAAAGTCTAAACCCAGATTGCGTAGCAAGCCTAGAATAATAGTAATTACGAAACCTATCAAACTGAATGCAACAATTAAAAATATAGTGTTAGTTAGCATGAGAGGAAGGGGTAGTTATTTGTAATTAGAGTAATCTACAATGACAAATCATTTCCGGGGATGTCGCGTGATTTAAACTGATTATCTTTACTTTCTTGATTTTCTACAGACTTATTAAGCAAATAATTAGGGTTATTCTGAAGTGCTTCTAATCGTAAAGCAATGCGTTCCTCTTGACTTCCTTTTTGCATTATATTAGCATATTGGAATGTTTCTGTAAGCGGCCTTTCATAAGCGAACTGACGATCAAATTGCGTTTCAACAGCTTGTTTGAAGGCACTGCGATCAAACCCCCCTTTAACAGCTCCATTATTAGTTGCTCGGTGATTGGTCGCAGGGCTTAATTTAAGTGGGTTTTTTCGATCGACTAAGCCAGCCTCTCTCTGATATTGATATAGAGATAAGTTCTCAGTACGGCTAACAATAATGTGAACATGGGCCTGCGGACCTCCCTTAGATTGCCCTTCAAATTGCTGTTGTTTCTGTACTGCTTTATCTGTATGAGAATAGCTTCGTTGCTGTTCAATTTTAGCATACCATACCAAATTTTGGCTTTCTATTCCCTTTCCAAATTGTTTTGCGTAAGCTTGCATTGCTTCTCGAGTAAAAGATTCCAAAAGAGAACTATCGTAACCAATATGCTTTTGCTCGGATTGACTTGGGCTCAAAATTATTTGATAGTACTTATCATCATCTTTGCCTAAGTTTTTTTTGTTAGAGTCAATGTCTTTAACAACGTGAGACATTTCTAAATCTCCTTTGTCAGTTGTAAACCATTTACCTGGTGTTTCTTTTTCTAGATACTGAGCTAAACCTATACAACTTCCTGTTCCTCCAGCAGTGACTTTTGCAACCATTAGACGAATTGAAAATTTTAGTTTGATTTGTTAGTTAATTCTTCGTAGATAGTTCTAAACCGATCAGTTTGGAATTCTGGTTTTA
Source organism: Spirosoma pomorum (assembly GCF_054776615.1). NCBI lineage: Bacteria > Pseudomonadati > Bacteroidota > Cytophagia > Cytophagales > Cytophagaceae > Spirosoma > Spirosoma pomorum. The sequence continues at coordinate 65,813 of NZ_BAAHBP010000006.1, forward strand.
AGGCCCCACCAATAGTTTTTATCTGCCCTTGTCTTAGTGTCTTTGGTAGTTCTTGGCTGACTAGCTGAATCAATAATTTTATGTCGTCGTTAATAGGTCGCAATAAATCATTCTCTTGCTTACGAATAAAAGATACTAGTCGTTTGTCAAGCGATTTTATTGCGTCAGTTGGATTATCCGCTTTTGGGTCACGTGGATCTGCTTTTGTAGCTTTAAAGTAAAGGATCATTGCCTCTAATAGCCCCTTTTTCGTTAATCCGTAGCTTTCAGCCATGCGCTCAAAATCAGAAAACAAATCCACTGATATAAGCACTTGTTTATCTTTTTCCTTGTTAGAATCCATAGCAATCAGGTTTATAATCAGTATTTTTCAACTGATAATGAGGTTTTTATACAAAAAAATCAGTGATAAACTGATTTTTTATCGAACGCAGCAAAAAAATCTATTCTTGTGTCAATTTACAGACCGCTGATAATCAGGGTGTTAATTAAGAAATATGGAAATTGAAAAGGGGGCAAAGTGTGTCTATACTGTTCCCGCTCGCTATACAAACACCTTCTCCTCAGTTACTTTAAGTGATATATGATCATACTATTCTAGTTAAGACGTATCTTAGACAGGTTTATCACATCTGAATGAAAACGGTGTATTAGCCTAACTTATTTAAGTTGATTTAAAAATTACTACTGCCTCAAAAATGTTCCGTACAGAAAAAGAGTTTGTGTATCAGCAGGGAAATATGATGTTATAGAATACTAAAAGAAATTTATTTAATATTTTATCAAATGCCTTCTTAATATAATTAGTAATTTCTTTAATATTTTAATTACGAATGTTTTATTATAAAAAACACTTAACTCCGATAGGTATACCTGTGGTTAGGAAGATTATTATCGTGGTTTTATCAGCGGGAGGATTCTTTTCAAATAATTGGAACGGGATCTGGTTTCTTGGTTGCTCTTCTGGGGGCTTTCATTTGGTCAATACCTAATGACTTGATTAGATATGCCGTCGGATTCTTAATATTGGGCCGCAGACCATTCCCTAGCTCAGAATCGACCCGTAGGAATGTTTCTAACAAGTGGTGCTCAGATACGATCAAATCTTTCTGCCAGTCCTTCAGCTTGTAATTCTTCATCATCTGCCAAGCAGTAGCCACGGCTTCGTTAACGGACATTTTATTAACCTGCTGCCGTTCTCTATTAACAGCTTCAGCCGCTAATTGCTGTGCCGTCTTGAATGAAAAATCTAACTCTACAATACGCTTGCCTATCTTCTTGGATGGAGTCCAGTCAAGATTAATGTTTGCTTTTTGCTGCAGTTCACGCTGAGCAACAACAAGGGCATTCTTTTTAAAGTCGTTGAATGTATAGCCCTCAGGACAATTCAGCATATACATAAGCGAATCCACGGGATAGGAGAACTTGTCTTGACCTCGGCATTGATACATGCTTACAATGTCAAACATCCGTTGCGCGTAAACTGACGACAGTGACATCATAATATCACATTCGTACTTTGTGTAACGCTTCCCCAATTGAGCAAAATGGGGAACTATGTCGGCAAACATAGTTAGCTCGATCATCTTCTTTCCATTAACTACTTCCGACTGAATACTTGGGAATGGGACAATGAACTGGAATTTTTCGGTCTTATCATTCCGGTAGCGTATCCGCTTCATTTGAAGTGTTTCAGCGGCATTTGCTATTTGATCATATCGCTTGTTGGTTAGCTCAGCATAAGGTATGTGAAACCTTATGTTAGTATCAGGCTTTATTTCCCCTTTCAAAGCCATATGGCCGATCTGGTTAATAACCAAGACAACTATCTTCTTTTCTAACTCAGTAAATTCCTGACGAGACTCTGTAAAGAAATTGGGCTGATAGTTGGTAAGGTGCTTACTAAATTGCGTTGGAGCAGCTGTTTCTGTATCAGATATATGAGTCATAAAGGTGGCTGTTAGAACAAGGCCAAATGATGATCAAAAATATAAAAACGATTTTGATATAACAAAGCTCCTTTTTGTAAAATCATACCTACTAAACCTCCTTTTTGGCCTGTAATTACTTAGTGTGCAAGTGTGTTGATAGCCATAAATACGGTTGATTTGAGCACTTACAATGGTAATATATCTCCATTTCAGTCTGATTTAACTTATTCCTACCAAACCTCCCTTTTATCAAACATACCTACTAAACCTCCTTTTTTCACCTACTGAACCTCCTTTTGTAGTCCTACCAAACCTCCTTTTTATTGCTATTTTATACCTACCAAACCTCCTTTTTGTCTTTATAAATAGCTGATATACAGATTGTTATGCGACCCTTAAATCAATCAAATATATATTGATAAAAAGGATAATAGATCAACGATTTTTTGTAAAAGGGGAAAGGAATAAGGAGTAGCCTAAATCATTTATTTACTTTTGTAGCACATAAGCATACCTATATTTATTCTCTATGCCTACGCCCGCCAAGAAGGACCGCGATAACGCCCCCCTGGATGCCCTGCGTATCCTGCTTAAACAGCAGGCTGTTACCCTCACACCCGTCGTCAACCAGATCACCGCCTTACCCGTTGATCCCGAGCTGGAGTACTATTTCGTTCCCATGCAGTTCATGAAAATGTACGAGCCGTACTATCGGCCCGGCAAGCCCTTCAAGAACCTCAAACTGGTCAATTATGGCAGGCCAGCTATCTCCCTATCCTTTTATAGCAAGCACAAATACTACATCGAGCGCCAAACCACCCAGGACGAGGTCATGCTGCACCTGCGCAACCACCGGGCTGAGCTGCTCAACCGGTCCATGTTTGAGCAGCTCAGCCCCACCCAGCAGCAGGAGTTGAGACAGGCCGATGAAATCCTGCGAGCCGTGCGTGACAATCCGCAGGCCTACCAGACCTGCTTTTCCAACTATCATCACTATTACCGCTACTGGTACTGCTCGTTTCGCTACTTCGAAGATGCCACCCTACTGAAGAACGAAACCGGTAGTGAGCATCTATTGAAGCATACTGAACGCATCAAGGGGCAGGTCCATCAACGGCTCAACATCATCTTCATTGACCCCCACTACATCACCCGGCCCGTGCCCCATGATCATAAGCGCGTCGACCGGGAGCTGGAGACCTTTCCCATTCAGATTCGGCAGGGCATCACCACCTTGTATCTCCGAAAAACCGATGAAATAGGGGAGGAGCCCTTACCGTAGTTTATTCATGGTAACACCCGGCAAGGACACGTTAACAATATACTTTTCCTATTTTTAGTGGACAAAACATCGCACATGTGATACGCCCCCAGTTAAGCCACGCCCAATGACAGATCACTCACTGCCGTCAATTCTGCACCAGATGCTGGTCGACATCAACAACCCGGCCTGTCATTACTGGCTGTACTGTAACTATTTCGAGGTGCAACCACCCACCCAGCGGACGGTCACCCGCTGGTATCATGCCCCCTTGTTTTTGAATTACGACTCGATCTGGGAAGCTCAGCTTGTAGACGGCGGCATGCTATGTGACGTAATCCTAAAAAACGCGCTGCCTGCCGAGCGCGAACGGATTAAGATTGACTTCGATCAGATCTACCGCATCAATCGATTCTGGAACGGAGAGAACATCACACAGCCAGCCAGTGAATTGTATAGTGACCAATCCGTTTTTAAGGTTCCGCCAACCGCCTGATCCATGACCCACCCCAGCCAAAAATACAGAGACCAGCAGGCCGCTACGCTGGCCTTGCTCCCCGAGGGGCAACGTGAGTACATGGCCCGGATGTTCCGGATCGGCAATGCGACGTATCGCTATTACCAGCGGGCCAATGAACTGATGGTGTTCAACCAGGAGCCCGTTGAAGGGCAGTCCGATTCGGTAGACGGGTTGGTTGCCTGGCTGGAGCGGCAGATCAACCCCCGGACTGAGACGCGGGCCGCAGGGGAACTGCTTCAATTCTATTTTGAGGAGTACCTATCCGGGCTTCCTCACGAAGGCCTGCGCCGGACGATGAAACTGGAAGGATTAGAGAAAGCAAAACGGAGTATTCCCTTCCTCCGCTACCTGCTGGAACGGCACGACATCGGTATGGACGAATTTCTTCGCCAACACTTAAGCGAAGCAGACTATGCTTTTCATCTGGAGTGTGGCAAACCAGTAACCGATGAAAAGTCCAATGAGCAAACCACTTGAACCCGCCTCATCGGGTGATTGGAGCCTGTCGATACTCAGCCGCTTATAACTTTTTGTTGCTTAAGAAGCATCCGTCGAACAGAGCGTCCGTTTTCAAATCTCTTAACAAGAAGGACTCAACGGTTCCGACTCCGGCAAAGCGAATTTTAGCTCCGTAAATCTGGCGCAGGGGCTTTTTGTAACTCGTTCTGTAAACCGGTTGATTGTTAATAAAGATAGTGGCCTGTCTATTGATGACCCGCAGCATCAACGTACCCCCCTGGCGCAAATCGGCACCCATAAAACTCAGATCATCCCGTTGCCCACTTTTCTGAACATCAGAATTTTGTAGCAGAATCCAGTGAGCGCAACCCGGTCTCATCACCTCAAATATGTGTTGCGACGACTCGCCCCAGACTGTAATGCCGACCTGCGAACAGCGAACACCCGCTCTATCAGGAGAGGTTTTTAGGTGGGTCGTTAGCTCGAAATTATCCCCATCGATCTGGGTTGGATGGCTGTTGATAAACTCCATAAAGAATGTACGGTTAGTATCGACACCCGCGTGGGCAGCTTCGAGGGCACTAACGCTACGGCGTCCTCCGGTAAATAACCGCGCTACGTCGATAGGGTACACCCGGCTGGTATCGTGCATCATATTAGCGGTAACAGTCCAGCCTTTTGTCCGTAGATAAACCGTCGAGGTATCGATGTTCGCGCCATCATGTTGCAAAATGGCAAAGTAGCGGCCCGGTCGTTCGTAATAGTGCGTGGCAAGGCTATCGTGGGAGGTAAGACGTTCCCGTTTTCCGTCGCCAAACAGAATCGAGTATGTGCCTGATGGGGCCGCAGAACCTGGGTACTTTAGTTGAAATACAGCAGAATGCGGGTTTTCGCCCACCGGATTCCGGCAGACGAGTTGGCTCGATTCGCTGCTTGCACTTTGCGAGTAGACTAATAGTAGAATGATAGCGAGCAATACGGAGCCACCAATCAACAGCAGTAATCGACGGGTTTGTTTCGTTTCCTGCTGAGAAGAATGGGCTGTTGAGTTCGTTAGTGTTGATAGCAGTAGCGGGCTCTCTTCCCGGACGAGTACATCGGGTAACTGCTCAACCTGCCGGGCTGTCCATTTCTGGGCGTTGACAAAATGCTCCCAGTTTGAGTAACCGATGTAAACCGCCAGCGCATCCCGGGTTGCTCTCTGTGGGTAATAGCGGGCATCAGTTTTGATCTTGCCGAAGATTCGTTTCAGCGTGTTCGGACTGATGCGTACGTGCGTCTGCCTGAAAAGTATGTGACTTAAGCTCACGAAGTCACCATTCGTCCACGTGTCCCAGTCGGGCTTGCCATAGGATTCGCTAACCCGTCGACAGCCGATGTCTAAAAAAGCGAAACTTTCGGCTTTTTCGGGTTGTCCATTCTCGGTAATCATTCAAGGTAAATGTCTAATAATCAACATATTGTCTTGTCCATAATTCTGATAAGCAAAATGGTCAGGCCAATCAAGCATTCATTGTATAATGCAAAATTACCTTTGCATACTCTTATTTCAATAGGTACTGTACGGAGATAATCTATTTGTAATCTATAAATATCTGCATAATATGCGACAAAAGCGTTTACTGTATTACGTCGTTTTGGTCGGCTCTCTGTCGCCCGTGTTGACGCAGGGTCGGCAGATGCTTGATGAGGGTCCGGGTAAAACGCCGGAAAATCTTTTGCCCGCCACTATGGTCGTTATTCATGAGGAACAGGGTTGGGCCAAAACACTGCCTTTAGTAGCGACGACATATCGACAACAAGTGGATGACCAGCTTATCTCGGGGACCATCACCGACGAAAAAGGAGCCACACTACCGGGGGTAAGTGTTTTGCTTAAAGAAAGCCGTCGTGGTTCGGCGGGACCCGGTTCGACGAATCGTCAGCGCGGAGCGGTTACGGATGCTAACGGCAGGTTTCAGTTAGCCGTGCCGGATGGAGCAACGCTGGTTGTCAGCTTTGTGGGATATCTGACTCAGGAGATAGCGGTTGGCAATCGGCAAACAATCAACGTTCAACTCATTCCCGATACGAAAGCCCTGGAAGAGGTGGTGGTCGTGGGGTACGGAACACAGCGAAAAGTAGAAACGACGGGTGCCATTGCATCGGTCAAAGCCGCCGATTTGCTGCAGACGCCCGTGGCGAACGTAGCGCAGGGATTACAGGCGCGAGTAGCAGGCGTACAGATCACGCAGAATTCGGGGGCTCCGGGTGGTAATGTCAGCGTTCGTATTCGAGGCACCAACTCGATCAATGGGAGCTCTGAACCCCTGTACGTGATCGATGGTATTCAGATTGCCAACACAGGTAATATAACGGATGTAAGTCCGCTCTCGCAGATCAACCCAAACGACATCGAGTCGATCGACGTGCTGAAAGATGCCTCATCAACGGCTATTTATGGCGCGCGGGCAGCTAACGGCGTTGTGCTGATTACCACCAAACGCGGCAAAGACGGCGCGACGCGCGTTAGCTACGATGGCTACGGCGGGGTGCAGCAGGTCAATAAAACGCTGAACCTACTAAACGCCCGCCAGTTTGCCCAACTCGAAAATGAAGTCTATAAACGATCGATCTATGCTGACCCGTCGAGCCTGGGCGAAGGGACGAACTGGCAAAATCTGATCTTCCGCAAAGCGCCTATCCAGAGTCACCAACTTTCGGTTACGGGTGGTAATCAGAAAACCCAACTGGCGCTCTCGCTGAACTACTTCAATCAAGACGGGATCATCAAAAACTCCAGCTTCGAGCGCTATTCATTCCGCTCCAACATCGACCACCGGCTGAGCGACCGGGTAAAGATCGGAACCAGTTTGTACTACGGGTATTCGGTCAATCGGGGGGTGAGCGTGGGCGGCACGGGTTCTGACGTAACCAGCAGCCGGGCGGGTGTGCTTGGGGCGGCCGTGGCGGCTCCTCCAACGCTGGTACCGTATCGGGCCGATGGTAGTGTCTACCCGTTTCAGGACCAAATGAATGGGCAATACCAGGAAGTGACAAACCCGTTGAACTTCATCACGCCCATCAACCGGCAAACGAGCCAGCGGATCTTGGCCAACGTATACGTCGACTTTGCCCTGTTCAAAGGCTTTACGTATCGCCCTAGTTTCAATGTCGATCTGGGCAATACACTATCTGAATTTTACTCACCGTTGTCGCTTCTAAGCCAGTCGCAGTTAGCGTCGGGTGGTGGTAGTGCATCGAATGTTACGTCGTTTGGTCGGACGCTTCTGCACGAAAGTATTTTCACGTATCGCACCCGTCTGGCCGAGCATCATACGTTGGCCGCTACGGCGGTTCTGGCTACGCAGGCTAATGTTAATCAGAGCTATACGCAAACCGCATCCAACTTTCCGAACGACATCACCGAAAATAATTCCGTTGGCCTGGCAGTGAATCAGCGGCTGAGCAGCGACAAAAACAAATCTCGGCTGGACTCGTACCTGGGACGGATCAACTACGGCTACAAAGACCGATATTTCCTGGATCTGACGGCCCGGGCCGATGGGTCGAGCAAATTTGGCGAGAACAATAAATACGGCTTTTTCCCCGCTGTAGCTGGTGCTTGGCGCATTGTGGAAGAGCCATTTATGAAATCCATTCCGGTGGTTTCTGATTTGAAATTACGTGGAAGCTGGGGCATCACCGGAAACGCGGGAGCCATTGATCCGTATCAATCGCTGGCCACAGTTGTCGCATCGGGTCTGAATTACAATTACAACCACAATCCGGTTACGGGTATTAATCCCAACGCCATCCCGAACCCGGATCTGAAGTGGGAACGCTCCACGCAGGTCGATGTGGGGCTCGATGTCAGTCTGTTCAATAACCGTCTGTCTGTTGTGGCCGATTACTATAACAAACGTACCGATAACCTGCTGTTTCAGAAAGTGTTACCTATGTCGTCCGGTTATACGTTTATCACGGGCAATTTCGGGTCAATCCAGAACCAGGGCGTCGAACTGGCTATCAATGGCCGGATTTTACAGGGATCTAAACGAGGGCTTCAATGGGATGCGTCAGCGAATGTGACGTTCAACAAAAACGAGGTGCTGGCGCTTGACGGTATTCTGGACGAACTCCCCCGGTCGGCGTTCGCACTGCTCAAGATCGGCTATCCGATGGGCCTGTATCGGACCTATATTTTTGACGGAATTAGTCAGACGGGGGAGACCATTCTACCCGGCTACGACGGACGTGTTGGTGGTCATAAGGTGAAAGATATCAACGGCGATGGTACGATTACGTCGGCTGACCAGCTCATCGTGGGCAATTCGCAGCCGAAATACATCTTTGGATTCTCGTCGTCATTTCGCTACCGGGGCTTCGATCTAAATCTGTTTGTGCAAGGCGTACAGGGCAACAAGCTCATGAACCTGTTCCGGTATACGTTCGAAACGGCGCTGGGGCAACAGAATGTACTGGCGGGGATGGCAAATCGCTGGTCGACAACGAACCCCAATAATGAGTATGCCAGCGGATTTCAGGGCGGACGATTACCCATTTCAGACCGCTACGTTGAAGATGCCTCGTTTGTCCGGCTAAAAAATGTGTCACTGGGCTATACGTTCCCGAAAATAAAAGGTATCAACCAGATTCGGATTTACGTAAGCGCCAATAATGCGCTGACACTCACGAACTATACGGGCTTCGATCCGGAGGTCAACAACTTTGGTAATGCCACGACACAATTTGTCGATAACGGTACGTACCCAATCGCCCGGTCGTTCCTAGGGGGCCTCCAAATCACACTGTAGATCATGAGCGAAAGACTGACACAACATCACTCATTTGCTCGTTCACTTGCTCTCCCATGAAGAAACACATCCTACTGCTGATGGCTTTGTCGGGCCTGACGGTTTCGTGCAGCAAACTCGATGAAACGGTGTATTCATCCATTTTTACGACCAATTTTTATAGAACAGCCTCTGATGCCGAAGCGGGCATTGCGGCTGCGGCTGGCTCACTAATTAACCTGTATGGCTTTCCATTGGTTGCTGTGTCCGATTTTGCGGCTGACCAGGCGTACCCCCGGGCTGTGGTAGGCCGGAATACCATTACCTTGTTTTCGTACGATCCGTATTACACGGCCCAGCGCAACTCGGGCCGTCACGAGACCGAGGGGCCCCAGGGTGTCTGGCGGTTTAGTTACAAAGGAATTGAGAACGCCAACTGGGTCATCGAGAAAGTCCCGGCTATTCCAATGGACGCCCAGCGCCGAACGGAAATCGTGGCTGAAGCCTATGCGTTGCGGGCACTGTACCATTGGACGTTGACGAAAACGTTCAACGAAATTCCCGTCAAGACCCGAGCCAGCTCTAATGAAGCGGAGGCACTTGTTACCAAGAGTTCGCGAACCGACATCTACAAGCAAATTTACAGCGATTTGGATCAGGCCGTTGCCGGATTGCCTTCGTACTCCACCAGTTTGGTAAAAGGTCGCCCTTCCAAAGAAGCGATTCAGGGACTTTACGCCAAAATAGCCTTATACAACGAAGACTGGGCAAAGGCATCGCAACTGGCCCAGGCAACGATTAGCTCGGGCAAATACGCGTTGATGCCGAGCGTATTGGATGTGTTCGACGTAGATAAGGAAGATGCGGCCCGTGTTGAGAATATGTGGGCCGTTGAAGCCGACCGCGTAACGCCTAGCCGCTGGTTGACCGTCATGGGGATTGCCGGCCCCCGTAACAGTTCCGGCCCTGACTACGCCAAAGTGTCCTACGGGTCGTGGTTTGCCTACCAGAATTTCTTTAACTCATTCTCGCCCAGCGACAAACGACGTCAGCTGCTCGACACGACGTACCGGGATGTATCGGGAAAGATCGTACCCCAGAAAGACATTACCCCCGTTACGCCGAAAGGCGTGTTGATCCGCAAATACCGCGATCCGAACTCCATTGCTGAAGCCAACAACTGCAACTTCCCGATCATCCGGCTGGCCGATGTGTACTTGGTTGCCGCCGAAGCCGAAGCGCGTCAGAATGGAGCGACCGCTACCGCCTATGGGTACGTCAATACGGTTCGGAAACGGGCGGGACTGGGCGACCTGACGCCTGGCTTAGGGAAAGACGCCCTTATTGCCGCCGTCCTGCAAGAGCGTTCGTGGGAACTGTTTGCCGAAGCCGACCGCTGGTTCGACCTGACTCGGACGAACACCTTCCTGACTGTTATTCCGAAAGCAGTCAACGACGTGTATCCAACCCGAACACCGCAGGCCAAACACCGGTATTATCCCATTCCGCTGGAAGAAATTCAGGCAAATCCGAAACTAACGCAGAATCCCGGCTGGGAGTAGATCAGCACCGGTAACTGTCTAACTATCAGTTTATTTTAAACGCAATGAAAACGTTTTTTCTTTCGGTTAGCCTGCTGGGCTGGCTGCTTATTCAGGAGACTATAACCATCGCTCAGTCCAGGAAGGTACCGTCTTACAGCGGGATTTATCCGCAGCTGGCCATGTACAACAAAGAAGGGGAATGTGGCACGGGGGCGGTTGTTCCCTGGGCGGGTAAACTTTGGGTAGTTACGTACGGGCCACATTTGCCGCTTGGCTCGTCCGACAAGCTGTACGAAATAACGCCCGATTTAAAGCAGATCGTTCGGTCCGAAAGTATCGGTGGTACCCCTGCCAACCGGATGATTCATCCCGAGAGTAATCAGCTATTTATTGGTCCCTACGCTATCGACAGCAAAGCGCATGTCCGGGTCATACCCTATAAAACCATGCCTGGGCGTCATACTGGTAACGCCCGCCATCTGACTGATCCGAAAGGAAATATCTATTACGGAACGATGGAAGAAGGGTTTTACGAAGTAGATGTTAATACTCTGACGCCAACGATGCTGTACGAGGATGGCAACATCAGTAGAAAAAAAGAATCGGACGAATCGAATAATCTGGAAAACACGTTGCTGCCCGGTGCGCATGGCAAGGGTGTGTATTCGGGTCAGGGCGTTATGGTCTATTCGAACAACGGCGAACCAGGAGCTAAAGCGCTGGCGCAGTTCGATGTAGATGCGGGTTCCCTGTCGGAGTGGAATGGCAAAGACTGGAAAGTTGTTCGGCGAAACCAGTTTGTCGAAGTAACGGGGCCGGGCGGTATCTACGGCAATAAACATCCGGAAACGGACCCCATCTGGGCCACCGGCTGGGATCACAAATCCGTCTTGCTGGGTGTGCGCGACAAGACGACTGGCTGGCATTTTTTTCGGCTTCCTAAAGCGAGTCATTCGTACGACGGTGCGCATGGCTGGAATACCGAATGGCCCCGCATTCGGGATGTGGGTACGACGCAGAAACCGGATTATCTAATGACGATGCACGGTATGTTCTGGCAGTTTCCGGGTGGTTTCACGGCATCGAATACCGCAGGAATCAGACCCCGCTCGGCATATCTGAAAGTAATTGGTGATTACGCCCGCTGGAACGATCGGCTGGTTTTCGGCTGTGACGATTCGGCTCAAAAAGAATTTCTGAACAAACGAAAAGTAAAGGGTAATCTCGAAGGACCTGGCCAATCCAATTCGAATCTGTGGTTTACTTCGCTGAATTTACCCGATCAATTGGGCCCGAATACCGCCGAAGGAGCCGTCTGGCTAAATGAAGCAGTTTCGGCCAATCAACCCTCCGAGCCGTTTTTATTTGCCGGTTGGGCCAATCGCTCGGCCTGGGTTCAGAACAATAGCGACTCGGATGTTCAACTGACGTTCGAGGTGGATAAAACCGGGACAGGTAGCTGGTCCAGACAGCAAACGGTAACTGTCGGCGCACACAAAGCCGCACACGTACCCTTTGCCGCCGACGTAACTGGCGAGTGGATTCGGATCAAGTCAGACAAAGCCGCCAATTTATCGGCCCACTTTTCCTATTCGGCGAACGATACGCGTACTACGACCGCTAACCCACTGTTTGCTGGCCTTAGCACCGTCTCAACTACTGCTACGTCGGGTGGTTTGATGTACGGTCTGGGGGCTGATCGACGAGCGTTGGGACTGGCCGCTTCGACATACAACGGGGGGCAATCTACCGATGTTGGGTATTACGAACTGAATGCTGACATGCAGCTCGTTCGGAAGGAGGATGCTGGTGTGGTAAACGTCATCAAAACGAAGTTTGCGATTCCTCAGAATGTAGTAACGATTAATGAATCGAGCGTTTTGATCGTAGATGATAAAGGACGACGCTGGCGGCTCCCCCTCGGCAACGATGCCTACACGACGTTGACCAATCAGGCCGCTCTTCGAATATGCCGGGAAGTAGCTACTGAACGCGACTTGCTCAATTGCCACGGAACATTCTACGAACTGCCCGCCGAAAACGCGGATGGATACGCCAAAATAAGACCCGTTTCGTCGCATAATCTGCGAATCAACGACTATGCCTCCTACCGGGGACTCTTGGTTATGACGGGCATCGATTTGAACGCAGCCAAAACGAATGAACACATCATTATCTCGGATGATAAGAAAGCCGCCGTTTGGGCGGGTGCTATCGATGATCTGTGGAAGCTGGGCAAACCAACAGGGCATGGTGGCCCCTGGAAAAATACAGCGGTGAAAGCCAATGAAGCGTCAGATCCTTATCTGATCGGTTTTTACGACCAACGCAGTCTGCAACTGTCGCACAAAACTACCCAGCCGGTTACCTTTACCATCGAAGCCGATCCGGTCGGTTCGGGCGTTTGGATGACATATAAGTCATTCACTGTTGCGCCTGGAAAAACGATCAACTATACATTCCCGAAGGATTTTCAGGCCCGATGGATTCGGTTTAAAACGGATAAAACGTGTGAAGTAACGACCGCCCTAACGTATAAGTAGTGGCAAATTTGGTCTCAAGCGGGTGATTTTACTATTAGATACCTTCTAAAAGAAGTATAGAGAGTCAGAAAGTATATACTTTAACTCCTTCTCAAACTATTTTCGTATCCTTAAGCCGGGCGTTTCTAAAAACGCCCGGCTTAAGGATACGAAAATTCCTTTCGTCTCACGGGCGAGCCTTTTTTGAGATGAGACCAACGGGGACAATAATTAGATAGTCAAACCCTCACTAGGTCGGTGGCCTTGTTAGGAAATAGCTTTATCCCTAAACGAAACTTTGACCAACAAAATCTAGTCTGTTTTTCCTGTAGCAACTACACCAAGCCGTTGCTGGGGACAGCCCGGTGGACTTTGGGCGCGCGTCTCTTCAGACTAGTTAACATCTTAGTCGGTTTGGCCACGATCTGGGCACCCGTCCAGGTGGAGGCAATCACCATACCGGCCGCCACTAAAATAATGTCCTTGAGAATGTATTGTGCCGCCAGGGAGGGAGCGTGCAACGGAGCGGGGAACAACTCCCTGGGAAAGAAAAGAAGCGGAGACATCGCCCCAACCATTTGTGCCGCCATCAGCCACACCCCCACGCGCAGGAAGCGCCCCGTCAGAAAACAGATGCCAATCACACATTCCAGCCCGGCCACGAAATCCATCGCCTTGTGACCAGAAAACAGACCCAGTGTCAGCAGGGTGGTTGTCCGGGTAGCTAACTCTTCAATTGGACTGATGCCCGGGAAGAACTTGAGGAAACCAAAGCCCAGAAACACCAGGCCCATACACACGCGTAGAATAGCAATACTGTTGGTGACCAGCCACTGGTTCATCCGGGTGTCTAGCTGGTCAAAGCGTTCGAATAATTGGGCCAATTTGTTCATATGTACCGGGCATTTATAGGTTGTGTTGTATCCTCATTTACGCCCGGTGTCAGCGAAAAGATTTACCGCTGGCCATTAATCGGCTACTTTTCTACAGGTGCCCAATTGATGGCTACCCAATTATTGATGCGGGTTGCATGAATCTATTATCAGGCGTTGATCGTAGATGTTACCACAACATACTTCTGATCCTTGATGCGTCGAATTGAGCTGATCAAATTGGCCCAAACCATTACTCATTTATCGGGTGAAGCGAATTACACGCGTGTTCACTTCACAAACCACAAGGACTTACTGCTCTGTAGAACGGTTAGTCAGTGTCAGCAAGAACTGCCTGACTTTATCCGAATACACAAAAGGTACCTGATCAATCCGAGCTTTGTCAGCAAAGCGGTAGTCACTGACGCCAGGAGCGCTCATGTTTTGATTAGGGACCATCCGTTACCCATCAGCCGACGACGCCTTAAAGACGTACTGGAGGCTATCTGGATGGCGAAGAACGTCTAAACTCCCCCTTGACGTCACCTCTTTCTCAACGCTCCCATTTCATTTAGGAGCCTTCTATGAGATGGTATCAATAAGCACGATCGTTGAATAGCCAAACCCTAGCCGGGCCAGTACTTTTGTTGGCATATACATTTCTTCCTATTTTTACCAGCGTAACCGTAACCTGTAGGCTGGATGAATACCCTCTCACTGGAGGAGGAAACCAAGCGCTTAGCCGCCCTGGACTCTTATCAAGTACTTGATTCTTTACCCGAACAGGACTACGAAGACATTACCCTGCTGGCTTCCCAAATCTGCCGCACTCCCGTGGCCCTGATCAGCCTGGTCGACCAGTCCCGGCAGTGGTTCAAATCCAATCGCGGGCTCTCGTTTCGCCAAACTCCTAGAGAACAGTCCTTCTGCGCTCACAACCTTTTGGCGTTGAGTAGCCCCCTGATCGTTGAAGATGCCCGCCAGGATGAGCGTTTTCAGCAGAATCCACTCGTTACCGGTGATCCAAACATCGTTTTTTACGCAGGAGAACCGCTGGTTGACGAAGACGGACTCGCACTGGGGTCCCTATGCGTGATCGATTCCCAGGTACGCCAGCTCGATGAGGGGCAGTTAAGGGCCTTAAAAATTCTGGCTAATCAGGTTGTTGCCTTGCTAACGGCCCGTCGGAAGGCGATTCAGGAAGCGCACTTACAGCAGCAACTCCGGGCCAGCGAAGCCCGTTTCCAGGACCTGGTTATGGCAACCCCAGCGGCCACGGCCGTCTTTGTGGGCCGTGACATGATCATTCAGCAGGTCAACGCCCCCATGCTGGCCATCTGGGGCAAAGACGACACCGTGACCGGTAAACGCCTGCACACAGCCATGCCGGAGCTGGAAGGTCAACCCTTTTTGGCTCAGCTCCAGCACGTCTTTGATACGGGCGAGCCGTTTCTCCAGCAGGAAGGGATGGCTCAGGTGATCGAAAACGGTCAGCTAAAACGGGTCTGGTTCAACCACGCCTACAATCCGCTTGTTGATGAGAAGGGCCAGGTGTACGGGGTCATCAACGTGGCCCTTGACGTAACGAGTCAGGTCGTCATTCGCCAGCAGCTCGCTGAGCGGGAAGCCCGGTTTCGCGCTGTTGTCGAACAGGCACCCATGGCCATCGGTCAACTCAAAGGGCGTAACCTGGTCATTGAGTTAGGCAACGAGCGTATTTTTGAGGTGTGGGGTAAAGATGCTTCGATCGTGGGCAAACCCATCGATGAGGCCCTACCGGAGCTGGAAGGCCAACCCTTCATGGAACTCCTGGAAAGCGTCTACGACACGGGCATCCCCTTCTACGGAACAGCGGTCTTGGCCAAACTCGTCCGAAGAGGCAGCTTGGAGGATGTGTATTTCGACTTCAGCTATTCCCCCATTCGGGCTGTCGATGGGCAAACCACCGGTATTCTGATTATGGCCGTTGAGGTAACCCAGCAAGTACTAGCGCGGCAGGAAATTGAGAAAAGTGAGTTGCGTTTTCGTAGTCTGGTGGAGGAGGCCCCTTTTGCCATTGCCATCTACGAAACGGCCGATCTGCTCATTTCCCTGGCTAACGACGCCATGATCAACCTATGGGGCAAGACCAAAGCGGTGATCGGCCAAAAGCTAATGGAGGCCTTACCCGAACTGGCCGATCAGCCCTTCATTCCGCTGTTGAACGTCGTCTACGCGACGGGGCAAGCCTACCGCACTACCGAACAGGCGGCTGATTTGCTGATTGATGGCCGGATGCAGACGCGCTGGTTCAACTTCGTTTACCAACCCTTACTGGATGGCGAGGGCCGGGTGTACGCCATCCTGAATATGGCGGTCGACATTACAGAAAAGTATCTGGCCACTCAACGGCTTCAGGAAAGCGAACAGAGCTATCGGGAACTAGCCGCTGAGTTGGACGATCGGGTTCAGGCCCGGACTCAGGAACTGCTATCAGTCAATCAAGACCTGCAACGCTCGAACGACAATTTGCAGCAGTTCGCCTACATCGCCAGCCACGACCTTCAGGAACCCTTACGTAAGATTCAGGCTTTTAGTGATCTGCTGACTTTACAACTCGCCAATCATGCTGACCCATCCGTGGGGGACCATCTACAGCGCATTGCCAATGCGGGCGCGCGCATGTCAACCTTAGTTCGGGACTTGCTGGCTTACTCCCGTGTCTCGACCCGTCAGCAGACGTTTGGGCCGGTGTCGTTGCGTACAATCCTAGCGGGTGTGGTGGTAAGCCTGCAACAAACGATTCAGCAAACCGGCGCTCAAATCGAGGTTGCTGAATTGCCCACGGCCAGGGGTGATAAGTCGCAGCTATCGCTGCTGTTTGACAACCTGCTGACCAATGCCATCAAGTTTGTCGAGCCCGAACAAAGGCCCCGGGTTCAGGTTCAGTATAACTACTGCTCGGCCAGGGAGCTACCCGGCGAGGTTCGGCCTACCGCCAACGTTCCGTTCTACCATCGGATCAGTGTGACCGATAATGGCATCGGCTTTGATCCGAAATACCTGGATCGCATTTTTCAGGTCTTCCAGCGCTTGCACAGCAACGATTCGTATTCAGGCACGGGCGTTGGTCTATCGATCTGTCAGCGGGTGGTGGAGAATCATGGTGGGGGGATCACCGCCACTAGTGAGGTAGGGCAGGGAACTACCTTCTGGGTGTATTTGCCCGCCTGAGTCTGATACCAATCGTTTAACTCAACATTTTTTTGCTCGTTTTCAATGGTTGATTTACCCCAAATCGATTCCTTCGATCAGATGCCCATCGTTCATATCGAGAATGACGTTGACGATCATTACCTAGTCGAAAAAGCACTCAAGGCAGCCTCTATTCGTAACCCAGTTCGTTTTTTCAAGGATGGTCAGCAGGCGCTGCTGTATTTGCAGGAAACCCAGGAAATTCCACTGGTCATCTTGTGTGATGTTCTCATGCCGGGTATGGACGGGTTTGAATTACGCGACCGGATCGATGCTGATCCGGTGCTGCGGATGAAAGCCATTCCTTTTGTTTACTTCTCGACCTGGGGGAACGAAGAACTTGTCAAAAAGGCTTATCAAGGCACTATTCAGGGGTATCATCTGAAAGGATCAAGCTTCACTGACCTCCAGGCTGAGCTCAGCCTGATCGTAGCCTACTGGAAGCGGTGTCTGCATCCACGAGGTTTTCAGAAATAACTGACCTCTACTTGGACTAGACCGTATTTACCCAAAAGCCAGCAGGGGGCTTACCTGAGCTCTATTTCTCCAGCGATCTGACTCAAATAAGGGCGCTGTAGTAGCAGTCAGCCTGTACCGATGTGGCGTACAAAAAACGCCCGGATTGAAGATACAGATATTCCCCTTTGTCTCACTTTGGAGCGTATTAACGTCGACATGTCGAAACAGGGCCACGCCTACTATGATGGCGATGATGACTAAAAAAGAATCTCACATGCTCGTTGTATAAATGCCGTTAGGTTAGCTCAGCCACTAGAGTTAATAAAGCCTGAGCTAACCGTTTTGGCGATAAAACCTGACGGGGATGATCCCGCATGATAGCAGACTGGGGCATACTCGTAAAGGCAGCGGTCTGAGGATCTTGAACCAGCACCATGCCCGCTTCATTGTGAATAGCAATTGCCCCTAAAGTGCCATCGGTGCCCGCGCCCGAAAGAATAATGCCAATGGCATATGTTTGTTTTGCTTTGGCCAAGGACTTGAAGAAAATATCGACTGCCCAATTAATTTTATCCTCGACTCGTCGGGTTTGTAAGTGTAGAGAACCGTTTTCAATGGTCATCATTTTGTTAACGGGTATCATATATACGCTATTGGGTCTCACTTCTTGGCCCTCCGTAGCCCAACAGACAGGCATAGGCGTATGCTGGGCTAAGAGTTCATCCGCCCTGCTGACAAAGTCTCGATTTAAATGGGAGATCACAACAAAGGCAATTCCGGAGTCCGGCGGTATTTGGGCAAAGAAGGTATGGAGGGGATCCATCCCCCCCGCCGATACGCCAACCGCTGCAATGTAAAATTTATCTTCACCAAGCATGGGAGGAATGGGGTGCTTTATAATCTATGTTGTATAAACCAAGTATCTAATATATAGGAACACTCGGTTTTGATCGATAACATCCAAGCCAAAAAGGCGTCTCACAAAACACCCGTGGCCGTTGCACAACTGGGCTTGTGGTATAAAACTTCTGCTATGCTGAGTTTTTGTATCTTCAGCTAT
>NZ_BAAHBP010000007.1:0-60536 GCF_054776615.1 Spirosoma pomorum
GTGCCTGTCCATTTTTGGACATTGACAGTTCGGAAGTGGACAGGATAAAGCGTCTTTTTAAACACCCGTTTTATGAAGCGTAATAGATCGTTCTGACTAGCACGGCCCATCCCATGGGACAACCAACCTTGCCTGAGAGCTTTTGATAGAGAGTTGACGCCCCGATAGTGTCTCCAAAACGGCTAGCTGGTGGCGGATCACTAGGCTGTAGTCAAAGCACAGGGCAGGCCTTGGGGACATGCAGGAGCCTGCCAACCTATGATTTGTTAGCGACATCCCTCATAAGCTAAGAACGCCAAAGCCGATGGTCCACTGGCTGAACCTCTTGACCGACCACCTTAATTTCACTGAATAACGGATGGGCTGGATGTAACAGCACATTGTACGACAAGGGAACCAGCACCGATGGAATAGCGACGCCCAGCTGGTCAGGGGCCGCTAGCCAGTCTTTGAGCCAGCCCTGCGTACGTTCGTAGGTTTCGTCCTGCCAGTACTCAGGTAGTGCCTCCCGGCTTATGTAGCGAATGTCATCCGGCACGTCCACCGAGAATACCCAATAAGTGGGCAAGTCCTCATAGCGGATCGAGGGCGCGTGTGCCAACGTCTCAACTAGGCCTAGTTCTGGGGTTGAGGTAGCGTACAAGACACCGACACCTTTGGGATTCCAACGTCCCCCAAACAGCCGGCTTCCTTCGGTGGACAATGGCGTATGCCGATACTTGTCCCGAATGATGCGGTAGAGAATGCGCATACTTGAGGCCTACGCTGGTAAACCGTAGTCCAGCCGCCCCAAGACGTCATCCGCCAAGCCAAAGCCTGTTACCGTATCTAGCAGTTGCAGCGGTGATTGAGTAGCCAGTTCTCGAATAGGGGTTCGTAGCCAGTGTAAAGCACTGGTTTTCCGTCCCTCAAAAGTGTCCAGCGCGTGCATCAACAGGTTCTTGAGTAACAGCAGTCGTTCAGAAGCATCCACACTGATGCGTTGCTCATCCTTGAGTCGATGTAAGTTGCGGGGGGTCATGTTGAGGGCGTAGGCCATCTCCCGATCTGTCAATCCAACCAGGGCGGCGACCTCATCAACTTGTGCCCGCAGTACTCCCTGTCGTGAGGAATTGATCACGCTAAAGGGCGAGGATCGGGTCAAGCTGGTGGGTTGTTGAGTTGGGGTGGCCATTTGCTGGGGGACTTATGTCACAAATGTAAGTGAAACATGTCATCTTGTCAAGGGTAATTACTTGGCAGGGGTAGTCATGCAATAAGCTGTCGACTGTGCCGTCAATATTACTGATTCTACCCATTTGACTAGCCGATTTCCATCTCACGAATCGGGCGTTTGATAAGATAATATCATACTTGACTTTACACAACTATTGTTAAGCTATTCCCGTGTAATACACTGATTCAGTGTCCATAGAGAATTTTCGAAATGGCTTTATCATATTCGAGTCGATTATACGCCGTGCGCAACACCTGCAAACAGTTGGCACATAAGCAGCCAGTGTACTGCGATTCGATGTATTGACGTTGCGCATCGGATAGCGTAACACTCTGGCATTGGCACAAATTGATACTGCCCACCCGACACTCGAAGCTTTGCTGACAGCGCGGGCAGTTAACCGACGCATGTTTCGGACAATCTTGTTCTTCCATCCGACTTGTTTGCTTGAAGGGTCTAACCCAGATTGTAAGTTACTTAGCCGGCTCTTTAGGAGCCTATCACTAGTCAAGCCTGTTACTAGCTAAACATTGATGTTATATGTGTTTTTGGTTTCGCTCATGACAAAAGTGCTGTGTGTGCTGCCAATACTGGTTACTGAGCCCAGCTTGTTGAATACAAAGTCCTGATAGTGTTTCATATCTCTGACGTACACTTTTAGCAAGAAGTCATAATCCCCAGAGATATTATAACACTCAACAACCTCACTCAGCTTCTGTATATCAGCCACAAATTCGTAACCGATGCTTTTGTCATGCTGCTTGAGCTTGATGTTGCAAAATACGATAAGTCCATAATTGAGCTTCTCGGCATCGAGCAGGGCAATGTATTTTTTAACGTACCCACTCGACTCCAGTCGTTTAACCCGCTCAAAAACGGGTGTGTAAGTCAGGTTAACACGTTCGGCCAACTCCTTGATGGTTAGTTTAGCGTTATCGCCAAGCAGCCGAAGCAACGCTATATCAACCTCATCCAATCGTTCCATAGACTATTGTTCTTTTGCTATTCAATGCGAATATTCAGGAGATGGATTATCTACTATTTGTGTAAAATAAGGTTTTTTATCCAAACTGAATGCATTCATATGGAAATAACATCTTGAAAAACAGCTTTCTGAAGAATTTAAGTCCTCTCAGTAAGCCCGCGAGCAAATTAGAACCCAAAGCGTACTGTAAAATAGAAAGGCGGACGATACCGCCTGCCTTTTCTGATTTAACCAATGGCAATGGGCATCTATATTCAGTGAGCAGACCATCGGCTGGATTTGCCATACGCACATCTGAAAGCCAGAGTCGGCCCCGAATAGCAACGATGAAGGTCCGTTTACGCCCGCACATTGATACGTCTAGGTGAGTCAGTACCGCAGCAGTAGACCGTTAAGAAATCATACAATTGTTCCTTATTCGACACAAAGCTGGAGCAACTCTCAACTTTTCTCCATTCCCAAACACGTTCTAAAGAGAAATTATCTATTCCTTCAGTTTTTACAATCAATAATAGACTAATCATCTTCTATAAGCATCTTTAAAAGATATATTATCTAATTTTTGTTTATGCAAACATAAATTAATCTTTTACTTTGAAATTTGCCAGCTAAAATAACTACCTGTAACCATATGAAAGCGACTGTAGTAGAAGAGTCAAGAATAGAC
This sequence comes from Spirosoma pomorum, assembly GCF_054776615.1. Lineage (NCBI taxonomy): Bacteria > Pseudomonadati > Bacteroidota > Cytophagia > Cytophagales > Cytophagaceae > Spirosoma > Spirosoma pomorum. Next base: position 2,869 of record NZ_BAAHBP010000007.1, read on the forward strand.
GAAAAGAGCTATATAGAAGATACCCCTGATACCACTAAAAATGACTTTACATATAGACTGAAGAGTATTTATTTCGATGAAAATTATATACCGTCCGATAATACGCGCACAACAACCAACTTTGCTAACCTAGCAAGAGGAGCAAGTCGTCAGGAAAATTTGTGCAATACCATTAGTATGATTACTAATCGGTTTAATGCCCTGGCCAACTGGGATAACCCTGATCAAGATCGCTATTCGGTTGAATTGGAAATTATTTCTATTGATATTTCTATTGACGGTAGTGGCACAACATTCCCATCGATTGAGATTTTAAAAACTTATATTGTCGACCACAAAACAGGCCAACGTATTGACGGTATTGTTGGCAATAACTTTTCTTCTTACGTGCGCGATTATGACTTTAGTGTATTGCTTTTAGAGCATAACAAGGGCAAAGATCATTTTAGTATTCCTGATAACTTTGGTGTATTACACGGCAATATATTTAAGCATTTTGTAAATTCAGAAAGCTACAAAAAACACTTTGCGAAACCACCAGTGATATGTTTGAGTGTAGCCGAGAATAAAACGTATCATCGTACAGGAAATCATCATCCGATAATAGGTTTTGAATACCAGCCCAGCGACTCTTCTCTAACCGAGCAATACTTCAAAAAAATGGGCTTGCAGGTTCGTTATTTTATGCCACCTAATAGCGTTGCACCTTTGGCTTTTTATTTCTTTGGTGACTTACTGGCTGATTATACAAATCTTGAGTTAATCAGTACCATCAGTACAATGGAAACGTTCCAAAAGATTTACAGACCTGAAATTTATAATGCCAATTCTGTTGCAGGCGTGTACCATAAGCCTAGTTTGACAAATCAGGACCATTCGTTAACAAAAATTGTATACAACCGGGAAGAGCGCAGCCGGTTGGCCAATGAGCAGGGAAAATTTGCAGAAGAGCATTTCATTAAACCGCACAAAGGTTTCTTAGAACGGTGGTCGGCCAATTTTGCTCTTTAACTGGTACAACAAATTGAAATTAGTTTATTATGAAGAAGTTATTGCCCACCTCAATTGTTGGAAGTTTGCCTAAACCTGCCTGGCTTGCACCACCAGAAAAACTTTGGTCTCCCTGGAAATTAGAAGGCGATCAGTTACTGGAAGGCAAACAGGATGCTTTACGTATCTCGTTGCAGGAACAACAATTAGCGGGGTTAGATATTATTTGTGATGGTGAACAAACCCGCCAACATTTCGTAACCACATTTATCGAACATTTAACTGGTGTAGATTTTAAAAACCGTAAAACGGTAAGAATTCGTAACCGTTATGATGCGAGTGTCCCAGTGGTTGTCGATGAGGTTGCCCGTCAACAATCAGTTTTTATTGACGATGCTAAATTTTTGCGAAAACAAACGAATAAACCTATAAAATGGGCATTGCCAGGACCGATGACAATGGTAGATACGTTGTACGATGCCCATTACCAAAGCCGGGAAAAATTGGCGTGGGAATTCGCCAAAGTACTTAACGAAGAAGCCAGAGAACTGCAAGATGCGGGGGTAGACATTATCCAGTTTGACGAACCTGCCTTTAATGTTTTCTTTGAGGAAGTAAACGACTGGGGAATGGCCGCGTTAGAAAGAGCCAAAGAAGGTTTACACTGCGAGACGGCGGTACATATTTGCTACGGTTATGGAATACAAGCCAATACTGATTGGAAAAAGACATTGGGGTCTGAATGGCGTCAATACGAAGAAGTTTTCCCCAATATTCAAAAATCGAGCGTTGATATTGTGTCCTTAGAATGTCATAACTCACATGTACCATTTGAGTTGATTGAACTCATTCGTGGTAAAAAAGTAATGGTTGGTGCTATTGATGTAGCAAGCAACGCCATTGAAACACCCGAAGAAGTAGCTGATACACTACGTAAAGCGCTTGAGTTCGTAGACATTGACAATCTTTACCCGTCTACCAACTGTGGTATGGCTCCTTTATCCCGAAACGTGGCAAGAGGTAAGTTAAATGCGTTAAGCGCAGGCGCTGACATTATACGCAAAGAATTTGCGGTTTAGCTCCGATATTAAGTTGAAACTGGTATACTTTTTTGGTGCTTAATCAAATCGTTTTATTTATTCAAATGGAGGGCTGCAACCAAGTAAACCTACCCAAAATTAACGCATGGCAAAAACGTCGCTACCCGCTCTACTGGCTCGTGTCGGACTCGATTGGTTTATTTTAGCGCTACTGGCTATGATTGGCTTGGCCCGCCTCTGGCCTGAGCCGGGTATTCAGACGGGTCCGTTCTCGGTATCGGAACTGACCAACTATGGCGTTTTCTTGATCTTTTTCTTCTACGGCTTGCGACTCAACCTAGATAAATTGCGGGTGGGGTTGCGCAATTATCGGCTCCATCTATTGATTCACTTGACCACGTTTGTGGTGTTTCCGGCAATTGTGTTGGGAGCTCGGGCCTTGTTGGTTTCCCCCGAAACGATGTTGCTCTGGACGGGAATTTTCTACGTAGCTGCCTTACCGTCAACGGTGTCCTCGTCGGTCGTGATGATATCGATTGCCAACGGTAACATCCCGGCGGCCATCTTCAACGCTAGTATTTCGAGCCTGATTGGTGTGTTCATTACCCCTATTTGGATGAGCATTCTGCTGAGTGCTAGCAATGGACAATTTGATCTGCAAGCCATCGTACTAAAATTGGCCATACAAGTCATTGTACCTGTTGTGTTGGGGATGCTGTTGAACAAGCGGTTAGGCTGGTTTGCCGAACGCCATAAAACAGCCTTGCGCTACTTCGACCAGCTTACTATCCTGTTGATTGTCTACACCGCTTTTTGCGAATCGTTTGAGCTGAACCTATTTCAGAATTACTCCGCGTCCGACCTGATTGTACTGGCTGTGGGTATGCTATCGCTGTTCTTTGTGGTGTATAGCTTTGTGCAGTTGGTCAGTCGCCTGCTCCATTTCAGCCGCGAGGATCGCATTACGGCGCTGTTCTGTGGCTCCAAAAAATCGCTGGTGCAGGGAAGTGTGATGGCCAAAGTGCTCTTCTCAGCCAGTGCGGCTGGCGTAGTCCTGTTGCCAATTATGATCTACCACGCTTTGCAACTTATTGTAGCCAGCGTATTAGCAAAAAGTATGTCCTCTCAGGATAGGGTAGAAAGTTAGGAGAGAGCAGGCATTGAGTTCGTAATTCGATATCTTGTTTTGAGCCAGGAGAGAGTCGTGTTTCATTAAACGCTCCTCTAAGTAAGATGAAGCGTTATTTTCCTGCCTAGTTGCCCATCCAGATGTCTTGTTGCTTCTTGTCAAATCTATGATAGATTTTACTATCTTGTTTGTATTGACGAACTAGTATTTAATACCCGACAGCCACCTAACACAGTATTACACCACTCTTCACAAATGTTTACCTTGCATTGCAAGGTACCTGTTCTTTTGTAGTAGTTAAACGTCATGGTTTATATGCAGACGAATAAAATACTTTGTATAGTTATGATTCTGGTGGCGGCCTTTTGCGGGAGGGCCCAGGCTCAACAACAAAGCTTAAGTCAGAAGAAAACGGTAGTGTTGCGTGCAACTAGTGAAGATACAGACCATCAACTCTACATTCAACTGCCTGTAGACTACGGAAAAATAAACTTAACCTATCCGGTTGTTGTCCTACTTGACGCTCAAGATGTATCACTATTTGATTACACCTCGACTACTCTTGATCGGCTGATGGGCACCAACGATATCCCTAATGCCATCTTCGTCGGTATTGTGCAAAAGGACAGAAGTCAAGAACTTAGCGTCGAACGAAACGATTCGTTGTCCAAAAAATTTCTTCACTTTATTGAAAACGACTTAGTTCGTCATCTCAAACAGACGTACTCAATTGATGACCACTTCACCTTTATTGGTCACTCACTAGGCGGACAGTTTGTCACCAACGCAATGATGGTTTTGCCCCATTTATTTCGATCCGTGATTAGCATCAGTGGCGCCTTGAACTATCCCACCGGTGATAAAGAGTACAGTTTTTACCAGAAGCGCGTATTGACTAGACTAGCGCAGTACACCACCAACACATCAGCCATAAAGCAGAAATACTATTTCTGCGTGGGCAACGAGGGTATACAAGATGAGATGTTTCGCGTGGGGGCCCTAATGGCTGATAGTCTTTTGCAGCGAAAAAAGCTTACGAATTTTGTCTGGCGCTTCGACGAGTTCAATCAATTTAATCATATGACAACGCCGCTAGCCGGTATTCCTGCTGGATTAGTCTTTGTTTTCCATGATTGGCACTTCTCGGAACGCTCAGCGATGGACATTTTGGTTTCCCAAAAAGTTGACCCAATCTCCGCTTTGCAACAGCAGCAAGCTCAAATTAGGCAATCCTACGGGGCGGATATAGCCTTGCCCAGCTTTATTTACTATCAGTTTACTCAGTATTACCAGAGTAAAAATGAATTGGAGAAAGCTAAATGGTTAGTTGCTCAACTCATTTCTCGTAGCCCCAACGATGATAAACCATTGGAGATGATGGCTAACATTATCGTCAAGCAAGGTGATAAGGATACAGGTTTGCTCTACCTGAAGAAAGCTTACAAAGTCTCCAACAAAGAGAAGTATGTATATCGAATCAGGGAGCTAGAAAACAGCTCCGGTAAGTAAGCGAGTACCTGGTCTGCTACTCCTTTACTAAACACAGGAATCAGTAGCAGACCAAGTACTCGATTGTTTAAGCTTTATCCATCTCATTAATCGCTAATTTTGCTGATCCGAAAAGCTAACGCGTTTCCAGTTTACACGTAAACCTGATCAGATATTGAGAAATTATCACAGCACGAGTCTTTTCGCTGTTTTCGCCAGTATGTGCATGGCCTACCCGGCAACCGCTCAATCATCAGCGAAGCAGACCGAAGAGCACACCGTTCCGTTTCGTATCGTCCAGAACTCCGGCAACCGGCCCAATGTGAAGGGGGCGATCAATGGGCTTCCCGTTACCTTCGACGTTCATTCCAACGCGGGATTTTACATGCAAATCTCCCACCGGGCTGCCGATGAAGCCAAAATTACAGACCGCGTTCACGTCGATAGCTACGGAATCACCTCGGAAGGAAACGTAAGCAATTTAGGACGCGACAAGGCATTTGTTACGACACTGGACGTTGGCGACGCTCATTTCTCAAAGGCACCCATATCTATTTTCGAAACGCCCACTGATTATAATCATGGGATGCTGGGCCTACGCTGGCTGACGGAAAATCGCGTTATCATCAGTTACTCGGCGAGTGTGATCTACATCAACCCGACACATGCGTCGTCACAGGCGCGCGGCAAGGCCCTACTGAAATCAGGGTACGTTGCTCTGCCGATGAGACGGTCAGATCAGGATGGTCGGTATTACGTCTCGGTAACCGTCAATGGCGTTACGCAGCCAATGGTTGTCTGTACAGTAGCACAAAATACCTTCGACATCGAGTTTGCCAAACGAGCCGGTCTTGCATTTACCAGTACTGGCGAAACCTACGGCGGCCCTACAGGAACAACCGGGCAGCTATACGCAATCACTCACCCTGCCACCATCCAGGTTGGTCGGGTGCCGCTGACGGTGAAATCGGCCAATGTGGAAGACACCTACGCCTATGCGGCTGAAAAGCGGCCAGCCAGCCCATCCGCAGAATCGGGGGGTGTGCTGGCGGCCGATTTTTTGATTGATAATCATGCCGTGGTAGATTTTGGTGGCCAGATACTCTACGTAAAGCCATCACGTTGAGCAACCATTCCATACCGAGCGCAAAGCTAACTCGCGTGCATAAGCCGTTCTTGCTTAACTGTCACTGTCTCTAACGGTCGGTCAGCTTGTCGCAAGCAACGTACATAATAATAGGTTGGGCTGTCCCTGTCGACCGGAGACGCCAAGCAGACACATGCTGAGTTCATCACCCAACACCAGCGACTGGTGTCTTTCACGCCCTCGCAACGTTGGGTGATGGCCGTATCAAAAAACGGTCAACTCGCTAGACTATGGCAGCAAGCTGGGCCTAAGTGTTTTCATCGGTGAAACATCCCGGCTGGAAGCTCAGCTTGGTTACCAGATAGGTCTGAAGGATATCAGCCCATCCAAGAACTCAGGTTTTTACAACCGGGGCATGTATTTCTGTGTCGTCTTCGTTCTTTGAGCAGCAAAGGGTGTTTACTCTACGTTATTGGGGCGTATAGAATCGATTTATTCTTTGAAGGCACAACCTCTCAACTACCTTACTGGTCTCGTAAAACGCTCCCGCCCGAGACTGAGGAAAATCTCCATGTGCTCATTCCGGGCGTTTAGTGAATCAAGTCTTATCGCTAAACGAACTGCTTCTTCCACTAAAAAAGGGCTGGACTCAATCCAAGTTCGGAAGAATTGAGTCCGATTGGTATCCTTCACTAGACGAGCAAATCTAACTCAACGAATGGTAATTGCTACGCGACGGTTTTTGCCCCGTTCGCTTTCCGTCGTGTTGTCGCCAAGGGGCAGCTTACTGCCAAACCCTTCGGTGGTGATCCGTTCATCAGCGATCCCTCGCCGGATCAGGTAACTGGCCACTACTTTTGCCCGCTGCTCGGATAAAGTCTGATTCAGCCGGGAATCCCCCACATTGTCGGTGTGGCCGGCAATATGGACGTGCCAGTGCGGATTGGCGTTCGGGGCTTGAGCCAACTGGTTTAATTCCATCGATGCCCCCGCCAGCAATACATAGCTGCTTTGTTCAAACTGCACCGTCCGTAAAATCAAGGCAATGCCGGAACTGATCGTCAGTTGCGGTTCGGCATCCACGCGGCGGATGAGCATGGAGTCGGCGGTTACCGGAGCTGGAGCCGTTGTTTTTTTGAGTGGTGGGGGCGCCAGGATCTGTTTCGAGGTAACGATTCTCTGTTTTGGGGAACGTACCGGTTTAAGCAACGTTGACACCACAACGGATCGCTTGGTAACGGCTGGGCTAATCGGTTTAGGAACGACCCTACCAGGTGGGGTTTTTAGAAAAAAATAATCGGCGGGGATGGGCTCGCCGCTCTCGGCGAACGGATTCAAGGCAGAGTTGGGCTTTGGTGGTGGCTTCCAGTAGAGGTAAATTTCGCCCCACTCGATGTCGTTAAAATAATCGACCCGCAGATCATAGTAGTGACCGGCCTCTAACAGGGGTTCTTCTTCCAACGGGGCATTTTTACACGCTAAGAACGTAAATGTAGTTTCAATTCGCCTTGTACTGCTAATCAGACTGTTATCAAAAAGGAGTTCCTTTGCAAAGCTACCTTTCTAGCTCAAAAATCGGCCTTTGTACGCTAAAAACGGGGGTCGTTTTAGACACCCTTTTTGATAACCCATTCCAATGCCGCTCGACTTCCTGTCTATTCCCGAACGGACCCGCTATGAATCCGTGCCAGCCATTATTCTGGAAGCGGATCTTCGCCAACATTTTTACCTGACTCATGCCGACCGGTTGGTTGTGTTGCCCCTGCGCGGAGAGACCAACCGGTTAGCCGTTGCCTTACAGATTGGCCTACTGCGGCTAATGGGATTTTTACCCGATAACTGGTGGACCCAGTTACCACTCGACGTGGTAGAGTTCGTCGCCGGGCAACTGCGCACCAAATCTATCCATCTGGCAGACTATGGCCATCGCCAACAAACGCGTAGCGATCACTTCACGCTAGTGATCAAACACCTGGGTTTTCGCCGATGGGAGCCTTTGGATGTGATCTGGTTGGAACCCTGGCTACTGGAACGGGCTTTGGAACATGATGGAGAGCGGGTGTTGCTGGCCATGACGGTCCAGAAGCTGCGTCAGCAACGCTTGGTGCGCCCGGCGATTGTCGTACTGGAGCGGCTGGTAGGCAGCATCAATGAGCTGGCTCACCAGGAGACGTACCGTCGACTAAGTCCACTGCTGACCGATGAGCTGAAGGCCCGCCTGGATGGGTTGCTGACACCGGACAAGGATCTGACCATTACCAGGCATAGGTGGCTAGTTCAAGCGGCAACCGGTAGTAATCCGGCGGCTATTCGCACGGTGCTGGATAAACTGAAATACCTTCGGGAATTTGGTGTACCCTCCTGGAGGGGTGATCTGATGGCTCCCAATCGCCAAAAACGGCTGAGTATGATTGCCCGGTATCGGTCTAACCGCCATCTGGAACGTCTTCCGGCTCATAAACGCTATCCCATCCTGGTGGCTTTTCTGCGCGAAAGCCTGCTTACTCTGACCGATGAGGTATTGGCTATGTTTGATGCGTTCTGGGAATACAATCTAGCTAAAGCCCGGCGGGAGTACGAACAGTACCAGCAGGAGGTTGCTGCGGCTAAAGACACCGCTCTGCAAACCTTGGGTGGAGCGGTAAAGGTCGTGCTGGATGAAGCTGGAACGCCTGCTGATCAGGTGCGGCCCGCGATCTATCAAACCATTCCCCGCGATAAACTCCTGCTGGCCTGGCAGGCGGTTGAAGCCTTGCTACATCCCACTCGCCACTCGAAACTAAGCTTTCTGGCTAAACGCTATGGCTTTTTCAAACAGTTCACCCCGTACCTGTTAGGGCAGATCGTCTTCCAACAGGGTTTTACGGGGGATGATTTCGACAAAGCACTCGAACTGGTCATTGGGCTTCAACAGGGTAGCCGACGCAAATTACCACCCGCCCCACCCAGTAACTTTATCAAACCGGTCTGGCGGAAGTTCGCCTATAACACCGAAACTGGATGGGACCGTGCTGGTTATGAATTGAGTGTGCTGGCCACGTTGCGGGACCGACTTCGCTCGGGAGATGTGTTTGTGGAGCCCTCCTATGAGTACGGTAATCTGAACAGTTATCTGATGCCACTGGTCGAATGGGGGCTTCGCCGGGAAGAACTATGTCAGCAACTTAATCTTCCACCGGTACCAATCGACCGACTCAACCAACGCATCTCCGAATTGGAAACGCTGTTAGCCCCTATGCAGAAGCTATTGGAAGCCGCCGGGCCGATTTCTATGGTCTATGCAAGGGAAAGGAAAGGGGATAAGAATTATCATATTCTTTCCCACGGCGAACTACGGCGCAAATTCGGTGTATAATCTTGTTCCGAACAGCATTTAAAACTGACATCTTGTTTTTGCCTTCAGCTACTTTGCGTTGATAATAGATTTGCAGCTCGCCTTTCACGCGGACAGCCGACATGGCAGCTAGATGAAATAAGAACTTAAGCCGTTTACGAGCATGCTGACTAACACGACTTCGACCTCGGACACTAGTACCAGAACTATGTTCAAAAGGAGCAACCCCGGCGTGACAAGCTAGCTTTTTAGGCCCAGCAAAGTTCTTAAACTCGTCCGTAGCCAAAATGACTTCTGTGGCAACAGCTGGTCCAACTCCAGGAATGGAAGTAATGAGCTTAAAGAGTTCACAGAGCTGTTCGTCTTGGTGGATCAGTTCATCCATTTGCTGATTGACTTTTTCCAGATCAGTATTGACCGCCTTCAAGGATGCCTGGCAATGTCTAGTCAGTTGCTTCTGAAGTTTAGGCGAGACAAAAGCGGCCTGTTCCTTTACAGGTACTTGTAACTGTTGCCGAACCAACAACAACCGTTGCCGTAAAGCACTGAGTATGACTAATTCCTGGAGCACATAACGGGGTGGTTGCCACAAGCGCATACGATCACGAAAACGATAGGCGTATTCGGCGATACGCTGAGCATCAATGCTATCACTTTTACCTCGCTGTAATCCACCAGCCTGTTTGATTTGAAGACTACTTTCTAACCAAGTTGGTAGTTGATGAGCTAGCAGTTGATCAAGAATAAGAGCATTGTAAATTCCTGTGTGTTCGAGACAGCATACACATTGTTGAAGATTAAAGTCAGGCAGTGCCTTAAGCACTTTGATTGTCGCTTTGATGGCTACCACAGAGTTAAGTGACTGAGTCTGTAATACTATCGCTTTACCATTAAAAACCGCCCAATCGAGCGTAGCTTTTGATACATCAATGCCCACAAAATAATGTGTTTCCATTAAATAGCTTATTTTTAAGGTGAACAAAGAGCTTGCTGTTTTCTCGATACCTTTCTGATGGGTCTGCTAACCCGCATTTCTATTCGAGTCTTAGCAAGCAATCCGGACTGGCCTCTGAATCGGCCCATGGGTCTGACTCCCAGCCGGGCGGTAGGATGTGCCAGTCCGTTTTACTTACCAGCAAGCTACTCCAATCTTGGAATAGTCTCGACGCACAAACCTAAAGGCCGGGCGGTGGCGATCTACGTTTGGAAGACGGCCATCTGGTATTGACCCGCTTAACGGCCGAAGAAGTGCCATCGGCCGTCAAAGCCCTGCAAGAGGAGATCAATCGGCGTATGCCTGCGGTTGACTTGACCGATATTCTGGTCGAGGTAGGTGGACAACTGGTTGGGTTTTACCCACTACTTGCTGGGTCTTGAACATGCCGCCCGTGGCGAGGATCACCCTACTCGCCTGTTGGCAACCCTTTTGGCGCTGGGTTGCAATATCCCCTTATCCGACATGGCCCGCTCATCGGGTTTAGCCTATCAGAGCCTTTGGTGGACAGGAGCCAATTATTTGCGGGAAGAAACGCTACGAGCGGCTAACAATATACTGGTCAATGAGCAACATCGCCAGTGGTTAGCCTCCTACTGGGGAGACGGGACGTTTTCTTCCTCCGACGGTCAGCGATTCCCCGTCAGCGGAAAAATCCGTAACGCCCGTGCGCTGCCCAATTACTTTGGGCCAGGCAAAGGCGTTACCCAACAGAACCACACCGCCGATCAGTACGCTCAATATGGCACCAAGGTCGTACCAGCTACCCTGCGGGATGCCACCGTCGTTCTGGACGAAATTATTGGTAATCAAACAGACTTACGTATTACCGAACACACCACTGACACGGCTGGCTACACCGATATTATCTTTGCGTTGTTCGATCTATTGGGGCTTTTGTTCTCGCCCCGCTTACGGGATATCGCCGATCAGCGGCTATGCAAAATCAAAGGCAAGGACTGGACTTACCCAGGGTTGAAGTTCACGGGAACCATCAATCCCGATTACATTGAAAGGCACTGGGATGAGTTGCTGCGGTTGGCCGGGTCGGTTCAATCGGGTGAGGTAGCAGCCTCATTATTCATCCGCAAGCTTCAGGCCTATCCCCGTCAAAACAACCTGACTTATGTGCTACAGGCCTATGGCCAGCTGATCAAAACGATTTTTATTCTGCGTTATCTCCAGAGTAAACCGTTGCGTCGCCGTATTCATGGCCAGTTGAACAAAGGGGAAGAACTGAACGGTCTTCGGGCCTGGTTATGGTTCGGCTCCGATGGAGTGATCCGGCGCAAACAGCACGAGCAGCAGATGGAATCAAGCTGGAGTCTTACTATTGTAGCGAATTGCGTTGTGTTATGGAACACGGTGTATATGCAGGAAGTGCTACGGCAGTTGGCATCGGAAGGCTATATAGTTGATGAGACACATTTTGAGCATCTATCGCCCTGCCGCTTTGAACACATCAACCGATTGGGGAAATACAGCTTTGAAAATGGAACTGGGTTTGATAGTGGACATCGGCGGCCCTTACGTCGCCCTGATAAAGAGTAACTAATGTCTTAGTTGCTTAGCGTGTAAATCTGCCCCGTTGGAAGAAGAAGGCCCTATGGGGATTGTCCCACCAAAAACACAGTTTATCCCTCGCAGCGGCCAACCGGCCAACTGGAATTGATCGAGCACCCCGAGCAAATAGTCAGACCAAGAGTTTGTAGGGCGCATGTCCAGCATAGACCCCTGATAGATTTCGTCCAGGTCATGGGCTACAAAATGAAGTTGTTGATCCTGCCGGAGCCCCACGGCCAGATAGATTGCCTTGTCAATAGCTGCGGGCAATACAAACCCTTCGTTATAATCCGTGTGCTCCCCGATTAGATTGACGCGGCCTGGCGAACAAATCAGCAACGGCTGGTGCTCAAAAAGGGTTTGGTACGTGTTACGCAGCTTGTGCACTAATTCGTTCATAATCGGGCTCAGTAAAATCGATAATCAACTTGACGCTAAACGATTACTTACCACAAATTCCGTGGGTACACGCCTTTCCGGTGAAGTTCGCTTAACGTATGCTGTACCAGTGGTTTATCAGCCGGATAGGTGACGCCAAACCAGATGGAAGGACTTTGAAAAACCCGACAACTGCCGGTATGAGTATTTAGTAATTGGGAGACAACGGTAGGAATATAAAACTCCGCTTTAGGCGTTCCTGCATGCATTGTCGCATACGCTTCAAACTGCTGTTGCACCAATGGAAAGATGTCTGGCTTGAAGCCCCAGAAATTCATGGATACGGGGGTATCTGGATCCAGGAACGTTTGCCCATTTTCCTCCTCATAAACGATACGCTCTGATTCTGTCCCGTTTGAGATTGAATAGATTTGGGTACGTTCTACGACCGATTCAAGTCTACCATCGGCCTCCGTCTTGCATACCCCCCGCGAAACCGATCCGTACGGGGAAAGGGTGTTTTTAACGGCATAGCCGACCAACGCATGAAGCTGAGGGTCGAGGTCGTTAGTCAGAAAATCATAAATAATCTGAAACGATTCGACGCCATAATAATCGTCGGCGTTGATTATGGCAAAGGGAGTGCGGGTATATTCTTTGGCACAAAGCATGGCGTGCCCGGTTCCCCAGGGCTTTAATCGATTGATTTCGCCAAGGGCATCAGGAACGTAAGCGTTTAGGGACTGGATGGCATAATCAATGACTAATTTTCCTTCAAGGTTCTTTTCGAACCGCTCCATAAAATCAGACCGAAGCTCTTCCCGAATTATGAAAACGACTTTCCTGAATCCGGCGCGGTAAGCGTCGAAGAGGGAATAATCCATAAGGGTTTCCCCATTAGGACCGAACTGGTCGAGTTGTTTAATTCCCCCGTAGCGGCTGCCCATGCCTGCGGCCAGGATAAGTAAGGTTGGCTGCATACAAGATTATCGGGCCATCCAGCCGCCATCCACAGTTAAAATTGTACCATTGACGTAAGCGCCGGCTTCAGAGGTTAGAAAAACGACGGAACCTTTGAAATCGCTGGGTTCGCCCCAGCGATTGGCGGGAATGCGGTCGAGAATAGCTTTCGACCGGTCGGGGTCTGCCCGTAAGGCTTCCGTGTTGTTGGTCGCAATGTAGCCGGGCGCGATACCGTTTACGTTGACCCCTCTGGAAGCCCATTCGTTGGCGAATGCCTTGACCAGACCAGCTACCGCGCTTTTGCTGGCGGTATAGCCGGGTACGTTAATGCCCCCCTGGAAACTTAGTAAGGAACAGGTAAACACAATTTTTCCGCTTCCTCGCGTGATCATGTCCTGCCCAAACTCACGGGTCAGCAGAAACTGCGCGTCGAGGTTTACGGAGATCACTTTATCCCACCAGTCGTCGGGGTGCTCAGCGACGGGTTTGCGCAGAATCATGCCGGCATTATTGATCAGGATGTCGATGGTGTGCGCGGCTTTGACGTCAGCAACGAACTGATACAGATTGTCGCGGTCCGACAGATCAACAATGTATCCCGTAAAGTGACGACCCAACCCGGTAATGGCCTGTTGGGTAGCTCCGCCCAGAATCGCGTCGGAGTTGGACGCACCGACAATATCAGCTCCGGCTTCGGCCAGTGCAATGGCCATAGCTTGACCTAATCCGGTATCGCTGCCGGTTACCAGAGCCGTTTTGCCGGCCAGACTAAATTGCTCTAAAACACGCATTGTTGTAGGGATAAAAACGTCTTGGTGAATGGTAGTATACATTGTTCGTTAATTAGCACGGTAAGATAGACTGGTCCAGACTGGGCGTATGTTATTCTTTTGCCGATACCGAATCCAGTTGAACCGGCTTCATAGTGGGTGTGAGTACGTGCATGACGAGCCAGGCCAGCAGGTAAGCAGAACCACACATCAGAAAGATGATGCCGTATCCGCTCTGCACGTCGCCTGCCTGTTTGTAACGCTGCAGGATGCGCCCGACGATTTCGGGGAAAATGATGCCGCCTACCGAACCAGCCATGCTACCGATGCCCACCACAGTACTGACCGCCCGTTTGGGAAACATATCCGAGGCTGTCGTGAAAATATTGGCACTCCAGGCCTGATGGGCTGCCCCGGCCAGACCGATCAGGGCCACCGCCCCCCAGATACCGGGTTCGTAGCGAACGGCGATGACGGGCACCACCAGCAGCGCAAAGATGAACATGGCCGTCTTGCGGGCTTTCCAGACGCTCCAGCCCCGCCGGATCAGCGCTGAAGACAGGTAGCCCCCCCCGATACTCCCGATGCTGACCAGCGTATAGAGTACGGCCAGATACAGGTTTGGCTTCTTGGTGTCAAGGTGGAAGGTCGTGGCGAAATAATCCTGTAGCCAGAACAAGAAAAACCACCAGATCGGGTCGGTCAGCATCTTGCCAACTACGAAGGCCCAGGTCTGCCGTTTAATCAATAGCTGTCCCCAGCCAACCGATGACTCTTGACCGGCAGTAGTTTCCGGCTCGTTGTCACTAAGAATATAGTCGTATTCAGCCTTCGACAAACGAGGTTGCTGCGCAGGCGATTGATAGCTAAAATGCCAGAAAACCAGCCAGATGAACCCAACGGCGCCAGTAGCAATGAAGGCAGTCTGCCACCCATAAACACCTAGTAACCAGGGAACAACGATCGGGGCAATCACCGCACCGATATTAGCCCCGGAGTTGAATATCCCCGTGGCCAGCGCCCGCTCTTTCTTGGGAAACCACTCGGCCACCGTTTTTATAGCCGCCGGGAAATTACCCGCTTCACCAAGCCCTAACCCCACACGGGCCACGATAAAACCAACCGTACCGGTCGCCAGAGCATGGGCCATAGCCGCCAGACTCCAGAAGATAATGGCCAGCGAATACCCCCGCTTGGTACCGATGTAATCAATGAAACGACCGAACAACAGCAGGCCAAAGGCGTAAGCCGCCGAGAAAAACTGCACAATCCGGCTATAGTCGATCTCCGACCAGTTGAATTCTTTCTCCAGCGTAGGCTTCAGCAGTCCCACTACCTGCCGGTCGAGGTAATTGATGGTTGTGGCGAAAAACAGCAGGGCCACAACGGTCCAGCGAAAATTCCCTACAGATTTACTCATACAGTTGTGCGGGGGCAAGGGGTTAGTTGAGCCAACAAATCGGTAATACGCAGGCGTAGCTGGTCAGGCTGTAGCGAATCGCCGGCGAACAATTGCGACCCCAACCCAAGGGCCGTAGCCCCTGCCTCAAGCCAGGGTTTTATGCTCTCAACTGTTGGTTCGACACCGCCTGTCACCATTAGTTTTAAGCCTGGCAGTGGTCCACGAATAGCCTTGATAAAATCCGGGCCGACGACGTTCCCCGGAAACACCTTTAGCAACTGCGCCCCCAGCCCTGTAGCCTGGTACAACTCGTTCAGAGTAGTTCCCGCTGGTATCCATGGGATGTTTCGTGCGTGACAGCGATCGCCCACCGCCGGGGTTATTACGGGTTGCACCACAAAATCGGCCCCGGCATCCATAAAAGCATCCGCTTCGTCGGGAGTCAGAATGGTTCCGATGCCCAATGCCATCTCCGGGCACTGTTGCCGGACGAATGGTACGACCTGCGTGAAGGTAGCCAGCGCATCAGCCCCCCGGTTGGTAAACTCAAACACCCGCAGCCCGCCCTCGTAACAGGCTTGTATGGTTTGCCGGGTGCGATCGGGGTCGGCATGGTAGAACACCGGCACCAGGGGGGCGGCCCTTAAAATGGTCAGTAAATGAGAAATTGAAAAAGACATAGCGTCTAGGAATAAGAAAGCGAACCAGTTGCTCGGGCCTGAATCTGTTTTACCGTCTGGCGGGTGGCATCACCGGATTCCTGCAACTTGCCGAAAGCGGCCTGTGTAGCAAAGCCGACAATCTGCTGGGGGGAAAGCTGATGACGAAACCCGTAAATCAGCCCGGCCATGTAGCAATCGCCACTGCCCACCCGGTCGACCACGGTACTGGTATAAAGTTCATTAGATACGTATTGCTGCCCCCTACTGTAGAGCGTTGTATAATAGCGCAGACCAGTCGGTGGAATATCGAACCGGAACGTATTGGCAACCGCTTTGCAACGTGGAAACCGCTCCTGAATAGTCTGCGCCGTTGTTAGCGCATGAGCCAGGTAATCGGCCTGCGTACTATCCTCCTGAATGGAATCGGCCAGCGGAATGCCCAACAGCTCGTTGGCAGCCCAGATGTTTCCCATCACGATGTCGCAATACTCAACTAGGCTGGGCATAATCGTCTGGGGGGAAACACCGTACTGCCAGAGTTTAGCCCGGTAATTCAGATCGATCGAGATGGTGATTCCTTTTGCCGAAGCCGTTTTTACTAGTTCTTGGCAAACAGCGGCTGCGTTGGCGGTCAATGCCGGACTGATAGCGCTTATGTGCAGCCAGTCGGCATCACCCAGTAGCGTGTCCCAGTCGGTTTGATTGGGCATTAGGCGGGCAAATCCCGACTCAGCCCGGTCGTAGATAACTCCGGTACTTTTGAGATCGGCTCCCTGGGGTAAGTAATACGTACCGATTCGGTCATCTGACCGCAGCATTCCGGTCGTATCGATCCCTTGCTGCTGGACAAACGTCACTAATTCATCACCCAGTACGGTGGTCGGAACAACTGAACTGTAGCCGACTGGTGTATGCCAATGGGCCAGGGCGCGGGCCACGTTCAACTCAGCACCACCGACATGAACGGGCATCTGACCTGCTTGCAACCAGTCGCCGTTCAACGCGGGCGAAAACCGGAGCAATAGTTCGCCAAAACAGACAACGTGGGACATCGTTTTAAAGTGGCTTATTTTCCGACGGTGATACGGGGGGTATGTTTACGCTGCTGCGCAAACTGGCGCAGGTAAGTAAACCAGTCCTGGGTTGAGGTGATCCGGCCCGCTTTGTCCCAGGCACCACCCGAGTAGTAGATCAGGTCACCGACTGGGGGCGCATCGAGCCGGGCCAGCAAATGATCGTATTTGGTCAGCATCCGAACGGGCGTAACCGGAAATACGCAGCCGATACCCAGCGTACCATCGTTGCCGTGCGTAGGCTCCCAATAGCCCAGCACGCCCGCTTTTTCATCCAGCAGGACCGGACTGGGCTCTTTGCGCTGGCTGATGCCAACCACCATCGGCAGGGTTTTACCCGACGTCTGCTCAATATGGATCTGTATTTTGTTAAGCTGCGATCCGGCATCCAGCGATACCGTCCGTACTTCCCGAACCGTAATTCCATTGAATGTGTAGGGATCGAACCGAACGCGGAACGTGGTACGCAGGGGGCCATTGTCCAACACTTCCCAACTCGTGTAGTTATGGATGAAGTGGAGCGAATCGTTCAGAAAAACAGCGATGTCGCCCGCCCCGAGGGTCAGCCCCACGTGGTAGTAATCCAGCCCCTCACCGTGATCGTTGTGATAATCGTTGTCCTTGTACCACTTATTCAGAATCAGTTGATTCGTCCGTTTAGCCCAGATGTCAGTGCCGTAGGCATTGTCCGACCGTCCGTTCAGGGCCGCACCGTAGATTCGAAACGCAACCCGGTCGTTCTCCCAGGCGAAATCGTCGAAGCGTTCGGGGACGTAGCGACCATAGGTTTTAGAAACAGCCGGTGCTGGTTTACCTCCTCGTAGGGTCAGGCCAATCGACTGTTTGGGGCCAATGGATACCTGAACCAGCAGGTGCTGCACGTCTTTCGTACCCCGGCGTTCCAGTTGGTACGCCACCGGCTGCTGACTTCCCGTCAACAGTACCTGCAAATTCGTCGTGTCGACGTTGGGATAGGCTTTTTTCACCGTGGCCCAGGGAATCTCGATGACCTGCTCATTAAGCGGTACATCAGCCGGGTTGTTGATCCGAATCGGTGACTGAGCCCCGACGTAATGAATAAGCAGGAAAAGGGAAACGAAAGCAGTAAACAGGTTCATGGTCTTGTTGTAGAGTCGATTACAATAAAGCCGCCCCAAACACGCCGGCACTGTCGCCCAGTTTGGGTTTTAGAAAGAGCGTTTCCAGCCGATTGTCGTTGAATACATATTTTCGGGCCCGCTCAACGCCCTCCGTGTACAGCAAATCTACATTGCCCACGCCCCCACCCAGGATAATGGCATCCGGGTCGAGCATATTGACGATAGTCGAGACGGCCCGGCCAAAATACGTCAGCAACCGCTCGACGGTGGCGTCGGCAACGGGGTCGATTCGTTGGTGGTAGCGTTCCAGAATTTCTTTCAGATTGCGGTTTTCTCCGCACTGTTCGAGGTAAAACCGTTGCAGGGCCGGTCCAGAAATAACCTGTTCGTTACAGCCACGCTTGCCACAGTAACAGGCATAGCCGTTTTCTTCCAAGATATTATGGCCCCATTCGCCACCGATGCCCTGACGGCCCGCCTGCACGACGGCCTGCCCATCCAACCCCCGAAAGACGACACCACCCCCGACGCCCGTTCCCAAAATTACCCCGAAAACGGTCCGGTAGCTGGGAACGACATCCTGCACAACGCCCATCGTAGCTTCCGAAAGCGCAAAGCAGTTGGCATCGTTCGTAATCGCGACGGGTACACCAAGCGCTTTCGACAGATCATCACGAAACGGTTGCCCGTTGATGCAGGTCATATTCGAGTTCTTCATGGTATTAGTCGCCGGATCGATCGTGCCGGGCGTACAAAAACCAATGCGATCAGGTTTTAGCCCCGTTTCGGTTTTCAACAAGTTGATGAGCCGGACGATCTGACTGATGATGTGGTCGTAGCCGTAATGCGATTCGGTGTCGATTCGCCGGCGAGTCAGTACGGCATTGGGTGAGGGAGCGGACAGAATAACCCCCTCGATCTTGGTGCCGCCTAAATCGACACCCCAGTAGGTTCGCCCGGATGAATGGTACAGGCGTTCAGATAAATCGTTCAAGTTATTGGGTATCAGCAATGCAATCGACTGGATAAAAACTAGGCGGACCAGGCCGCACAGGTCGGGCGTGGCCCGGCTTACCGTAGTTCGGTAATCGGGCAGAAATCCATATCGCCGTAGTCGAGGTTTTCGCCGGCCATTCCCCAGATGAAGGTATAATTAGACGTGCCAGCCCCGGAATGTATGGACCAGTTGGGAGAAATCACGGCCTGTTCGTTCTGCATCCAGACCGGGCGTGTTTCCTGCGGCTGGCCCATGAAATGACAAACACTTTGCCCCTTCGGCACCTCGAAATAGAAGTATACTTCCATGCGCCGGTCGTGGGTATGAGCGGGCATGGTATTCCAGACGCTGCCCGGCTTTAGTTCGGTCATCCCCATTTGTAACTGGCAGGTCGGCAACACACTATTGACCAGCAACTTGTTGATTGTGCGGTGATTGGCCGTTTCGGGACTGCCGAGTTCGATCACGTCGGCGTCAGCTTTCGCTACTTTGCGAGTGGGGTAGGTACGACTCGCCGGGGTCGAGTTCAGGTAAAATTTCGCCGGATTGGCCGCGTCGATCGAAGCAAACAGAACCTGTTGCGTACCCTGACCAACATAGAGGGCTTCTTTAAAATCGAGATCATACGCAACGCCGTCGGCAATCACCTGACCGGGGCCACCCACGTTAATCGTGCCCAGTTCCCGACGTTCCAGGAAAAAGGACGCTTTCAATTGAGACGGGGCTTCCAGCGTTACAGGTTTCGTTCCGGGCATCACACCCCCGGTCAGGTAGCGGTCGAAGAAGGAAAGCACCCAACAGAACTGGTCAGCCACGAACAGATTCTCGATGAGAAAATGCTGCCGGATCTGTTCGGTATTCATCGTCTTCACCTCGGTTGGTGACGTCGCGTACCGGCTCTCGAACGTAATGTGCTGTTCTGCTTTGCCAACGGCAACGGCATCCTGTTCTGTTTGCATATAATGAGGAAGTTAAGGCGTGAGTCTGCCCACCAATTTTAGCCTAGAGAAAACCGTTTTGGGTTCATTCTTTTTAATAAATAGACTGCCTTTTAGCCCTCATACCCCTTTCCCGATTCGATTTTGTTCCCTACTCCTAAAAACCAGACTGATTCGAAAGACCTATCGTACCGATTTCACTTTGTTTCAGCCCGTTACACAATGATCAAAAAAAGCTTTCACCCAGAAAATAGCGTAAAGTCAATGCGGCTAATTTTGCTTTTCACGCTGGGACTGTTCAACACGATCGCTATCACTGCCCAGACGTAACGCCCGGGTTTGACCGGGATTATGCCTTTAAAAATGGTGCTGACCCGTTGACTGGCTTATTCTGAAGAAACTGTGTGGTCAGGAATCTACGCCAAGCTGTATACCACGTTTCAACTACTCGCAAAAGGTCACGTTTAGGACGTACAGATCCTTTATCTAATAGCGGTCGGTTTGGGTTTAGAATGAAATGTAAGGGATTGAAGAAATTCCCTCCTCTGCAGAACGAGACTGCAGGTAGCTATGCGCTTTCGGTTACGTTCACGATAATTAATTCGCTGGTAGTAATAAAGAATGGGCCTTTCAGGACATCTGCCAGCTTCCTACTTGGCGGAGGGAGTACTTCTTTATCGCTGGTTTACTATAACCCAAGAATACAGATCAACCCCAACATATAGCGAAACTGAAGGCTGGTAGTAATCAGAAACGATGCATGAGTTTATTCGTTTGCCACTACAGGTCTTGATTCGCTCGGCTCCAAACTATTGACTACCGAATTTTGTAGAATTTGGCTCCAAACAGAAAAATCACGACGTAGCAGATAATGGGGAGGTAATAGGCTGCGGCTACATCGGCATCGGCGAGTTGTCCCATCAGGGGTGGGAATAGCGCACCGCCAACAACCCCCATGACGATAAACGACGACGCCTGCTGCGTTTTATCACCCATGCCTTTCAGACCTAGACTAAAGATAGTGGGGAACATAATACTGAAAAAGAAATTAAGCATCAGCAAGGCTACAAACGACGGCCAGCCAAAACTCTGCGCGATAATCAGACACATCAATACGTTGCCCAGCGCGAAGCCAGCCAGTAGCTTGTTCGGAGCAATAAACTGCATCAGGTACGTTCCCACAAACCGGCCAATCATCATCATCACCATACTCAAAGCAAAATAATACGATGCCTGTTCGGCCGCGAAGCCCATTTTCTCAATACCGTAGTTAATAAAAAAGGCCCACGTCCCGCCCTGAGCCGCTGTGTTGAATAATTGGGCAATGACGGCCCAGATAAAGTGTGGGTATTGCCATAAACTCCTGGATTTTTGAATAGTCTCAGGTGTGGTAGGAATGGCGTATGCATCAGCTTCTACCTCGATGGCGTGCGCATCCTGAACCGGTGGAACCTTCACAAACGAAAACGCAATGGCGATGCTCAAAATGACGGAGCCGATAATGATGTAAAGCATCTTCACCGATTCCAGATCGTTGGAATGCGCCTGCCCGCCCCGCAGAATGAAATAACCTCCGATGAGTGGACCTATTACCGCACCAAGTCCGTTAAACGACTGCGCAAAATTGATTCGCTGATCGCTGGTGCGCTGATCGCCCAGGCCCGCTACGAAAGGGTGCGCTACGGTTTCCAGCGTGGCCAGTCCGCACGCCAGAATAAACAGGGCAATCCGGAAAAACCCGAACGATTCGGCGTTGGCGGCAGGCACGAACAGAAAGGCACCCAGAGCATACAGGGCCAGCCCCAGCAGAACCCCCTTTTTATACCCGAACCGTTTCATGAACAGCCCGGCGGGAATGCCCATGATAGCATAAGCCCCGAAAATTGAAAACTGCACCAGTCCCGACTCGGCCTTGGATACATGCAGCACGTTCTGAAAATGCCGGTTCAACACATCGCCCATCGTAATGGCAATGCCCCAGAGCATAAACAGCGACGTAACGAAGATGAACGTAATGAGGTATTTTTTCTCGGTAAACGAAGCGGGTGTTACGGTAGTGGGTACGGAACTTGCTTGCATAAGCGTTTTTCGGGGAATTGGCAGCGTCTTTACAGTTCGCCTTCATCAGGAAGTAGACAGCAGGTCCTTCTTCATACCCAATCACCACCGGAAGTTTTTGCGAATTACCAACGAACTAGAAACGTCTCCGATAGCATCAGAGACGTTTACCAAACCAACTCAAAAATACATGCCCTTTTGCTTTGATAGACACAGCTCTTAACCAATGCTTGCTGTGTACAAAGACTGATCATTTCAATGTTTGTGTGACGTACCCACTGCTTGCCGCACCAGTCCGGGTAGAACAGGACTGGCGTAAAAGGCGTTGAACGAATCGATTCGGGCGGGGCCGTTCACATCGACGTGCGTTAGAAAAAAGCCGTACATATTCGCGGTTCGATCAATCCACGGGTAGGCACCGGCCCAACTCGGGCTGGTAAGCAGGGTCGGATTCCCCCGATTATCCACTTCTGCCCGCCACTCGCCCAAACCGTACAGATCAGGGTGGGGCCGATAGGCCGTTCGGATGTAAGCATCAGACTGTACACTAGCTTGCCCAACCTGATCGGCCTGCATCTCGGCCAGCGCAGCAACCGAGAGTATCTGTTTACCCTTATAGAGACCACGGTGATAAACCATGTTCAGAAAACAGACATAGTCGTGGAGTGTACTTCGCGCACCTCCGCCCAGCATCGGGCTGTGTCCACCCGCCGAGTCGACCGGGGTAAACCGGGTTGCCGTCATGCCCAGCGGTCGGGCAATCTTTGTCTGAAACAGGGTCTCCCAGTCGTTACCTGTGGCCAGTTCGGCCATCCGGCCCGCCACCTGCATGGCCAGTCCGCCATAGAAAAATCGGGTGCCGGGCAGCGTATCGACTGGCAGGGGTTTTATACGCGCAACCGATTCTGCCAGCGTCTGATACCGATCTACCGGATTGCCTTCGGGCTGGTAATCGGGGTAACCGGCCGTGTGGGAAAGCAACTGCCGGAGCGTAGCCTGACCCTTGGCGTCGGTCCAGTCGGGCAACCAGTCAACGACTTTATCGTTCCAGGCTAACTTGCCTTCGTCGACAACGGCGGCAATGGTGGCCGCTGCCAGCCACTTCCCCGCCGACGCAATATAGACCTGCGTTTGGGGGGTATGGGTCCCGAAATACTATTCGTAAATCGGCTTGTCGCCCTTAATCACCAGCATCGACGCACCGGGGTAGTACCCTTTGTCTACCCACTGCTGAATCTGGCGGGTAAGGGGCGCAAAATCGTAATTGGGCTGCGCATGTACCCAACCGGAAAGAAGCGTAATCAGGTACGCTGTCACAATCCGTTTAATCATGTTACCTGCGTCAGGTTGGGGCTTTTTCAGGGTTACAACGTTGCCAGAACCGGTTTGCCAGTTTTTAGCTTTTTCAGCCGTAGCAGGGCTTCGATGTAGTAATAATCAGCGTAGTTGATCGACGCATCCACCTCGCCGTTGTTGGGTTTATGGCCCGTGCTGTGGAGCAAAAAAGCATCGTTGATCTGACGGCTCTGGTAGTTTGCCGACGATAAGCTTTCCAGCATCTGCTCGGCTTTGGCGCGGTAAGTGGCCGCTTTGGCTTTGTCGTTCACAAAGGTCGAGAGTTCCAGCAGGGCCGAAGCCGTAACCGCAGCCGCCGAGGCATCTCTGGGAGCGTTCGGAATATCGGGCGCGCTAAAATCCCAGTACGGAATCAAATCTTTGGGCAGGCGTTTCAGGTATACGTCGGATACTTTTTGGGCAAAATCCAGAAACGTAGGGTCTTTGGTTTCGCGGTATGTCATCGTATAGCCGTAAATAGCCCAGCTTTGCCCACGCGCCCACATCGAATTATCAGCGTAGCCCTGGTGCGTAACACCTTTGATTTTTTTGCCCGTTTCGCGGTCATACACCACTACATGATACGACGTATAGTCAGGCCGGAAATGATTTTCCATGGTCGTTGTGGCGTGCGATACGGCCATGTCGTACAGGCGCTTGCCGCCCCCGTTTTTCGAGGCCCAGAACAGCAATTCCAGGTTAATCATGTTGTCCATGATGGTGTTGTGCTGCGGCCATTCCATGTTCGGCACCGAGCGCGGCCACGACAGAATCGTTCCTACTTTCGGGTTGAACAGCGTAGCCAGCGTATCGGCAGTGGCCAGCAGAATGGTTTTGTATTCCGGGTTACCCGTCAGCCGCAACCCGTTTCCGAAGCTGCAATACATCTGAAAGCCCAGATCGTGGTCGATAGCTTTCTGGTAGGCGAGTGGGGCCAGCTCCCGCGAGAAGGAATCGGCTTTGGCTTTCCATTTGGGGTCTTTCGTGTACTCGTAGACGTACCACAACGTACCTGGCCAGAACCCACTGGTCCAGTCTTTATAGCTGATGTAGTTCCAGTTCTTCTTGCCGTTCAGAATGTTACGGGGCAAATTCGGTTGTGTGGCGGGCAGCGACGCGGCTGTTTTTGTCGCCTGTTGCACACAGTACGTCAGGGCCGGGTCGACGGGAAAACGGTCCCAGCTGAGCGTAAACCCGCAAAGGACTACAAGCAGAACGAGGACAATACTGAATCTGGAAGATGACATGAAAAGGGTATGATTCGGTTATTCGTAAATAGACCCACACAGTCGAATCGTACTCTTTTTCGCCCAAATCATTTTTTGGGTGTTACGTAAAGAAAAAAAGTTAGTGCGAATTCCCGTGACTTTATTCAGACGTTCACGGTGTGCCCACTATATCAGCCTTATAACCGGCGTTATAGAAACGGGCGCCACCGCGACATCTGTGCAGTCAGGATTCCTGCAATCGATCAATTAGTGGTTGCTTTATCAAATAGTCGGCAATAATTACCACCGCCTATTTGCTCTATTTCCTTTTCCGTGAAGCCTGTTTTCAATAAAGACTCAACCACTGTATAGAAAAAGCCATCCTGTTGGCCTTCCCAGGTCTGATTCGTTTTTTTTCCAAATCGTGGATTCGCATTGCCTGGAGGAGCCATTTTGGTATCTGTACCGATTGATACGTGTTCGGTGCCAACCACGTCCACCATTGCCCTGATATTTTTTGCATAATCTAACGGCGTATCGGCAAAATGAGTCCAGACACCGATAACGCCATCGGCGTCAGCAAAACGTTTGGCCTGCTCTTTACTGATAAGTCGTGGCATCATCATTTTTGCCATGCCCATATTGGTACCCAGTTGGGTGTTCAGACCCGTGTGTGAAATAAGCATCGGCCTGGTCGACTGTTCAAGTGCCTTAGTTACGCCATCATTACTACAGTGGGCCAGATCAACGAGAATGCCCAGTTTGTTGCATTCTTTAATGACGTCAATACCTAATTTGGTAAGTCCGCCATACTGCGGTGGATCGGTATAAATATCACCCATAGGAGGAGCGGTTTGGGCGTCGTGCATCAAGCCTAAGTGCCGCACACCTCTGTCGTACGCCGTTTTTATCCGCTCTATTTTTCCTTCAATAAAATGCCCGCCTTCTACCGACTGAATGACAATCTGTTTGTTGTCCTTTCTGGCTCTTTTCAAATCTGCGTAATTTAATGCCCTAGTCAACTTATTAACCTTGAGCATTTCATCCATTTCGTTCAGACTGGTTATGAATCGCTCATAAGCATCGCCTTCTTTTTCCAACGTAGGCCGATCAACACAGAAAGTCATACAAATGGCTATAAGACCCGAGTTTTTCATTTCATTGGCTAAATCATATTTCTGTCCTTTGAATTCTTCGGAATTAAAGGGTACGTCCATGTGATTATGGGTGTCAATTCCGATAGTCTTTGCGACAATATTTTTTACTTTTTGGTCGGGTTCATCGCCAGCCCAGGAAATCAATGGGTTGGTGAGTAAAACTGCCCCTGCGCTGCTAAAGGTTGCAATAAATTTTCGTCTGGTCGTGTCCTGGTTGATGTTAGCCATGTTTTCAGGGTAAGGCACTACTTGTTTTAAACTTGACAGTAGTCAGTTAATAAACGTGTTTTTAGTACTTGGTACGCAATGCAGCGTTTGTTTGTTGCCTGAGTTGGCGTTCAGCGCGCACGATAGTATCGATGTATTTCACGTTCCCTCAACCAGCAATCTGAAGCCAGTAGACAACTTATTTCTTCTTGACGTGCGTGTCCAGAAATTGCAGAAAGTACCGCCAGTCCAGGTTCGTCACGTCGTGGCCGCCCGTTCGTATGTGGTAGCCGATGGTGCCCTGCACGGTGGTATTGAGGGGCGGTAACGTCGCGGTAGGTAGCCCGTCGCGACCAAACAAACGATACACGGCACTGGCCGCTTTCGCCGATTCGAACTCCCCAAGCGGGTCGGCTCCCTGGTCCTGCTCGGCACTGGCAATATAGACAGGTCGGGGTGCCAGCAGGGCAATGACTTCGTGCTGATCGAACGGCAGCAAGGTGTCCTTGTCCATATACTGCCGGAAGTTGGTGCTGTACCAGTGCGGAAAAACGGTGCAGAGCCGCCGGATGGATTCGCCCTGCCCCCGCCGGAACAGCTTGGCGCCCCCCGAGCCGGATTCGTTACTGAGTACAGCCGCAAACCTCTCGTCGGTAGCCCCCGCCCACAAGGCCGCTTTGCCCAGCCGCGACCAGCCAAATAGGGCAACCCGATGGGTATCAATGGCCCGGTCGGTTTGCAGGTAGTCCATAATTCGGCTCAACCCCCACGCCCAGGCCGCAATCGTACCAAAGTTGTCAGGTTGTTTTTGCCAGTTGGGATAGGCCGTATGTACACCCGTAGAAAATCGGGTAGCCGGTACGTCCGATGCAATGTCCTCCCGGTAGGCCGTCACCAGTGCGTAGCCGTGATCCAGAATACTGTCCAGCGGCCATTGGCGGGCGTTGATGCCTCGGCAGGCTTCCGTTGCCCGGTTATCCGTCACGCAATCCAGATCGACGTACGGGTTGTTTTTGCTTTTTTCCAGGTAGTTGGTAGCGACGCGAATACCGGGGTCGGTACTGATGCTTTGATTCCCCCAAAAGTTCAGGCCCACGATAGCGGGAACGGGTCCGCGTGCGCGATTCGGAATGTACAGCAACACATCGATGCGGGGACCGTTGGGCTTTCCGTTGATGTAGATGGCAACCTGTTTGCGGGTTGCTTTGCCGCCCAGCGCCGTGGCGTCCGTATCAAAAACCTGGAACGTCATACCGGCAGGCTTTCCCGGCGAACGACCATACACCTGGCTGGTAAAAAGTTCGATCAGTTCCGGCCGGCGCTCCCGTTGCCACTCGCGGGCAGTGGTCACGCGCTGCCCATTGCTACGTACTAATGGATCTGGCAGGGCCGGCGTCGACTGGGCCAGCGTAGGTCCCGCCACCCCGACGAAGCAAAGCCCGCTAACCAGTAAAAAACGCCCGATTGACATATCGTTTTGGCTATATTTAACGACGCTAGTTGACCTGTTGCTTTATCCGTTTTCTGTCATCTCGTTGCGCTACCAGCAGACCGGCCGGGATGACAGAAAACGGATAAAGCAACTTACCTACTTCGCCGGTGTCAGCCAGACGGCTTGCCCCCCACGTGGTAACAGCTTCATATCCAGCGATTGCCCGGCTTTTACGGGTTGAGTCGACACCCGTACCTGCGTTCTGGTCGGCACGGTCGGATCATCGGTGTAGAGGTGCGCTACGTAGCGTTTGCCCTTCGGCAGAAAATCGAGCGGTAGCGACAGCGTACGACCGTCGTTGTTGGTGATCGTGCCCACAAACCAGTCGTCTCCGCTCCGGCGGGCAATGGTGACGTACTGTCCGATGGCGTCGTGAATCACTTTCGTATCGTCCCAGACGGTAGGCACCTTGTCGAAAAACTCGATTTCGGGTTCGCCACCGTACTGCGCCGGTTTGTCATACCAGAACACCGATTGCAGCGGACTATACGAAATAACATTCATCGCCAATTGGTGCGCGTGGGTATTTTTGAGCCGTTTGTCGTAGTAGCAGATGGTGTAGTCGCCCGCCCCGGCCAGGTAGCGCGTAAATGGCAGCACGGTGTTGTGCGTCGCATCGGGAAACTCCTCATTGCCCCGAATACCTTCCTGCGTCATCACATTGGGGTATGTTCGGCTGGTACCAGTCGGACGGTATTCGTCGTGAATATTGACCATCAGGCCATTTTGCAGCGCTTTTCGTTTGGCTTCGGTGAGCCAGGTCATCCAGCGATGCGACCCTACTTCCACAAACCCGAACTTGACCCCTTTAACGCCCCACTTTTTATAGAGTGGAAAAATCTCGTCCATCTGTTTGTACAGCGCCTGCAAGTTCACGTACAGAATGACCCCCACGTTTTTCGATTTCCCATAGGCTATCACCTGGGGCATATCGATGGGGGCCACCACCTGTCGGGCGTCCGAGTTAAACGTAAACGCCGGGCCGTACCATTTCCAGTCGAAGAGGATGTATTGCAGGTTGTGAGTGGCCGCAAAGTCGATGCACGACAGGGCTCCCTGCGTGGTCAGCGTCAACTCGCGCATCATCTTGCCCGGCTTAATCCAGTCGGTATTGGTGACCGTAGCGGGCGGGTTCAGGTTGAGCATGATGTCGTTGTTTTCGAGCAACGCACCCAGCCGATTGGCCACCATCACCACCCGCCAGGGCGTACCCACGTCCGACATCAGATCGACGCTCTCGTACAGCGACGTAACGACCGTGTTGGGTTTATCGGGCGCGAGTTTGAACTTGGTCATGGCGTAGTCGGTTAGCTGCGCTTCGGCCAGCGAGGCATACACACCGTTGGGCAGCGACAGGGTCAGCGGGCGTTCCGAGTTTTCGGGCCAACCAGATAAGGGCAATGCCTGATAGGCTCCCTGCGCCCAGGCCGTGTACCAGGCTTTGGTGTCGGCGGGCAAGGTAAACTCCGAGTTTTCGGCCATCACGCGGTAGTACAGGCCGTTGGTCTGTTCGGGAAAGAAGTACCGAAACGCGATGCCCGAATCGTAGGCCCGGAAAATGACGTGCAATTCGTAATCCGGCGCATCGGGTTTCTGAAGCTGAATCTCAAGCTGGTTGTAGTGATCCCGGATCAGGCTGCGCTCGCCGTACACCGGTTTCCAAGTTGTGTCTTTTGCCATTCTGACCACGTTTTTAATTACCAGGTTATCGCACCAGTTGACCCCTTGGGTACCGGGTGGTGTGGTCACTTTGTGGGCCATGGCGTGCTCGAACACGTGGTTGTCGATCTGAACGCCCAGTCCCGACGGCAGAATAACGGGCTTACCGTCGTAGCTGACGCGGTACGTCATCTGCTTGCGACCGGGGCCAGTTTCTTTCTGCTCAAAAACAACCTCCAGCTTGCCATCGGGTGATTGCAGACGGGTTTCGGGCGTTTGAGCAAGGGAAAGCTGACCGGATAAAATCCAGGCCAGCAGCCAACTAAATTGTACGAATCGATGAAGCATTGGGTGTATATAAACGAAGGCTGAAAATCTTATTTTGTCTGGTCAACGGTGATGAGTAGCCGTTTGCCCGAATCATAGGCGGGCGAAATGGCTTTACTGTTCACATTTAGTTTGGTTGCTTTCTCGAATCCCAGCGAGGCCTCGATCAGGGGTTGCCCCTGAAGTTGCACATCGAGTTGAGAACCTGTGCGGGCCGCGTGCAGGAACACTTTGGACAGCGAACTCAGCAGTGGCTTTCCGCTTTTGCGGAGATAACTGCCGTTGCCAACGAAGAATGAAGAAAGTTGGGCGGGGTCCTGCCGGTTGGCCCCTTCGGGAAAGGTAATGGCCGACAGGTACGCGTCGGTTTCCCAATCGCCGATGGTCAGGGCTGCGTTGCGGTGCATCAGCCGACCGTCGGCCAGCAGGTTGATGTATACTTCCGTCACCTGCCCGTTCTGTGTGATGCGCAGGCCGAGGTAATTGGTGCCTTCAAATTTATCAATGGTCGGCAGGTTGCTCCGCCCGGCGGCCCCGGCGGCTCCCGACGAACCCGTTGCGGTCTGAATCGACTGGTTGGTTTCGTCAAGCAGCAGAATGGCGTTGACCAGCTTGGTCCGGTCGGTTTTTTCGGGGGGAGATAACACGTAATACGGAATCTTGACGTTCGTCGTGCGGTCCTGCAAGCCGTATTCGGTTCGGTATCGGAGCTTTTCGGGAAAATCGTGCGGGTAGCCCAGCGGGAGGGTTTCGGGGTACAGGGGCCGGAACAGGATAGCCGCGTTGTCTTTCGCAATTTCCAGATCAGGGCCGCGCTTGACGGCCTTGTCGGCGTAGTGCAGCAGGAAATCGAACTGACCGCTGTCGTACGTTTTCAGATCGTCGATAATCAGAATCACGTTGCCAATCCAGAGAAAATTACGGTAGTTCCGCAGGAAGTGACGCGACGTGGGTCCGGTGGCATCAGCCAGCATGTACTTCAGCGAACCGCCATCGAGCAGGTTGTAAAGGTGACCCGGATTTTTTACGGCGTTGTACTGATCACGGGCGTCCTGCGCTTCGCCGTTGAACATAACCACATTATGCGCCTGACTCTTCACAAAGTAGCTGCTATATTCGGGATTGCCGTACCCCACGTCGCCCCCGTCGATGAGCAGGTTTTCACCCTTGTGGTAGAGCACAAATGACCCCGCATCGGCGTGGGCGTGATTCCAGGTGTAGCCGCTTTTTATGCCCAGCAGCGTCGCATCGGGCTTCCACGACGACCGGAGCGTACCCCAGCCCATCGAGCCATACATCGCCGACGGGGGCAGTGCCGGTGTTGCCGGAACGGGTTTGTTTTCGGGTTGGTACAAGAGGCCCATCGGCGTACTGACGTTCAGGTCTTCCCGAAACGGGTTCTGCCGGGTTTGCTGGATGTACCAGTAGTAATCGTCTTTGCCCAGCCCTAGGGCTAGCATCAGTTTGGCCGGGCGTTCGCCATTGGCGAAGTCGTTGCTGTCGCCGAAGTTCAGCGACAGTAAAGGCTTGTCGGCAGGCCGTGGGTAGCCCGTATGGATAAACCAGTCGACGGTTTTTTGCAACAGGTTGTCGTAGGGCATTGTGATCGCGCCCAGCGCATTGGTGTACCCCAGCCGGAACAGCAGATACTCGCCCACGCCATAGTTGGCGTAGTTGACACTCTCGTAAAAGCCACCCGCCGGGTCGAAACTGGCGGGTTTGTTCTCTAGAATACTCCCCGAAAAGGCGAACCACTGGCGACTATCCTGCATGATGTCGGTAGCCCACTGCCGGGCCTGCGGCTGCTCGTTCATCACAGCCAGCGAGGCAATACCCGCTTCGAACACGATGGCCGCCCACCAGTTGTGGCCCATGTTGTCGAGCGACTGGATGCGCTTGTCTTTCGATACCCAGTCGGCAATCGACGGTTCGATGCCGAGTTTCACAATGCGGTCGGCAATGGCCCGGCGCTCACCGTTGGTCAGGGCGTTGTAGATGGCATCGAACGTAACCGACGCCGTCCAGTTGTTGTGGCTGGTGCCCAGTCCCGCATTCCAGCGGGGTGTCCGGTCGTCCATCCCATCCCAGAAAGCGCGGCCCGTCAGTTCATTGAGCAGCGTTTTGGCCCGGTCGGCGTAGCGTTTGTCGCCGGTCATGGTGTAGGCCAGCGCGAGTTGTTCCATGTTCCCGCCCTTCGGTTCCGCTACCCATTTATCGCAGCGTTGCTGAATGGCATTCCAGCGATTGGCCAGCAACGTATCGGTTTTGATCCGCTCTTTCAGCCGCCCGGTCCGCTCAGGGGTGTAGAACAGATAAGGGTGAGGTTTCATCGGTTGCGCCTGTAGGGCGGCTACCGTACCGAAAAAACCCAACAGCAACAAGGTTAAAAGTCGCATAATCGAAACGTAGTTATCGGTCGGTTCATTGCGTAGCGTTGCCTGCTCTACAGCGTGGTCAACTACGTACCGGACCATCAGTAGGAGTGCTTAAAAGTTCATGGCCAGGCCGTACCGACTGGCCAGGGTTTGGGCTTCTTTCCGGGTCAGGTGAATAACGACCCCGTGTTTGGGCGAGGTGAAATTGGTCGTTTTCATCACGCCTTCATTAAAGTGGCCCAGGTTGGTAAAATGGACAAAATCCGTGGTTTCGCTGAAGCCGAAATTGTGCGGACTGATGCCGTAACAATCGTACATCAGCACCCATTTTTTCTGCCCGATGCGCTTCCAGACGTTGGGCGCTTCGCAGGCTTTCGGCTCCGGATCGTAAAATTTCTCGTCGTAGACGTACCCAGTGGTCAGTTTGTCGGAAACGGCCTGTTTGATCCCCGCTTTGCCGTCGTGGGAAACGTAGAACAGGTGGTATTTGTCGCCCACTTTCGTAATGTCGCCGTCGATGTACGATTTGTTGTACTTCGGGTACTGAAACAGGAGCTTGGGTTCCGTGGCCAGCGCCGTAAACTCGGGGTTGAGGTACGTGTAATACAGTTGATTCAGGCCATTGCCGAAGCGTAGGGTAAAGTACATCATCATCTTCCCGTTAGTCGGGTCGTAAATCAGTTCGGGTGCCCAGGCGCAGCCAATTTTGTTCCAGCCCTCAAATGCTTTATCCACGCGCAGAACCGTGTGCGACCAGTTGATGAGGTCTTTCGATTTCAGTAGAACGATACCCCGGTTGTTGCCCCAGCCGTATTCCTTTCCGTCCCGCTCCCATTGGGTTGTCCGAAACCCGGCCTCTTTCGCGTAAATGTGCAGATCGGTCAGGGCCATGTAGAAATACCCATCGTTGCCCCGCATGATGTGCGGATCGCGGATACCCTTCTGCTCAGCCAGCGTGTCGCCCGCCAGCACCGGCTTACCCTGGTTCACGTCGGTATAGGCATAGCCGTCGTTGCTCAGCGCCATGTGCAGGCTGTGGTCTTCGTCCTTGAAATACACCAGCAGATAAGCGGCCATGTCCTTCTCCGACGGTACGGCCTGGACACTGCCAGCTGGTTTGGCCTTGCTGCTTTTTACGGCCGGGCGTTTAGGTACGTCGTTGATGGCGGGCGTTTTAAGGCTTACCCAGCCAGAAAACAGCATAGATAGACACAGGGATAAGGCGTATTTACCGGGCAATGAAAACATACAATGAATGGGGGATTTGGTATCGAAACGAGGCTATTGGTTTTTAGGGAATGTGGAGCGGTTTAACCCCCGCCGTTATGCCCCGTCCGTTGAAGCTATCGACGGTAAAGTAATAGCTTTCGTCTTTGTTCAGACTTCTGATAACCAGTGAATTGACACCGAAAACCTGATAGGTGTGCTGCAGCTGATTCGGTACGGTGCCGTAGCGGATGGTGTACCCGACACCGCCCTCACTTTTGGGCCAGGTCAGCGTTACGATGCAGGGGTCCGCTTTGTCACGCACCACCGACAGGTTAGTCACCGGTGCGGGTAACTTATCCGGACTCTTACCAAAAACCCGGAAGTCGGAGATGGCAAACTGACCGCTTGGTGTGTGCCCATTCGTTACGCGCAGGTAACGAGCCCGAACCGGCGCGGCAAACGCCAAGTAGTCGTGGGGTGCATCCTGCCGGTTTGCCGATTTATCGGCCAGGGATTTCCAGGTACGGTTATCGACTGAATACTCCAGTTTGTAGCGATAGGCGATGTCGGCCGAACGGCCCAGCAAAGTAGCCCCTTCTTCGGCAAAATTGAGTTGTACGGCATTGATCTGGCACGGCTGCTGAAGGTCGATCTGCATCCATTCTGCCGGGCCACCGGTGGCCGCGCTCCAGTAGGTCCGAATATCCTCATCGACTCCCTGACGGGCGGGGTGATTGGGCAGTTCCGACGACACCTGCACGGGTTTACCGTACGAAAGCAGCATCCAGTTCGGGAAGAGTTCGGCGGGTGAGGTGATTTTCTTTTTCGGAATAATAAATGGAAAATCCCCGAATGCGGTGTTGGTGTAGGAACTCCCGTCTGGACCAAAAAAGGCAGGAAAAAGCCCCAATCGCCGTTCCCAGCGATGTTTTACCGAGATGGACATGGTCGAGATACGCCAGAAATTACCGTACCGATCCTGAAACGTACTGCTGTGGCCCGCTCCCGCAATGAAGCCTTCGGGCCGGACCGAAAAGGGGTTGTTGGCCGCGAGTTTGAAAGGCCCCAGCGGTTTATCCGATGTATACAGCCCGTCCGAATAGCTCTTGAACTCCGTTCCGGGGCTGGCGTATTGCAGGTAATACGTACCCTTATATTTGGTCATCCAGGCCCCTTCCAGCCAGGGTTTTTCGGGCCGTTCATTGTAATCGCCAAACCGTTCCCAGCCGTACGTTTTCGGATTGCCCGCGAACAAACCCGTCGATTTGCCCATCGGCATGAGCGTTTTTCGATCCAGTTCGACCACGTAAATCGGCTGCATATTGGAGCAACCGTAGTACAGGTACAACCGGCCATCATCGTCCAGAAACAAATCCGGGTCGGTCAGGGCAAATGGAAAATCCGAATTGGCTACGGTCCATTTGCCGCTTTTAGGGTCGGCACTTTTGTAAATTTTCCCGCCCGGCTTCGTGGTCGAGGCCATGAAGTAAACCGTGTCGCCGACGGTGACCGCCGTTGGCGCATAATCTTCCAGAGGGAGGTCATCTGTTTTAATCAGATCCCAGTGGCTTAGGTCCGTCGAGTGCCAGTAGCCCCCCGATCGGGACGCAAACAGGTAATACTCGTTTTTGAACGTGATGGCCGTGGGGTCGGCAGCTTCCCGGTGGGACGGACCTTCGAGCGTGAACCGGTAATCCAGATTCATCGGATTACAGACCGTCGTTATGTTTCCGCCGGGCCGCGTCTGAGCTACACCCTGACTGGGCAAACCAACAATACCGATGATGAGCGGTATCGATGAAAGAGCGGTAATTAACCGGTTAATCAGGCATTTCATGAGAATAGATCGGGGGGTTTAAAACGAGTAAAGAAGCGCCAGTCGGATCATCAGCGCGATTGGATCAGAAACGTTTGCTCAACCGGTGCAGCCGACTGTACTTTTTCGCCTACGCTGGTGCCGTACTGCCAGGCTACCACCGTAACGGCCATCGGCAGGCGACTACGCGGAGGAATGGGTGTAAACACCAGCCGGTTGCTCTCCACAATGGCTGTCCCCGCCTTAACATAATAGTGAACCGGCAAACCCGCGCTGGAACTGGCAGTCAACGTGAGCGCTTTTGTGCCTGCTTTTCGATCGGGTACGTTCGGAAACGTAATGGTTTGTGGTTTGCCTTCCTTATTCGCTATCGGAAATCGCAAATCGGCCTGCTGCACGATACTTTTATACGTTCCATCACCGTCGTTAGACGCCAGTAGCCAGATGTCGTTCGAGCGTTTGGGATTGTTGAACCCCATGCGGTAAAAGCTAAGCTGAAAGGTCGTATCGTTCAGTTTGCGAACCGGGCCGCAGATGCGGTCGATGCGGATGGGCGGGCGGGCGTGTGCGGCCTGTGCGGCCGTAGACCGAACGCGGGAGGTATCGGTAAAAGCACTGCTCAAGTGAAACGTAATGCCATCGGCATCGGGCAAAAATGGCAGTTGGTAGTTGGCGTGACCTTTCGTTGGTTTGAGGAATTGCCCGTTCTGTCGGAAACCCAGATACTGCGGCTTTTTGGCCCTCGCTTGTTGGTAAATGGCCTCGGTGGCTTGGGCCATTTCGCGGTCGAAACACCAACTGGCTACCTGCTTATCGCCTTTATAACGTTGGTACGGAGCTGGTGCCGCCGTGGGCAGACTATCCTTACGCCAGCGATCCATCAGCCAGCCTTTTTGCGGGTTGATGGGCGTCAGCATTACGGTGTCGGTTTGATTCGTTTGTTTGGGCAGTCGATACTGAGCGGCTTTACGGATGTAAAGTGCCAGGTAACGAACCATCGCGTCGGAGTAATCGAAATGCCCGCGACCGGCATCGGCCAGTAGGCTAAATGGTGTTTTGGGATGGTTGGCAACGTACGCAGACGCGGGTTTCAGCCGATCTTCCCACCATTCGTATTCACCCATCACCATCAGGCCCGGCACCCCATCGATGGTGCGGCTTTGCCAGTCCGGGTTCGGGCGACCGCTACCGGTAAGGTTCGTTTGCGGGGCATCGCCGTGTACCGAGATAGCGGCCAGCGTACGACCAGGATTCCAGGCCGCAAAATTCCACGGGTAACTCGCCAGCGCCGAATGCCCTAGCGGAACGACAGGCGCAATCGCCAATTCCGAATAGCCCGATACGTCGGCCAGACGGTTCATCATGTCCTGAAATTCAACCCCCGCACCTTTGGTTGTGGCCGTTGGGTTCCAGTTGAATGTCTGGTTAATCATTGGCGTCACCCAGACGATAGCAAAGCCCAACTGACTCATGGTTTTGCGGAAGTCGGGGTGTTCGAAGATGCCTTCTTCGAGCATGTTGTGCTGACCAACCACCACGCCCCGCACATAGCGGCAGTTGTCGGGAATCCATAAAAAAGCCTGCGGGTGGTCGTTGGTTTCGGGCGAAACAACGGTTGGAACGGGCGTCGACCACTGCCAGACCTGTGAATAAGCCGGAAACGCCACGCAAAGCACCACTAGTAACCAACCTATTCTAAGCGCACGGCTATCCATACAACGTTTCCCGACGAGATTCTGACAGCGTCTTTTATCAGGAAATAGACTTTACCTGTATCGTCATACCCCTGCCGTCACGCAGAAATATGAAGCGACTATTCTACGGCTTTGGTCACTTCCTGCCGGGCAATCATTCATGCTGCGAATCTGTGGGTAGACCAGCATGGGCCGGCAGGTAATAGCGTGTGTGACGCAACTTTCCCTGCTTCATCAGGGCACCCAACTCGACCATCTCACCCAGATCCCGGGTGGCAGTGGCTCTGGATGTTTTAGCGACCCGAATGTAGTTTTCAGCACTTAAACCTCCGCTGAACCCTGCCAGTCCTTCCTGAAACAAACGCAATGCTACTTTGCTCTGTCGATCATTCAGCCGGGTACGATACGTGTCAAAATACCGGGCTTTATACACAATAAAGGCAATCATTTTCTGCACATAGACCTGAGCTTCCAGAATTTCTTCAGAAAAATAAAGGAGCCATTCGGTAATGTCCAATGTGGTGTTGGCCCGTTCTAAAGCCTGATAATATGCTTTTTTATCTCGCTCAATCGTACTGGACAGAGCGGTAATCAATGACTGTCTGGCCCCGATAGCCAGCGCCTTTTCGGCAATGGTTCGGCCTATGCGCCCATTACCGTCCTCAAAGGGGTGGATCAATTCAAAATACAGGTGAGCTATCCCCGCGTGAACAACCGTTGGCATTTGCTCGTCGGCTGCTCGATTGAACCAGGCTATGTATTTATTCATCTCCTCTTCCATTCGCTCGGATGGAGGAGCTTCGTAGAATACTCTGGGCCTATCCAGCCGACCTGATACGATTTGCATCGGGTCGGGATGGGTACGGTAGCCGCCAATCATTTCCAAATCCGTTCTGCCATTCATAATCATTTTGTGCCATAAAAACAGGTGTCGATCAGTGAGTGGCTCCTGGTAACTTCTGACTACATCGACCATCATCTGCGCAGCACCTGTTTCTTTTGGCCCCGCCCTTCTACCGTCCGTTTGGAGGCCCAACTGCTTACGAATCGATGATTGAACGGAATCGCGGTCCAAGATCTCGCCTTCAATTTTTGAGGTATCCAGCGCTTCATTACTGAGCAACGTAACCCGCAATTCATTGATCTCATCAGTAGAAACGTAAGCCAACGACCCAATAATCACGCCCACATTTCGGTGGAATTCTCGCTCAAAGTGACTAAGTCGGGTTGGGTCAAATGTAAACTTCGGCCAGTTCGGTAATTGCCAAATCCATGTCATGAGTTATAGGATCACGTTCTATAACTCAATACTAGTAAAAAAATGAGTTATAGAACGTGATCCTATAATTCATGGGCTAGTTCTCTGTATGACCGGAGCGTCTAATTTAACAACATAGTGTAAGTGACATAGCAAAGCGATTCGACCAGGAAAGCAGTGCCGGAGTCAGTCTGGTTTAAACTGAATAGACTGCGTAAACGCACCGATACGGATATTGTCGGATTGATTGGCTCGAAGAAGTTTGCCGTTGATCCGGACGTTGTCGAACATTACTCCACGAACCATACCCTGCTCACTAAGCCCCTCAATAATCGACGGGTTAGCCATTGATCCCGAATACGTTATGTTTCGGAAGGTGATATTCTCAACGGTTCGTCCGGGGCCGGTGTTATACTTTTTGTTGTAAATCACCCGGAGGCTCAGCAGCTTCCCCTCCTCGAAATCCTCGATCCGGATGTTCTCATAGGTCACGTTACGAATCAGGTTCAGGTCTCCACAGCTGATAGCCAGGCAACCCTGATAGTCCGGGTCGTCCTCGTCGTGTTCCAGAATATCCAGATTGCTGAAGGTAATATTTTCCAGCGTATCGCCAACGGACCGGGTATCTCCGTGCAGGCCCAGATTGGTCGGGTGCGCCACGTCGGCCCATAGCGTCGAATTTTTGACCACGACGTTGCGGGAACCGCCGTAATAATCCCAGCGGTGCCCATACAGGGCAATGCAGTCATCGGAGTTGCGCATGAACGCATCGTCGACAACTACGTTTGAGCAACTCATCAAATCGATGCCGTCGCTCCAGCCTTTGCAACTAAACGATTTCAGGTTTCGAATCGTGATCCCCGTCGACTGACCACCGTAGACCGTATAATGTTGTGGGTTTTTAACGATGATGCCGTCGATCAGCACGTTTTCGGAATGGGTTATTTCAATACCCCGTTGTGGCTGGTCGATGATGCCCCGCCCGATAATTCGTACGTTTTTAACCTTGTCGCAGACGAGTTTGCCCCGGATAACGGCGCCCCCGTCGATGTACACCGTTTTGTCGCTCGAAATCCTGAACACATCCCCCGGCTTGTCGCCCGGCGTATGAATGCCGGGACCGAAGTAAATTACATTCGGGTCGTTGGGATCGGGTTTGGTGGTTTCGAGTGCGTTGGCAAACAGGTGCAGATTCTGGAGTTTGTCGCCGTTGAATTCGATAGACAGTTTGCGGGGCTGTGTAAGGGTGAAATACACCGTGTTGCCTTCCTGCTTCGATTGAATCTGGTACGACAATGGCCGGATTCGGGCCGACTGAATCAGGCCGTTGTTTTTACAAACTGCTACTTCCACCGTCCCGGAAAAGTCGAAAAACACCATCGAGGCATCCCGTACTTTGTCCAGATCGACCTGCACGTTATATTCGAACAAGTCCTGCCAGGGGCCGCCCGGCTTGCGTACCCGCACGGTGTAATCGTCGTTGTGCTGGCTGTACAACACGCCCGTCGGTACGGGATGAATAACCAGATCCTGGGCGTATAGCTGCACCGATATTACCCAAAGCAGTAGTCCGGCCACCAATTTTATGCGAATCATTCTCAGTGTTTTAGTTTTTCTCTTCAATAATCAAGGCCTGCCCGCCTTTCGCTTTCAGGCTAACCGGAAACGAATCACCGGCCCCAATATCGGCCACCCGCTTTTGAATGCTGCCCGCCCCGTCGTCTTCGTAAATCGTTGCCTGATACCGTTTGCCGGACGCCAGAAACGAAAGCGGTAACTTACCGGACCAGTCTGTTAAACCCGCCACTGAACCAACGAACCAGGTGTTACCCTGCCGACGCGCCACGCTGATGAACTGACCAATTTCACCCGCCAGATAATGGCTTTCGTTCCAGACCGTCGGCACTCGTTTGAAGAATTCAATTTCGCCTTCATCGTTGTAATCCGTCGGGTTGCCGTACCAGAAAATAGACTGTAACGGACTGAAATACACCAGCGATAAAGCCAGTTGCTGCCCCTTGCTGACCTGTAATTTAGTTTTGTACAGGTTATCGGTGAAGTAGCGGTTGGTGTTCGGGTAGCAGAACGTGTAATCGGCGGCACCCGCCAGAAAACGGGTAAAGGGCAACACTGTATTGTGAAACGCGTCAGGGTTGTTTTCGTTGCCCCGGATACCCTCCTGAGTCAGCAGATTAGGGTACGTTCGGCTCAGACCCGTCGGCTTATAATTGTCGTGAATATCCAGCACGAAGCCGTGGTCATAGACTTTTTTAAGCGCACCGTCCAGCCACGTAATCCCTTCCTGACTCAGCCCGTCTACGAAGCCGAATTTCAGACCCGCCACGCCCCATTTTTTGTAGAGGGGCAGAATCTCGTCCAACCGGGTACGTAGCGCGACCCGGTTTACGTACAGAATCACGCCGATGTTTTTCGACTTCCCGTAGGCAATCACTTTTGGCAGATCAAGGGCCGGAATGACCTGCGTGGGATCGGAGGTGGTGCGAAACTCCGCCCCGTACCAACCCGCGTCGAACAGGATGTACTGAAAGTCATGACTGGCCGCGAAGTCGATGCAGTTCAACCCGCCCTGCGTTGTCAGCGACGAGCGAATCAGTTTGCCCGGTTTTATCCAGCCTGATACAGCCTGAGCAGATGGCGGAGAAAGCCGCAACGGCAGGTCGCTGAACGCGTGCAGCCCGATGGCTGACGTCGCCACGCTGATGGTTCGCCAGGGCGATCTGAACGTGTCGTTCGTCAGAACCGCGTCCTTCCCAAACGTCAACGCCAGCGTAGTCGGTGTTGCACCTTTGGCCAGCACGGCTTTGGTATAGTTGTCGTTAGCCGCTTCGCCAATCGACAGAAACAAACGGCCATTGGTCAGCGTAGCCGGGAAGTCACAGGTTTTTTGCAGGTCCGAGACGGCGGTTGGTGTAAACACAGTCTCCTCGTTGTATTGGTAGATCGTGAAGTTGCCGGGTAGCGCAAACGTCGTATGCTCCTGCCGAATCAAGCCAGGCCTTGCCCCGGTCTGTTTCGGCAACACATACCGGAAGGCCACGCTGCTATCGAACACCCGCGCCACAAGCTGGTACGTCACCGACCCGGACACACAATCGAGCGTAAGTTCCATATAGTTATTCTGGATGATATCATTCTCGCCCAGCGGCCACGCAAACGACTCGATATGCTTATCGGTGCGCTGCTTTTTGACGACGGTATTCGCCCCAACGGCAACGGTATTCAATTCAAACCCCAGCGCCGACCAGTTCAGCACTGGTTCATTGGCAAACCACAGTCGATAAACCAGCGCCTTTTGTTCATTAACGGCTATCTCGATACGTGTACCCTGGTCGGGCGAAGAAACCTGATATGTTTTTGGCCTGGGAGCGGCAAGTCCGGTCAGCGACACAGACCACAAGCCAATCAGACAGCAATAGAATATGAACCTGCAAAGCATAGTTAGGGGGTAGTAGGACGGTTTATTTCAGATCCCAGTACACTACGTAGCGCTGCCGGTGCAGGTTGTAGTACGGTCTCAACTCGACAGGGTGTTTGCCCAGCCCGGCTGTGGTTTGGAATGTCAGTGGTTTTCCGGCAACGGGTTTCACCCAATCCGTAACCGGTTTGCCACCCGTATCGATGGTGTGGCCGATTGAATCAGGAATAGTGTAGTCATAACCGTAGTACTGGTACGGGTCGGCAGGGTCATGGAACGGAGCCGTTCCTTTCAGGTTTGCCGTCCCCATTTCTCCCGCCAGCACAACCGGCCCGTAGGCTACAGCCGCCACCTTAGGGTCGTCGTTGGTGGGCACCAGCCGAAGCGTCATCGGATAGGTAAGCTCGATCTTGTCGCCAGCCTTCCAGGTGCGATCAACGGTGATGTAGCTACCGGGCGACTGTTTTACGGAAATTGCTTTTCCATTCACTCTCAGCGTAACGCCAGCCTTAGCCCAGCCCGGATACCGCAGATACAACGGCATCTGTATGGGTGCTTTGGTTTGGACGGTAAATCGGGTGGTTGCCTCTTCGGGGTAGGCCGTTTCTTGCACGAGGGTAACGCCCTTCTCCCGCCAGTTCAGTTCCGAGGGAATAAACAGATTGACGTAAATGCCTTTGTCGTCGTGGTAGTAGATAGCTTCGCCGTATTTCGACTGGCTTTCAAACCCCGACCCCACGCAGCACCAGAACGATTGGTCGGGCGTGCTATAGAGCCGATACGCCCCCGCTTTCATGGGCGTAAAGTAGCAGACCATGCCCGACTCTGGGTCCTGCTGCCCCAGAATATGGTTGTACAGCGCCTGTTCGTAATAGTCCGCGTACGTTTCGTCAGCCGACCAGGTAAACAGGTGCCGCGTCAGCTTGAGCATGTTGTAGGTATTACAGGTTTCGCTGGTATTACCCGTCAGGTGTTTAGAGATTTTATCCGGCTCGAAAAAATGCTCTTTATCGCTGTTACCCCCATGCGCGTAGGTATGGTGCTGCACGACCGTATTCCAGAAAAAGGTCGCGGCCGTTTTGGCTTTCTCGTTACCGGTCAGTTCATAATCCCGCGCTTCGCCCACCAGTTTCGGAATGAACGTGTTGGCGTGGGCCTTATTGAGGTTATCCTGCCCATTCTCCAGCGGTTCCAGAGCCGCTTTGTGGTAGAAAAACTGGGCCAGTTTCAGGTGTTCAGGATTACCCGTCAGGGCATACAGATTGAAAAAAGCATCGTTCATACCGCCAAACTCATTTCGCAGCATTTTTTGGCGTTGCTCAGGCGTTAAGGGCGACAGTTTTTTGCTGGCCCACGACGCCATTTTAGTCGCAATATCCAGTGCCTGCTGGTTGCCTGCATACGTGTACTGATCGGTCAAACCGGCAAACAGTTTATGAAGAGTGTACCAGGGAGCCCAGACGGCTGTTCCGGCAATGTTTCGGTCGATGTAGTGCTGTGGGTAGGCGCTGAGGTAGCCATCCTGGTTCAGTTCACGCTGCACATCGGCCAGTGCCGTTACCAGACTATCGCCTTTTTTACGGAAGACTTCGTTATTGGTCGATGCGTATTGAAGAGACAAACCCGACAGCAGATGCCCGATGCTGTGGCCGCGCAGTTCCATATCCAGCCCTTCCCAGCCGCCCAGGGGTTTGGGCATTTTGGTTATGCTACCCGGCTTGGGCGTATTCATGCCCGCATTGACCCTAAAGCTATGCACCAGCCGGTCAA
This sequence comes from Spirosoma pomorum, assembly GCF_054776615.1. NCBI lineage: Bacteria > Pseudomonadati > Bacteroidota > Cytophagia > Cytophagales > Cytophagaceae > Spirosoma > Spirosoma pomorum. Next base: position 45,778 of record NZ_BAAHBP010000007.1, read on the forward strand.
CGGGCAGCGACAGCAGCCATTTGCCTTCGCGCTCGATATTATCCCGAAACAGGCCATGCGTGATCCGCACATCCTGAAGATCGAAGCTTTTCGCTTTCACGGGTAGGCTAACGGGCACCTTCATTTTATCGGACGCCTGACCGGGGTACTGCGCCAGCCCCAGCACCGACTGTCCGACCAGACCGAGCGTAAGTATACTTCGCAACAGGCTGGACGTTGGGATTACGTTAAGTTTTCTGCGTGTCATTGATGTAAGCAACCTGATTTATGGTCTCTACCCTGAAATAGACGATGCCTGGACGCGCATACCCTTACTCCGCTTTCGAATAGCGCATTGATCGTTGCCTGTTTGGCAGTGGAGACTACAGATGCAAAGCAAGTAGCGCGGGTAGCCTCAACGCGGAGGGACGTCAAGCTTTTCTACATGTTGCGCCCCGGTAAGGGTAGTTTCTGCTGGCCATCACTGTTTATCCGAGATCAACGATTGATTGTGAGACATCCAGCTACACTTGCTTCAGAATTTTCCTCTCGCAAATACTCAACAGCCCTATAAGGTTGATCAATGTAAGCTGTCGTTGCGAAACTCATATTGACCATTACAGATAGTATAGCATCTTCGCTGAAATGATGCATCAATCGCCAATCCTGACCATCCAGAAACAAGTATTGGTTATTAGAATCTAGCGTATAATTATAGTCAGCCACAAGCGTCTGTACGTAAATTTTTACTGAACCGACAGGACAATGCAGAACCATTTTACACGCATCCTGATGATGATGGCCACCTCGTGTACTACCGCAACAAACATGTTTGATCCAGAAAATACGCTCGATAGGCTGTTTCCATTCAGCTGAAATCCAGGTCAGGTCAGATTTATTCTGTCTATCAATAATTAGGCGGGCCACTGTCAATTTAGCTTATTACCTGTTGTCGTTTAAAACCTATAATGAACCTGGCAACTAGGCCGACCATGACTTAAGCATCAATGCCAGGGTGCAGACGCATTGGGTCTGGCTAAGCACCTTGTTTTAAAACGTAAAGGAAGCTTTGGGGCTTCCTTTACGTTTTAAAACAGCGCCTGTTATTCGTATCAGGGCTTGATTAACTTGATCGTTGCGCGTTCGGTATCAGACGTTGCCCGAAGCAGATAGGTACCCGCCTGACGGCTCATTGGGATGAGCTGCTGCTGACCCGAAGTAACCAACTCGATCCGTTGTTCGAAAAGTGGAGTGCCACTCATGTCTGTGAGCGTCAGGCTGATACGCTGGCCGGCAACTCCCCGAATTTCAACAGTAGCCTGATCGCCAACAACCGGGTTGCCCAGCACCGTCAGTGTGAGTGGGCTGTCGGTATGACTTGCTACCCGGCCTGCACCAGAGCAGACCGACTGCCAGTTGTAGGCATACGTTGCATTGACGCCCGACTGAGTAGCCTTCAGGTTGATGACCGCGTTGTCAGTATACAGTTTCAGGCTGACGGGCTGCGCCGATACGCTGGTCGTCGGCAGGGTCTCGTTGACAACCTGGAAGGTAATCGACTGGCCGTTGGTACCGCTGTACTGAGGGGTGAAGGTCAATCGGCGCTCATTCGCACTGAGCGTCTGGCAGCTAACGCCTGTAACCCCTGCGATGGCAAAACTACCGCTCGATGCGGGGTTCACCGTCAGCGTGAAGCTACCGGATGCCGAGAGTGAGCCGGGATCTGTCGCCTTGATGGTAACCACGAAAGGAGAAGCCGTTGCGCTAACCGGCGTCCCGGAAATGGTTGTGCCGTTCATTGACAAGCCAGCCGGTAAGCCCGTAACCGAATACGTTAGCAGGTCGTTGTCGGGATCCGTAAACGTTCCGGCAGGTAGCGCGTACGTAAAGGCCGAGCCAACAGTAGCATTCTGGTTGGTCAGCAACTCGTTATAAACCGGTGGCCGGTTAATCACCTGAGCCTTCGCATCGATTGTTACGGATGTCGATACCTGCTTACCCGTTGGATCATTGACGGTAAACACCAGGACCGATGTTCCAGTCGATGCGGGCGTCCAGGACAAGACTGTCGATACGGGGTTACCGGTGGCTGGCAGAGCGGGTGTCGTAGTGGCGCCATTGGGCACACCCGTCGCAGTGAGCGTAAGCGTTTCTGGATCGCTGTCGGTCGCCTTAGCTGAAAAAGAAACAGGGACACCTACCGTTGCAACGATTGTCGATCCGTCGGCTGGAGTCGCGTTATTGGTGTAAACAAATACCGGTGAACTTTTCACTCCGCCCACAGTCAGGATCTGAGCCACCGAAGTAGCGGCTCCGTAGGTCGCGTCGCCAGCCTGCGATGCGGTGATCGTTGTCGAGCCGACGCCCACGATGCGAATGTTACCGTTGACAATCGTAGCTACCGATGTATTCGAACTGGTGTAACTCACCGACAGACCCGAACTCGCCGTAGCACCCGGATTGAAGTCTGCGTCACCAACGGTCTTAGCAGGCAAGGCAGCAAAGGTGATCGTCTGGCTCTGCTGTGAAACCGTCAGCGCAACATCGTTCCCGGTTCCACCCTGATACGTTATCTGGAAGCGGATGGATCCTATTGTTACAAAGCTTCCTTCAGCAAGTCCGGCAAACGTTCCCGATACGGCACTGCCCGACGTATTATCAATAATAACGTAGGTCATACCAACGGGCAGGCTACTGGCATTACCAAGATCAGCGGCAACCAGGTTTGCTCCGTTGAGCGACACACCGTTGGCTACGAGTTTGTCGGCAGTACTAGTGCTGCTGTTCAACTCCAGCTGATACGTAGCGCCATTGGTCAGACTCAGGACCGACGTTGTGGTGAACGTACCTACCGAATTACCGGGCGCGATGAACCCGTTGGCGCCAATCGAAACCGCAGCCGTAGTGCTACCCATTCCGGCCAGCGTACCCCCGGTTACGGATACAGGACTTGCCAGCGTTCCGTTAATAACCAGCGTTCCGCTGTTGACGTCTGTAGTGCCCTGATACTCGTTTGCGCCCGTCAGCACCAGTTTACCATTGTTTACAGCAACCGTCGAGTAGTATGGAACGTTACTGACCGTCGTCGTTCCGTTCTTAATCGATCCTGTGATAGTTTGTGTGCCGGTACCGGATTTTTCCAGATTTACCCGCCCTTTATCTACTGCGGCAGTCGTTGGTCCCGCTCCAATAGTACCTTCAAACGTTCCGTCCTGATTATCAATACCAACAACCAGCGTTGGTACGCCATTTACGATATTTGTTCGCGATGCGATATAGGCATCTGAGGTACCATCCAGCGCACCAACCGTCTGCTTGCTTGCATATGAAGCTCCGTTGAAGAGAAGCAGTGCTGTCGCGTCCGTACCCATCGTCAGCCGGATTGCGGGCAATATCACATTATCAGCGTCGGTAACGCTGCTAGCAACACTATTTGGGTTATGTATCTCGATAGTACCCTGCGCCAGGTTCAAACTACCTTGCAAACCACTCCAGTCCATAGCACTCTGAATACGAAGACCAGCAAACGAACCGCTGCTTCCGTATATGGGTGTCGTAATTTTCAGTCCCTGCGCACCGGCAATTCTCAGCGGTACCCGCGAGTTACTATTGGCGTTACCCATAAACAGCTTCCGGGCCCCGCTGTTGATCATGTTGATCAGAGGCATGCCCGCACTTGGCAAGGTTTGAAAGGTTAGTGTTCCCCCATTTAATCCACTAGCCAGGGTTAGTTCCGACGTTCCGTTAGCGGCATACGTCAACGTACCGATGGTGATGTTACCATCCAGTTGAACGCCCCCGATATTCCCAAAAGTAGTAGCACCGAAGGTTGCGTTTGCCTGAACACCACCCGGCACGACGGAGTTGCTCCAGTTGGAAGCCGTTGGCCATTTCATGTACCGGAAACCCGCTCCATTTGTAATAGCTGTGGTTGCCACGTTGGGCGTACCGCCCGGCCGTTGTGCAAGCTGGATCGTAGATCCACTCGTCGCTACGACGATGTAGTTCGTGTTGATGATAAACCCACCCGGCACGACTCCCCCTAGCCGCACAAAATCGCCAACGGCAAACGTCTGGCCTGGCCAGGTCAGATCGGCGCTACCAACAACAGACGAAATAGTTGTTGTTGTGATCCCTGCCGTGTTGGTCCAGGTACCATCGGTCACCCCCGGTATCTGGTTTACCGTCATCGATTGAGACACAACAGGCGCCAGGTTATACTGGCTGTCCCCCATTTGCTGAGCGATAATGGTTGTCGTACCCGGCTTCAATACACGAATTGTACCATCGGCATTAATTGAAGCGACAACCGGGTTTGTGCTGGAATAAACAACGGGGAGTCTGGAACTGGCGGTTGCGCCCGGCGAAAAGTCGGCGGCACCAAATTCTTTTGCCGAAATAGGCGGGAACGTAATCGTCTGATTTGTTGGCCTGACCGGCTCTTCGAGTGATGCCGTCAACGTACCAAAGCCCAGTTGGTCGTAACCGCCACTGTTGGGCCCAAAGTTGCCACCCCCACCTTCGGGCCGCACAAGCTGCGCATAACGGGTTATGTGAGGAGCGCTGAGTCCTTTACGATTGACGTAGTGATTATAAACCAGTTCCCAGACCGGACGGGTCTGGCCCCGGCCGTCCTCCGATACAATCGTCTGCACAACGCCGGTGCAATTCCGGTAGGTCGTAAAAGGAACCTCGTACCCCAGGTTATACTTAGCGATGTATTCAAAGCCTTTTAGCAACCGGTTATTATCGTATCCATACAGATCGTCGCCCTGATTCCAGGCCATTTCAGCAAAAGAGCCAGCCAGAGTTACACCCAGTATCGTGTGGCCCTGATCACGTCCGGCTTCCTGCCATTGGCCCAAATCGCCATGCACAAACGGCACAACGTTTTTGATCGATCCCATGCCCGCCCCGTTCTTGAAGTAGTCGACGGCCTCGTTGTAAATATCCCGACGGTCGCAGAGGACACCGATACTTAGCATGGAAGCCATGTTACACAGATCCCAGTTGGCGTAGTAGTTGCTGATACAGGCACCGTTGTGATTGACCAGAAAGTCGTGGTTTACCGGATACCAGACGGTGAGCATCCAATTCTGAAAATTGGCGAAGTCAGCCGTTGCCCAACCGCTGTAGGAGCGCATGATTTCGGCAGCATTGGCCAATTGATAGCCCTGAATACCCGCTAGTAGAAACCGGTCAGCATTACCGCTAATCACTTTCATGCCCGTTGCCCAGGCATTCAGAATAGCAATCGATTTAGCGGCATAGGCATCGTCGCCCGATATTTTCCAACGAAGCGCCGTTTGATAGGCGGCTGCGGCATCCCGAAAAAGCGACGCGTAGTTCTCCGGATTGGTTCCGTCGAAACCCCGGTAAATAGTGGCCGGAACCGGGTTTGTGAAGTTACGGGTCAGCGACGAGTTGCCATTGGCGACCAGCACATCCCAGCCGGCTTTCCAGGGTTGGGCGCCGGCGGCCACCTTGGCTTTAATCCGATCGAAGTCAGCCTGCCTGTGCAGCAATCCCGGATGCACAAACGATTGCGCGTGAAGGGACTGCGCTACGGATAGCAGCAGCAAAACAAGCCAGGAAAGCTGTCTCAGGGCAATAGTACCCCTGCCCCAGCCAATGCAGGAGAAATGTAGTTTCATATTAGATTTAGGAAATGAGTTATTGGTTATTAGGGGAAAGGCCACCCGATTCAGTACCAAATGGATTCGGGGGGCCTCAAGGTAGTTAATCAAGCACGGTGGGCATTGTCATTACCAGCCTGGGTTCTGCGTAAGCTGAGGGTTGAGTTGAATCTGTTGTGAAGGAATAGGCAACAGGTAGTTTTTCTCGCTGAAACTACGGACAGCGTCCAGAATAATGACCCCATTGGCATCTTTGGGTGTCGATGCCCCCTGTGGATACGTGGTTACGTATTCCGTGCCCGTCCATTTAACGCCCAGCAGCGGTTTGCCCAGTAGTTCAACGGCGTTGTGCCAGCGTTTTACGTCGTCGGTTCGGAAGCCCTCCGAGAAAAACTCGATCGTGCGTTCCCGGCGAATCTCCGTCCGCATATCTAATCCATTCGTCTGGACAAACTGGTTGCTCAGTTTTGGCATGGCCTTGTTGATCCGCAGGCGGGTCAGATTCAGCGACTTGTCGAGATCGGCGTCGCTGATGGTCCCGTTCCGCTCAAAAAGAGCTTCGGCGTAGGTAAGCAATACTTCGGCGTAGCGAATAACCGGGTAGTCGTAACTCTCTTCATTATCGAGTACCTGCCGCTCCGCTACCCATTTGAGCGCACCATACGTAAAGTTCGCCCCGTAAATAGGCTTCAGGGCGTTGGCCAGATCCGCCGGTCCACCCACCCAGTCGACCCGGTAGTTGGCATTCCCCTGCCAGTAAGGTGCTCCCGGCAGGCCCATCGTGTACCGCATCCGATTTTCGCGGTTCTGAAACTCGGAGTTTACTTTAGCGTATCCCTGGAAGAGAGGTGATTTTTCGATAGGCAACCCATCTTTGGCCAAATACAGATTCGCAAACGTACGGGTTGGACCACCGGGACCAGTACGTGATATGTTCACCCGAGCCTGGCGCAGTGTCTGGTCATAGCGATTCGCCAAAATGTATTCGTTGTTGGCCGACTTCTGAATGCTGGCCGGATTCGATTTCTGGTTTTCCAGAATGAACATATACTTCTGGGCCGAATCGCCCAGGGCGGCTGGCGCAAACAGGCTATACTGACCACCGGTGATAACGGCTCCGCTCGATGCAATGGCGATGTCCAGCAACGTGTTGGCCCGTGCCCCATTGTTACGAAACTTCTGCCAGGTACCTTCGTACAACGCTACCCGTGATAAAAAGGCCCGCGCCGTCTCTTTGTTAATCCGACCCAACTCAGACGACGTCTGGGACGCTTTAGCCGGTAAGTTCGCGATGGCATCATTCAAATCCTGGATAATGAAATCCGCTACTTCGTCCCGGGTGTTGCGGGGTGCCTGCAACTCAGGCGAATCCAGCGCTAGGAGTTTACTGATAATGGGTACTCCCCCGTAGAGTTGCAACAGTTCAAAATACACATACGCCCGGAAAAACTTAGCTTCGGCTACGTACTTGGCAATATCGGCCGGAGTCTGGTAGGTAGCCGCTTTATCCAGCAGGTAATTGATAATCCGGATGCGCGTGTAATTATTGTTCCAGTTACCATCGGTCGTGGGAATCGTATTCGTGCCCCGGCTGAAGGCGTTTTGCCCGCCGACAATGTCCGACCGGCCATCGAAATGGGGATTGTCAAAAATGACGTCATTGAAGGTGCGCATATACGTGTAGTACTGATTGGCAGCCAGCATGAAATCATTGGGCGTTTTCCAGTAGGAGGCATCCGAAAGCCTATCCAGCGGATCCAGTTCCAGCACTTTGTTACAGCCCGACTGGGTCAGGGTTAGTACGCAGGCCAACGTTATCGTATAGAGAATTCGTATCGGTTTCATTCGTGAAGTTCTTGTTATATTAGAAAGTGAGGTTTACACCGACAGTATGCAATCGGAAGAAAGGATAGCGACTGGTAATGGCATCGCTGTTAGCCCGACCCACACTACGCGTTACTTCGGGGTCCCAGCCGTCTTTAATTTTTGAGACTTCCCACAAATCATTACCCGAATAGTAAATCCGGAATCGCTCCACCCGAATCCGTTTTGTGATCGCCTGTGGCAATGAATAACCCACCACCAGGTTTTTCAGGCGAACGTAAGCGCCGTTCTGCACCGACCAGTCCGAAATCTGGTAATTATAGGCATTGTACGTCGTGCCGTTCTGGCCCGCCGACAGTACAGGGTACGTAGCGCCGGTATTATTTGGGGTCCAGGTATCGCCCACCCAGAAATCCGTCTGCCCCTGGAAGATCGAGCCGAAGGGAACCCGCCAGTTCCCCTCCCGGAAAATGGTCCGCTGGCCCACGCCCTGAAAAACAGCCTGAAAATCGAATCCTTTCCAGTCGGCGCCCAGGTTAAGGGCAAAGCTGTAACGCGGGTCATCCCGGCCCAGATACTTCAAATCACCCGGCACGGTTAGTTTACCATCGCCGTTCAGGTCGCGGAACATATTATCGCCCAGACGCACACCGGGCACCCGTACTGACCCGTCGGCGTTGAAAGCCCCGATGGGCATGTTCACGTTGTTACCCGTGGCCAGGGGTCGATAAGCGGCCAGTTGCTCGGCCGTCTGAATCCGGCCCGCGTATTCCAGGCCAAAGTAAGACCCCAGCGAATAGCCTTCTACCGCCCCATTGAAGCCCTGATTAATAATGTTGGCGCCCCCAAAACTTAACAACCGGTTCTGATTATCGGTCAGGTTACCCCCAATCCGGTAATTGAACGAACCAATGTTATCGCGCCATTGCAACGTAGCTTCCCAGCCCCAGGTTTTCAGATGGCCAATGTTATCTGATGGTGCAGTTGCTCCCAGCACAGCGGGGTATGTCTGCCTCAACAACATATTACGGTTATGCTTGACAAAGTAATCGAAGCTACCCGACAGCTTCCGGTTCAGCACACTGAAATCAAGGCCGGCATTCGATGTTTCGACTTGCTCCCAGGTGCGGTTCAGACTAACCAGATCATTCGTTGGGGCGACGTATACCACCGGGCTGGAACCGATGATGGGGAAACCGGAACTGATAGCCCCCTGGGTAGCAGCCACGTTGAGCAGTTGTACGTAGTCGTACAGACCAATACCACTCTGATTACCTACTGTACCATACGAACCGCGAAGTTTCAAATCGTTGAGGAACGTGAGTTTCTGCATAAACGACTCCTGCGATAACCGCCATCCACCTGATAAGCCGTAGAAAAGTTTCCAGCGATTCTCAGCACTGAACTTGGACGAACCATCGTAGCGGGCCTGGGCTTCCAGCAGGTATTTCTGCTTGTAAGCATAGTTAAAACGACCAAAATAAGAACCAATAGCGTAGTGGCTTTGCGATTCGAAAACGCTTTTAGTGGTGTTATCACCGATACCCAGGTTTAGCGAGGGCACATTATCGTTGGCAATGTTAGTCGTTCTGGCCCAATATAAATTAGCTTCATCCCGCTCGTAGTTAGTACCCACCGTCACTGCTACGTCATGATCCTGACGGAATGTTTTCTGGTATTCCAGGTAGGCATTCAGGTTGTAATATGCATCCTTATTGAGCTGACGCTGGTAGGCCGAATTTGCTCTGGTCGGATTATCGGGTGCCTGAATAGTCCCCAGATAGTTGTACCAGTTGATGACTTTTGTCTGAATTTTAGTGTCCTGCGACAGCCAGTTGTAGCCCGCCGTTCCAATCAGGCGCAGGTTGTTCGTTAGGTTATACGTCAGCCGAAAGTTGGTGTAAACGCGGGTATTGTATTCTTTGTTGTCGCCACCCAGTTCAGCCTGCCAGTTCGGGCTGTACTGCGTACCCCAGGAATAGGGTTTACCATCGATGGTCGACACCGGAAAGCCGGGCTGCTGGTACTGCCCCAGTATGTTTCCTAACAAAGTAGGCTGAATAATGTCGTTCTTTTCGAGCGAGACGTTGGATTCGAGTTTGAACCGGTTCGAGAACTGGTAGTCGTGCGTGAAGCGAAGGTTATAGCGATTGTTTGAGTTATTTCCCCACTGCAGCAGGCTCCCGTCGTGTAAATACCCGGCGGATACACGGTACCCGGCTCGCTCGGTCCGGCCCGCTACGCTCAGGTTATGCTGCGTAGAGCTGGCCGTCCCCCACAGTACGTCCGTCCAGTTTCCGCCGAAGAAAGTCAGGTCTTTAACATCTCCGAAACCCGGATTCAGTGGGTTCGATGAGGGCGCAACCGTCTGGCCGTTGTAGGTTGTCAAATCCAGATAGCCACTGGCGGGTGGGTTCAGCATCAACTGCCCCATTTTGTACCACAGGTTAGTCGTCGGCGGTACACCATACCAGTCATTCGTTGTCGCGTCGACCAGGCCCTGGCCAAAGGTTTTAGCATCGATCAACTGGGGTTGCAGACCGATCACTTTCTGCGATACGGACCCATCATACTGAATAATTACCTTACCCGCTTTCGCCCGTTTAGTGGTCACCAGCACAACGCCCCCGGCAGCCCGCGCCCCGTAAATAGCCGCAGCCGCATCTTTCAGAAATGACATGTTGTCAATATCGTTGGGGTTAATTGAATTCAGCGCCTGCTGGTCACTAACTGGCACTCCATCAATGACAATCAGAGGCTCGGTACCGTTAGTCGACGTAGCACCTCGAATGGCAAAGTTCCAGTTGGCCCGGCCTGGCGCGGCTGATGTACGCGTTACGATGACGCCTGGCACCTGCCCTTGCAACGCCGATAGTGGATTGTCAACAACGCCCCGGTCCTGAAACACTTTATTGTCAATGGTAGCAATGGCCCCCGTTAGCGTCGCCCGTTTTTGGGAACCATAGCCGACGACGACAACTTCATCCAGCCCACGAGCTTCGCCCTTCAACTGAACGCTTAGGGACGTTTGTTTACCGACCAGGATTTCCTGTTTTTCATAACCGACAAACGAAAATACAAGCGTAGCCTTGTCGTCCGGAATGGCGATAGAGTATTTCCCTGCGGCATCGGTGGTGGTACCGCGCGTCGTGTTTTTGATCGCTACGGTAACACCGGGCAGGGGCTGGTTTTTTTCATCCGTTACGGTTCCCGAGATGGTCTGATCGGCAGACGCTGCCAGGGCGGCTTTCTCCGGTAGTGTGGTCGTGGTTTGGCTGGTGCTGTTATTTCGCAGAATGATTTGCGAACCAACCACTTCGTAGCTAACCTGTAACGGGGTTAGTAGCGAATTCAGGACGGCCGACAGCGGTTGATTTTGCACGGACAGATTTACTTTCCGCTCCGAACGAATAACCTGCGGACTATAGATAAACCGAACCGAGGCCTGTTTGCCAATTTGTTTAATGGCCTGCTCAATCCGTTGATTATCAATCGTAATGGAGATGGGCCGATTCAGCAACTCCTGGCCCTTACCGTCCAGGGCCAGAACCAGACTGGAAAACCAGCTCATCAGGAAGATCTGATAACAGGCTATTCGCATGATTTTAGTGAAAATCACTCGTGGTTTTGTAATGATTCGCATAGAGATAGCTAAAAATACTTGTTTAGGGTTGGCACAAAAAATCCCCTTACCCAGTCGGATCGCTGATGCGCCGGGATCGAACGAATGGTTCAGAAAAGGGAACATGGAGGAAATCACGCAGGTCGATGGCCTGAGGTAAGTAGATAGCCTACTTTCAGCGTGCGGGGTCAGGTTGGGGCATAAGCATCCTGTTGGTTAAAATGGTTGGGGCAACTGGCCTGAATTCCGTTATCGACATCCTTTGCTGTGAATAACGATTTGGGCATCAATCACCTCATACGTTGAATTGGTGGCCCGGCAAATCAGGTCAAGTTTTTCAAACAATGACTCTGGGCCAAACTCCGCCGTCAGTTCACAACCGGTCAGCAAGTCGGCGTCGTAATTGATCATGATTCCGTAGGCGGTTTCCAGTTTTTTAAAAACCGATACGACTGGGGTATGATCGAAAACGAGTGTCTGGGACTGCCCTGCTGAACCGACCATTGGTTCGGGTAACGCGACTAGCGAACGTTCCAACTGACGGTCGCTATTTTGATACGTCGCCTGCTGATTAGGAGTTAGGATGAGGGCCGGTTCGTCCCCCCCCAGCTTACCGAGTTTTCCGCTGGGCGGGGTTTTAAAAACCGATACCTTACCCGTTCGAACGATTACTTTTGCTTCTTTATCGTCAGGATAAGCGCGGACAGTAAAGCTGGTGCCTAATACCTGAGTAGTCAGTTGATTAGTATACACCATAAACGGCTGTTTAGGCCGGCGGACCACATCAAAAAAAGCCTCACCGACCAGGAAAACTTCACGTTGCCCGGCTGTAAACGTTCGCGGAAAACTGATCCGGCTTCCCTGGTAAAGTGTAACTCTACTTCCATCGGGCAGACGAACCAGCTGGCTGGCATTGGTCGTGTTCTGTATTTCATGTAACGTTCCGGCTTGCTGCTCAATTTTCTGCTGATAAACAGCAAGGGGTGTAGCGGGTGTGCGCCAGTAAAAAAAAGCCAGCATGCCTAACCCAACAATCAGCGCGATAGAGGCCGCCATGCTAGCCCATCCGATGAAACGTCGCGATGGTTGTAGTATCGGATGTAGTTCGTCCATATCCTGCGCTTTCTGCCGGTTTATACGGATACGAGCTACCTCGCTGGCCAACTCCTCATCGGATAGTTCTTCTTGCGCCTGTTGCATCTGGGTCACGAACTGGCGGGCAGCCAGTACTAGATCCACTTTATCTGGATTTGCCCGTAACCACTCGTTCCAGAAGGTCTGATCGGCGGGCGCGTTCTTTAGTACCCATTGCCGAAATCGGTCGTCGAGTATAAATTCGTCAAAGGTGTAGGTTGTGTAATCGGGCATAGAAGCGTTTGGCGTTTTCTCCCTTCATAAGGAAGTAGACCACACCTGTTAGGGCATACTCTATTTTATAAACTTTTTTTTGTTTTCTTGGAGCAAAGCTTGATTTCTGTACTTACCCCGAAACGAATAATTCCAGTCTTGCCCACTTACATAAGTGGGCAAGACTGGAATTATTCATTGACTAAGTCTCCAATTAGAAGAATAGGCGAACCGGCAGGATGGTTCTTAGTTGTGTCATGGCTCGGTAGAGGAAATTAGCGACTGTTTGTTTTTCAATATCCATAACCTGGGCTATATCATCATTGGTGAGGCCCTCGTAAAATTTTAGAAATACAACTTCCTGCTGCCGCTTGGGTAGTTGATCGACTGCCAGCCGGAGACTTTGTTCGGTCGACACCAACGTTTCATCGGCAATCCACTTGTGATCAGCGGTTAGTTCGTCGGTGGCAACAGTTTCCCACTCCAACGTTTCATCCGAGGTAAATGGGCGAGCGGTCTCACGACGTATCCGACGGAATAGATTATTGCGAAACGCCTTGATCAGGTAGATCGTTACGTAAGGTGTTTCGACAATAGCAGCCCGCCGATTCCAAAGTTCTAGAAATAAGTCCTGGATACAGTCTTTTATCAAATCACGGTCTTTAGTAAACCGGGTCGCGTAGTTAAATAGCACTCTGTACCGAGCCTGAACCAGCTGATCAAAAGCCTTCTCGTCATCTGCTTTAAATCGAATCCAAAGCTGGGCCATTCGTTGTTCATCTGCAGGAACTGACTGTGAACTTGTCATAGGTGGTTGGTCTAAAAATAGTAAACAGCACTTGTGTATTTATACCGCGATTTGCGCAGGCAATGTCAACTCCTTCTGGCACATTTAATCCTGTCCGCTTTTCGCAATAAAATACAATTTCAGCCAGTGCCTTGGCAGAGGTGTTCTCTACCTGACTATTACTCATTGTATTATCTAACTGGATATATTCTACTAAAATACTTCATAAGTACAATATGTCAAATGGAAATAGGCTTTAGCGAAGCCATGGTGATCTATTATTTCATGCAAACGTTTCCGGAAACGTTTGCATAATGTGATTATGCCTAAATATTTTTAAATTTTTCTGGTTACAATTGCCATACACAATCTTTCTGTGGTTACGGGAGTAACAAACCAAATTATAAAAAATATTCTATTTTTTGTTTACTCATTCACGATGAAGAACGCACCGGTCACTATCAAAGACATTGCCCGTAAACTGAACATATCTATTTCAACTGTTTCGCGGGCTTTGCGCGACATGCCGGAAATACATCCCGATACGCGTAAGGCTGTAATACGCCTGGCAGAGGAACTGGACTACCAGCCAAATCAGTTAGCCAAAAATCTAGTAAAAAGCCGTACCAAGACGATTGGGGTTATCTTTCCTAACCTATCCTACCACTACTTCTCTGCTATGCTTAATAATCTGGAAGAAGCTGTTATGCAGGCAGGGTATAGCATCTTAGTAGCTCAGACCAACGAGTCTTACGTGCGCGAAACCATTAGTATTCAAAATCTCCTGCGTAGCCAAGTCGAAGGACTTATTCTTTCGCTTTCCCGGGACACCGCCAATTTTGAGCATGTAGAGCGGTTGGTTAAAAAGGGACTACCAATTGTGCTGCTTGACCGTACGGCCGATATTACGTCTGTTTCCAAAGTAATGGTCGACAATCGGGCTGCTGCTTTCAAAGCCACAGAGCATCTGATTGAGCAAGGTTGTCGACGGATTGGATTCTTGGCAGGTCCGCCACAACTCTCTTTAAGCAATCAACGAGTGGATGGGTATTTAGCAGCCGCTGCTCAATATAACGTAACAGCGGGTGGTCAATACATTCGTCACTGTGATTACACGAACGAAAATACGATCCTGCAAACTTTGGCGCTGATGAGCTTACCCTACCCACCTGACGGTGTTGTCGCTATAAGTGATCGGATTGCTTATCCAGCACTGTATGCTATGCAACAGAAAGGGCTATTCATACCAAAAGACGTAGCGGTAGTCAGTTTCAATAATGAACCTGTTTCTGCTTATTTTTCACCAACACTGAGCAGTATAAATCAACCCATCACCGAAATGGCGACGGAAACGGTCCGCTTATTATTACGCCAAATAGAAAGTCCTGAAGCGCTGCCCTTTGAAATTAAAACATTTGACACCCAACTTATCATACGTGAGTCGTCGCTACGAAACAAATTATGAGAATAATAGGGTCTTCTCTTGAAACGGGTGTGGCTGTTGCACAACTCGGCTTGTCTTACGAGTTTTCCCTTGTCTGATTGGGAAAATAGGAATACCTAT
>NZ_BAAHBP010000008.1:0-2525 GCF_054776615.1 Spirosoma pomorum
CGGCCATTTACGGATCGCGGGCGGCTAACGGGGTCATTCTGATCACGACCAAGCGGGGTAAAACGGGCAAGCCACAGCTGTCGTACTCCTTCAATCAAGGAATTGCGCAACCAACCGTCGTGCCTAAACTGGCGAATGCTGGTCAGTACGCTGAGATGCTGAATGATCTGAACGTATACGAGCTTCCGGTATCGGAATGGTCGGCAGCAACGCAGGCTTACAGAACGAACGGGACGTACACACGACCAAACGGAACCGTTCGGACGGCGCCTTACTCGCCGACAGATATTCAGAAGTACAACGATGGCTCCGACCCCTGGGGCCACCCCAACACCGACTGGTACAAATCGACGCTGAAAACCTGGTCGCCCCAGTCGCGCCACAACCTCCAGCTGACGGGCGGCACCGAAGACTTCAAGTACCTGGCCTCGCTGGGCTACCAGAACCAGGATGCCTTCTACAAAAACTCGGCCACCGGCTACAAGCAGTATGATCTGCGCCTGAACATCGACGCCAACATCAACAAGTACCTGCACGTAGCCATCGGTATCCTGGGGCGCGAAGAGTTCCGCTACTACCCAACCCGGGGGGCCGGGGCCATCTTCCGGATGCAGATGCGGGGCAAGCCCAACCAGCCCGCCTTCTGGCCCGATGGCCGGCCGGGTCCCGACATTGAGAACGGGGAAAACCCCGTCGTGATCACCACCAACGCCACCGGCTACGATCGCGACAAGCGCGATTACATCCAGACCAACGGGCAGCTGGACTTCAAAATTCCCGGCGTGGAGGGGCTGAAAATCCAGGCAACGGCGGCCATTGATAAGCTGAACCAGAACAACCGGCGCTGGGAGACGCCCTGGACGCTCTACGAGCGGGGGACGGGGGTGGATGCCAACGGCAACCCAAACCTGATTGCCAGCAAACGCGGCCCGGCCGAGCCGCGGCTGACGCTGGGCAACAACACCCAGCTCAACATCCTGCTGGGCGCTATTGGTACCTATGAGCGTAAATTCGGCGACCACGGCATCACGGCCCTGGTGGGGGTCAACCGGGAAACCATCACGGGCGACAACTTCAACGCCTACCGGCGGTATTTCATCTCGCCGGCCATCGACCAGCTGTTTGCGGGGGGTGCCCTGGAGCAGAACAACGGGGGGAGTGCGTTTAACCGGGCTCGTCTGAACTACTTCAGCCGCCTGGCCTACAACTACAAGGACAAATACCTGGTGGAGTTTTTGGGCCGCTACGACGGATCGGACATTTTCCCGCAGGCCACCCGGTACGGCTTCTTCCCCGGCGTGATGGCGGGCTGGGTCGTGTCGGAAGAGGGGTTCTGGAAAAATACCGTTCCTGTTATGAACTACTTCAAGGTGCGGGCCTCCTACGGTCAGCTGGGCAACGACCAGATCTATTTCCCGGGCACGACAACCCTGGCCACCTATCAGTACCTGGCCACCTACGGCTTCAATACGTACATCATCAACAACGCCCAGCAGCAGACCCTGTCGGAAGCCCGGATTCCTAACCCAACCATCACCTGGGAGGTGGCCAACAATGCCGACATCGGTATCGAAGGGCAGTTGTTCAACGGCAAGGTTGCCTTCGAGTTCGATTACTTCAACAACCTGCGGACCTCGATCCTCTACCCACGCAACGCGTCGGTGCCCCGCACAACGGGGCTGACCTTGCCCCCCGAGAACATCGGTAAAGTGCGCAACAGCGGCTTCGACGGGCAGATCAGCTACAACGGGCAGGCGGGTGCGCTGCGCTACAGCGTGGGCGTCAACGGGGGCTACGCCCAGAACAAGATCATTTTCTGGGACGAAGCACCCGGTGCGCCGGAGTGGCAACGGTCGACCGGTCGGCCAATCAATTCGTACGTTACCTACCAGTACGACGGGGTGTTTGCCACGCAGGCCGACATCGACGCCAACAAGCTGGACTACTCGGCGATCGTCAAAACGCTGCGTCCCGGCGACATGAAGTACAAGGATTACGACGGCGACGGCAAGATCACCCCCAACGATCAGGTGCGCAACAACCGGACCAACCTGCCCCTGTTCCAGGGCGGCATGAACATCACGGCCTCGTACAAGAACTTCGATTTGACGGTGCTCTTTCAGGGAGCTGCCGGTGCCCAGCAGTACATCAGCCTGGGCGAGTCGGGCAACATCGGCAACTACCTGCAGGAGTTCTACACCAACCGCTGGACGGTCGACAATCCAAGCAGCGTGCACCCCCGGATTGCCAACCGCAGTGACCAGTACTACTCGGGGGGCAACACCTACTGGCTCCGCTCGGCCGACTACATCCGGCTGAAGAACTTCGAGGTGGGCTACACCATTCCCGAGACGTTCGGCAAAAAAATCGGCGTCAACAGCCTGCGCTTCTACATCAACGCGCTGAACGCGCTGACGCTGGTCAACCGGCTGGGTTCGTTCGACCCAGAAGCGGATAACGCCACGGGTCAGTACTATCCGCAGTCGCGCATCATCAACGGGGGCCTGACGCTTCGTTTCTAACGC
>NZ_BAAHBP010000009.1:0-635 GCF_054776615.1 Spirosoma pomorum
TACGTTCCCGGACCTTGTACACACCGCCCGTCAAGCCATGGGAGTTGGGGGGACCTGAAGTTCGGGGTAATAACCGGACAAGGGTAAACTCGGCGACTGGGGCTAAGTCGTAACAAGGTAGCCGTACCGGAAGGTGCGGCTGGAACACCTCCTTTCTGGAGCCGATTACGGGCCGGTCATCACGGAAGTGGGACGGCTGGTAGGGGATTGAGTTTGTGCTGCGTTTGTTAAGGACCTGGGTCACCCCGTTGCGGGGTGGCACTTAGTTCTTTGACTTACAGGGAGTAGATAAGATACACAAGTGAAGTAGAGATAGCGTGGCGACACGCAGTGCAAGGGCGCCTGGGGGATGCCTAAGGCTTCTGGTGGCGATGAAGGACGTGGCAAGCGACGAAATTTAACGGGGACCCGCTGGCAGGGGCTGATCCGTTGGTATCCGAATGGGGCAACCCGGTAGTTTGAAGAACTATCACCTCTTAGAGGGGCAAACGCGGTGAACTGAAACATCTAAGTAGCCGCAGGAAGAGAAAACAAATGTGATTCCGGTAGTAGTGGCGAGCGAACTCGGAAGAGCCCAAACCAACTAGGTTACGGCCTAGTCGGGGTAGTAGGACCTGACATCAAGCAACCAATCG
>NZ_BAAHBP010000010.1:0-12394 GCF_054776615.1 Spirosoma pomorum
TCTTCGGTAAGCTGGCTGTATTTAGCCAACATTCAGATTATGTTACAACGTGGTCAGGCTCAGCACCAAATATAATTCCCCAACACGTTCTTAACTACTAAAAATTGATGCGTACAAATAAAACCCTGATAACCTATTGATTATCAGGGTTTTATTTGTGGAGACGGAGAGATTCGAACTCTCGTCCAGTCAAGGAACTCGTCGTGCCTTCTACATGCTTAGTCGCGATTGGGATTGTCGGGAATCGGGCAGGTTCGCGTCAGACCATCCGTCATCCGTAGGTGCTTGGATCTTACTCGGCCGTTAACACCATAAACCGAGCCAGCGCTGCGTGTCGACGCCCCCTGATCCAACCAGCAGCACGTAGGTCGGGGGGACGATGGCTAGTGCTTAATCCTCCGGATTAGGCAGCCATGGCGTAGTTATATTCGCCAGTTATTGTTTTGATGATTTGTTTGAACGGGAAATACCATCAACTCCCGGCATGCTTACACGCGACCTCTGCAAGCTGTCAATTCCGGTCGTCCCCAAATTGACACGCCCAGATGGGTGTGTAGATATACAACTTACTGAATCGTCTTTTGGTTCATCAGTAGATTCGGACGGAGTAGTACTTTTTGTATATATAGTATAAACATATTATAGATTTAGTGGTTTTGTAGTCAATAGTCCAGTTCTGTGCACAGCCCGACTAGAAACGGGCTGGTTCGTCGTCAGGGTAGCTTGGTTTCGGCTTGTCTGATTGATTTTGTTCGCGTGTTTTTCATCAACGTTCCTCTTTTCTCATCAACAACATGGCAACCCTTTCGTTTGAAACCGAGCTGTACCGCCAGTTAACCCCTTTTTTCAGTCAGCATCAGTTTGTTCTGATTCCCCAGCGGAAACAGTTTCGTCGGCGGGTCGATACCGGCTTTCAGAACATCATCTTATCGCCTACGTTTTATGGTACCGAAACCGTTCTGGAAGTAAATTTTGGCTGCCGTAACGAACAGGTGGAGCAGATCGCCCAACAGTTTCTGCACAATCCCCTTGATTACCAGGCTGAAGCAAACACACTGCTGATGTCGATCGGCCGGTTTACCGGCGCGCCCTACACCCGTTACTCCATTCAGTCCGGCGACGAGCTGGCGCGGATGTGTCGACAGATCGAACAGTTTTTCCTGTTGACGGGCTTCGATTTCCTCGCTACGACCGATTCCCTGGCTGGGGTCGATGACCTGCTTAATCGCAATCTGCAACAGGCCAGCCCGTACGTATATAATCAGACGCACCGCTGTTACAAGGGGCTCATCACGGCCCAACTGAATCATAATCCCTACTGGACGGGTCTGACGGAAGGCTATCGGCATTTGTTCTGGCAACAAACGCAGAACCCCTACGAGCAGCAGCAGTTCGAGCGGCTCATTACGTACCTGAATTATTACTCCGCCAATTAGACAGTTTGTATACGTTTTCAACGCAAAGGCCCGGAGGTCACAGAGCAATTGCCTACTAGCAACTCCGTGATCTCCGGGCCTCTGTGTTGAAAAGCCTGTTCTTATTGCTGTTCGTTTTCTGGGCCATCCGGCCCGACGTCAGGACAGAAAATACGGTGGAAGACAAAAATGAATTACGCTACCTTACGGCATCACCCGCACTGATACGCTGGACGGCTTCTGGGGCGAGAAATACACCCGGTGCGTCGCTTTCTGGAAATCGGCTTCGGTAGCGTGGTAAATGTCCACGAATTTCTGCGGGTTGCGGTCGACCAGCGGAAACCACGAGCTTTGCACCTGCACCATAATTTTGTGCCCTTTCTTGAACGTATGGGCCGCGTCCTGCATGTCGAATTTCACTTCCGATACCTCGCCTGGCTTCATTGCTTCGGGTTTGGAAAAACTGTTGCGGAACTTGGCCCGCATCACTTCCCCCCGGATCAATAGCTGAAAGCCGCCCATTTTCGTGCCTGGAATTGGGCTATTATTGGGCGCATTGTTTGGATAAACGTCGATCAGCTTCACCACAAAGTCGGCGTCTGTACCGGTGGTCGACACGAACAGATCGGCCATGACGTTACCCGAAATCGTTACGTCCTCGGTCAGCGTATCCGACTCGTAGACCAGCACGTCGGGGCGGGTAGCGGCAAAGCGCTGATCCTCGTACATGAAATCGCTGCCGCGAATTGTCCGAATCTCGTTGGTATACGGTACCGGTTTATTCGGGTCGCTGACGTATTCGTCGTAGGTGGCTGAGCTGGCTTTGGGAGCGTCGAACGAGAGTTTGCCGTTCGGCTGGAAATACAATCTCTTTTCCTGGGCCGCTTTGGGAGGCCACTGATCGTACTTTTTCCACTCGTTGGAGCCCGTTTCAAAAATGTAGGCTTTGGGGAGCTGCGGATTGGGTTTGTCTTTCAGGTAGTGCCCAAACAGCGGAAACTCGATTGTTTCGCGGTAGAAAGGGCCGGTTTGCGCGTCAAAACGGATATTACCCAGACTTTCGCCCGGCCCGCGCGACCAGCCGCCGTGTATCCAGGGGCCCATTACCAGCAGGTTTGGCGATTTGGGATTGTTCCGTTCGATACCCGCGTACGTCTTCAGCGGGCCGTACAAATCTTCCTGGTCGAACCAGCCACCCACCGTCAGTACTGCTGGTTTGATGTTCTTCAGGTGCGGAACGGGCGTACGGGCCTGCCAGAAGTCGTCATAGCTGCCGTGGTCCATCATCTGATTCCAGATGACGTTCTGCCCCTTGAAAATCTTGTCGTTTACGGTACGGATGGGCCCCAGGTTCTTGTAAAACTCGTAACCGCTGGGCGTGCCGTAGGCTGAAAAGGGCGGGCTTCCCTTGGTCGTTGGCTCCGGGCGGGGGGCACCGTACGACGACAGGAAGGCAAACGTACCCATCAGGAAAAAAGCGCCGTTGTGGTGCCGGTCGTCGCCCATAAACCAGTCCGTTACCGGGGCCTGGGGCGACGCAATTTTGAGCGCGGGGTGGGCGTCGATGGCCGTCATCGTCGTGTAAAAGCCCGGCGCGGAGATGCCCCAGCTACCCACCCGACCGTTGTTGTTCGGAATATTCTTGAGCAGCCATTCGATCGTGTCGTACGTATCGGAGCTTTCGTCAACGTCGGTTTTCTTTTTCTTGTTCGGCAGGTAGGGTTGAACCGCTACGAAGTTACCTTCCGACAGGTATTTGCCCCGAACGTCCTGGTAAACGATGATGTAGCCATCGCGCGCGAACAGCATGGATGGCCCCAGCGACGTCT
The DNA here is from genome assembly GCF_054776615.1 of Spirosoma pomorum. NCBI lineage: Bacteria > Pseudomonadati > Bacteroidota > Cytophagia > Cytophagales > Cytophagaceae > Spirosoma > Spirosoma pomorum. The sequence continues at coordinate 3,245 of NZ_BAAHBP010000010.1, forward strand.
TGTAGTTATCTACGCCGTAGGGCGCTACGCTATAAGGCGTGCGGTCCAGCAGAATAGGGTATTTCTCACTGGTATTTTTGGGGACGTAAATTGATGTAAACAGTTTGACCCCGTCGCGCATCGGGATCATGCGTTCGAGCTTGGTGTAGTTTTCCCGGATGTAGAGCGAATCTTCCCGGTTGGCGCGCATTTGGGCGGCTAGCTGGTGGGTAAACAGCGTCAAAAAACCGCACAAAAGTAAGGCTGGCAAACGCAGTCGCTTACCAGTTCGCTGGTTGATGAAATGCAGCATAGTTAAGTGGTTGTATCTTGGCAATGCCGAAATATAGTACGGATTTGTGGTTTTTGAGGTGGCAGGTATTAGCAAAACGATTCTGGTTGGCGGTAACGTGTAGCTTGTCCGAGGGGATGTTCAACCTGGCGAGAGTAGTCTATTTCGTTGTTTTGACGAAGAAAGCACAAGATTGCTTCTCATTAATGGACCCTTGCGTTACAGTTCGATTCCTTACTTTGCAGGCATCAATAAACATACGTATGAGACTTACCTGGACCTTCTATCCCAACGGTCAACCCAGCGTTACGTTAACGGTTATCTACGTCCCCCGTCTGGATGGTCCCGACAACCAACTGACGGGTTATCTCGAAGTTGATACCAACACGGCGTACGTAAACTGGTCCGGTTTCCGGATCTTCAACTCCGACGACCAGCCGACCAAGCGGGCCCTGTTCGAATCACTGACGCGCGTTGACGTCTTCACGAATCCGGCTGAGTTAGACGTATGACGCCGTGACGAGCGTAGCGAGTCAGCATACGTCTAATTCAGCAAACCGATTGCCTCTTCGTCTGTTGATTTGAGGTGAGAGTCAGCATTTATAAAACCAGCAGTCCAGCCGCTCGCCAGTCTTCCCAGCCCTCGGTCTGCTGGAACGCGCCAAAACTGCCCAGACCGGCCTGCTCAAAGGCGGTACGTAGTCGTTGAATCGTTAATGGTTCAGCTGCCTTCAGGCTAAGCTGGGGCCATTGCTCCATCAGCCACTGACCGATCGTCAGGGGCAGGTCCAGCACCAGATCATCCTGCCGCCGGGCAAAGGTTAGCTCCGCCTGTGGCACCGGCGTTGCCCGCTGGTAAGATCGTTTCCCGCGAGGTGGTTCCGGCTCCACTACTGTCAGCGTGGGTGCGTGACCCGGCCAGACAACCAGCGCGTTGCTACGTACCTGATCGTCGGAGGTATCGGCAATGGCGTTTTCAATATAACGGGGCGGTATAGTGGTCGTTGGCACCCGGAACGTAAACCACTTGGCCAGCGGCATATCCAGGCCCACGCCGTGCATATAATAGAACAGCGACTTCCGCAGTCCCTCAGCAAACTGGTCGTGGTCGGCTCCTAGCGGATCGGAATGATCGAGGTCGTTATCGGCAAACGGCCCTTCAACGGGGCCAACACGTTGTACGTCGAAGCCCGCCGGATGCAATCCAACCGGGCTGTGGGATGTCATCGCAAAGCGGTGCCAGAAGCCGGACTGAACCGCGCCGATGGCAAACAATTGCCGCACCATTTCCAATGAGTCGATGGTTTCCTGGGCGGTCTGCGTCGGAAACCCGTACATCAGATACGCATGGACCATAATCCCGGCGGTGGTGAAATGACCAGCTACGCGGGCAACCTGCGCCACCGTTACGCCTTTCTTCATCCGGTCCAGCAGTCGGTCCGACGCTACTTCCAGCCCACCCGACACGGCGATGCAACCCGAGAGCTTGAGCAACTGGCACAAATCAGCCGTAAACGCTTTCTCGAATCGGATGTTGGTCCACCAGACCACCGTTAGCCCCCGGCGTAGAATTTCCAGCGCGAGGTCGCGCATGAGCGCTGGCGGAGCCGCTTCGTCCACAAAGTGAAACCCGTTCTGTCCCGTCTGGGCCATAATGGTTTCGATACGGTCGCAGAGCAGCCCGGCGGTAAGGGGCTCGTAGCGGGCAATATAATCGAGCGAGATGTCGCAGAACGAGCATTTACCCCAGTAGCAGCCGTGGGCCAGGGTTAGCTTATTCCAGCGCCCGTCGCTCCATAGCCGGTGCATGGGGTTGGTGACTTCGATCACCGACAGGTAATCGTGCAGCGGCAGATCGGCATAATCGGGCGTCCCGGTGTCGCGTTGTGCCACGTCCCGATCGGTAGCTCCGTTCTGGTATACGACCTCCCCGTCCACTCGCATAAAAGTTCGTTTCAATTTGGCGGCCTCCCGTCGCCCCTGGAGGTATTCGAGCAACGAACGCAGGGGGGCTTCGCCGTCATCCAGACTAACAAAATCCACGTAATCAAACAGACGCGGCTCCCGAAGGCTACGAAGTTCGGTGTTCGCATAACCTCCGCCCAGGACCACCCGAACGCCCGGATACTGCTGTTTCAGGTGCCGCCCGCACAGCAGCGCCCCGAACAGATTGCCCGGAAACGGCACCGTCAGACAAACAACGTTAGGCTCATACTGCGCCATTTTCTGGTCCAGAAGACGTAACAGCGTTTGGCCAACCAGCGTATCGGGCGCGGTCAGGGCCGCGTGCAGGTCATCGAAGTGAGTAGCGGTCCGGCCCAGCCGTTCGGCGTAACGGCTAAAACCAAAGTGCGGATCGATGGCTTCGGCCAGCAGATCGCCGATGTCTTCCAGATACAGCGTCGCCAGATGGCGTGCCTTGTCGTGCAGGCCCATCGTTCCGAACGCCCAGTCCAGTTCATCAACTTCGGCAAAACGAGAGGCTTCGGGCAGGTAACTCCGGTCGGCAATGGCGTGGGCCAGGGTAGGGTTGCGGTGTTGCAAAAACCGGATCGTTGGCTCGATGGTCGCTACGTAATCGACGCGGAGCCGGAGCATCCGCTGGCTGTTTTCGCTCAGGTTCGGTACCGCAGCAGCCTTCTCAAATAGCTCGGCCAGACCGCTGGTAGAGAACAGCGCCAGAATCGTTTCAATGCCCAGGTCAGCCTGATGCGCCACGACCGAACCGCCATCCGGCAGCGCCAGGGTATTCAGATAACCTTTCAGGTAGGCCGTGGCCGGGTAGGGGGTGTTGAGTTGCGTAAACGGGGGCGTCAGCAGCAGTACGCGAGTGGTCATACAAGATTCCGAAAGTCCGGTTTGGGCATAAATGAATACCTCCCCAACGAATACGCCCGCTATATCATTCCCCGTCACGCAAACCTGTGATTCATACTGACCGGCTGTTTCTATCTTTGCCGCATGAAGTCATTATCGCTGACGATTGCAACGCCAGAGGACGTCCCTGCCTTGGTTCAACTCATAAACCAAGCGTACCGGGGCTACAGGTCGCGGCTGGGCTGGACCACCGAAGCAGATTTGATCGATGGCACTCGCATTGATGAGCCAGCCCTGCGTACCCTGCTGGATAATCCCGCCGGTCAGCTGATCATCGGCCGATATGACGAACAACTCATTAGCTGCGTTTACGTAGAGAAACAGCTCGACAGCCTATATCTGGGTATGCTGACCGTCGATCCGCAAACCCAGGGACAGGGAATTGGGAAACAAATGCTGGCAGCCGCCGACCGGTATGCCGAAGAACAGGGATGTTCGGCCATCACTATGACCGTTGTTGCTCAGCGGCCGGAACTGATTGCCTGGTACGAGCGGCACGGATTTCGGCCGACAGGAGAGACGCTGCCGTTTCCTAAAGGAGTCCGGTTTGGCGTACCACGCCAGACGCTGACATTGCTGGTCCTGCGGAAAGTTCTGTAGCCCTTTCGCCTGGTGATAGAAAGTAGACAATCGTACCTTTGTGGCAATTCATCAACCGTACTATGTATCTACGTCGGACATTCGTTACGTTCAGTTGCGTCCTGTTGCTGCTGACCCTTAGTCCATCCCGCTCGTACGCCTGGAATAAGGCTACTCACATGGCCATTGGGGCTATAGCGTACCGTAATTTGCAGGAAACATCACCCCAAACCCTGACGCGGGTGCTGAACCTGCTGAAACAGCATCCGTATTACCAAACCCAGTGGGATACCCTGATGACGAATCGACAGTTGACTGGTTCGCAGCGCGACGAGTACTTGTTCATGCTGGCTGCCCGCTGGGCCGACGACATTAAGGGAAAGGATGCCTACCATGACCATTTCAGCTGGCATTTTATCGATTACGTCTACGCCCCCCAACTCGGCATCATGCGGGGCGATACCACGATACCAACTGGCGTCACTATTCTGGAAGCTTACGAACAGAACCGCCAGATATTGATGAGTAACCAAGCCGACAGTTCCAAAGCGATTGCCCTGTGCTGGCTGTTCCACCTGACGGGTGACATTCACATGCCGCTGCACACCACTGCGCTGGTCAATCAGCAGTTCCCAAAGGGCGATCAGGGTGGTAACTTGTTCAAGATCAAAGTGATGATGAGCAGTCAGGCCAGCAATTTGCATTCCTTCTGGGATGGTATGCTGCTGAAAGAAGACGATTACCCAACGGTAGATAGCATGGCCGTCAGCCTCCTGCGGACGTACTCCCGCGATCAGTTGCCGCAACTGGGCAAAACACCAACGATCGTGGCCTGGTCAAAGGAAAGTTTTCAACTGGCGCAGGACAACGTGTATCGGAGCAACACCCTGCCGCCCGGCACTGATGCCGATGCCACCGTTCTGCCCCCCGACTATGTAGCAACGGTGAAACCCATTGCGCAGCGGCAAGTCGCTCTGTCTGGCTACCGGTTGTCGGACGAGTTAATTGGCGACCTAGCCCGCTGACAAAAGGGCCTACCGGAGCAAGGTTGCCTGATAGGCTCTTTTGGCTTATTTTGCTTTGTTCGGCTCATCGTTGACATGAGCGGCTAAATCAGCATACACGCCGTTCGTCCAGCCGAAGCCATCCTGGTTGGGGTATTCGCCACCACCGGCCTGCTCGCTAATCGTCACGACGTCATATTTCTCCATCATCTTCCCCGTATCCTGGTAGACCTTGTCATTCAGGGCTCGCCAGCGTCGACTGATCTCAGCAGCTGTCTCGTGATGGCCGTACCGTAAAAGGCCCTGGCAGGTAAGCCACTGCAAGGGTGCCCAGCCGTTGGGGGAGTCCCACTGCTGGCCGCTTTGCTGTAAGCTGGTTACCACACCCCCTTCTTTCAAAAACTGGGACTTAATGTGCTCATGGACCGCATCGGCCTGCTCCTGGCTGGCCAGCCCAACGAACAAAGGAAAAACGCCCGCCAGCGACCAGACGCTCGACGGTTTATGAAAACCCGTGTGGTGATCCAGGAAAAACTGTTGCTTATCATCCCAGCAATAGCCCATGATCGCTTTTTTACGTTCCTCGGCCTTCTGGGCAAACTGATCGCTGGGCGCGGTAAATGAACTTTGCCGATACGCCAGCGATAGAGTTTCCTCCAGGTAATATAATAGGCTATTCAGGTCGACGGGAATCATGTCGGTGGTGTGAATCGTCGCCATGTTAGTTGGGTCGCCGAACCAGCGCGAGCTAAAATCCCAGCCCGATTCGCAGGCTGCCCGAATGTGGCGGTACAAGGTACCGGGCGTAACGCCGTAAGCGGCTGCGTAATTGGCGAGCTCGACATCCTCGGCGTACGATTCCGGCCGGGGGGCGGCCAGGTCATCCCAGTAACGATTAAGAATACAGCCATCCGGAAGCCGAACCACCCGCCGGAACGTTACCTCGTAATCATTGAGCCGGAAGTAGCCGTCCATCCAATAGTTATATTCCTTCTGCAACTGGGGCAGGTAGCGAACCAGTACGTCCTGTCCGTCAATCTCAGCCAATAGCCGAACCATTAAAGCAAAGAAGGGTGGCTGTGAACGAGATAAATAATAGCTCCGATTCGCATTAGGAATATGCCCATAAGCATCAATCAGATACGCAAAATTCTCCACCATGTCGCGGATTGACTCAAGATCTCCCGCTACACGTAGGCCCAGCATCGCAAAATAACTGTCCCAGTAATATAAACCCCGGAAGCGTCCCCCCGGCACGCTGTACGACTTGGGCAAAGGCAGCAGCGAGGAATTAGGTTCGTAATGCTGGGTCAGTAGTGGCCAGAGTTTTTGAACATGTTCGGCCGTCGGTAGGCTTCGGTTGCTGACGTAGCCCGTATCAACGGGTTGGGGAATATCAAAATAAGTCTCGACAAAGGATCGCAGCGAGAAATCAGTATCGTGCTTCTGAATCTCGTAGAGGCTCAAAATCTCCTCGGGAGCACGCTTGGGAAAACTATCGGCAAAAATGATCGAGTCTTCGAATACATGCTGCATCTGAACGTCATGAAATAACGGACCAAATAACTGATCGGGAGGGAGAATGGCAGGTACGGTGCTATAAATCTGGGGAGCGCGCTCAGGAGCAGTAGGTACGGACATATTATATATCAGTGTTTACTGACAAACCGGTTACACGAAGGGGATGTTTTCTCCGGGGACTATGAGTACATTTTCTAACGCGGGCCCTTTCAATGCTGATTACAGCGCTTCTACTCCCTGAATCCAGTTTCTGTTCGGAATACGTAACGAGAATGAACGGGGAGTGGAAGACGACCAAAATATCGTATACCTAAACCAAACCATAGCTAGTATGGACAATCAGTCAACCCGCCGTCAGTTCCTGGGAACGACAGCTGCTCTGCTCTCGGGGGTCGTGTTGAGTAATACTAAATTATTCGGAGCACCCGCTCTCATTCGAAGTCTGGGCGACAAACCCAATTCACTGATTAATGGTGTTCAGGTGGGCGTTATTACGTATTCATTCCGGGACATGCCCGACCAGAGCGCCGAAGCCACGCTGCAATACGTGCTGGATAGCGGAGCCAGCGCGATTGAACTGATGGGCGGCCCTGCGGAAACTTTCGCCGGAGCACCCAAAAGCTCAGTAGATATGCGGGCTATGTATCCCCTGATGCGTAAAAAACGCGAAAATCAGACGCTAACCGATGAAGAACAAAAGACATTGATGGACATGGAAGCGCAGATGAAAGCTTACCGTCAGGAAATTGCCAAATGGCGACAATCAGCGTCGACGAGTAAATTTGAGCAACTGCGAAAGATGTACAATCAGGCGGGGGTAGCGATTTACGGTTTCAAACCGGATGCCTTTGGGATGCAGAACACTGATGCCGAAATTGATTACGGGATGAAAGCGGCCAAGACATTGGGAGCCACTCAGGTCACGCTCGAGCACCCGGCCAACGATGCACATACGCTTAAATTGGGCAAAATGGCGCAGAAACACGGTATTCGGGTTGGTTACCACGGTCACGAGCAGCAGACGCCTACTTTCTGGGATACGGCACTGGCGCAGTCACCGGGTAATGCCATGAACTTCGACCTGGGCCATTACATTGCTGCTGGTCAGCCCGATCCGCTGGGTCTTATTCGGGAGAAGCATAGCCGTATTGCCAGCATGCACATCAAAGACCGCCAGAACCCCGCCAACGGAAAAGGAAATCTGCAATGGGGGCAGGGGGATACACCCCTGCGAGAAGTCCTATCGCTGATGCGGGAGCAGAAATATAACTTCCCGGCTACGGTTGAACTGGAATATAAGGTACCCGACGGGTCTAACTCCGTAGCTGAGGTCAAGAAGTGTGTTGGCTACTGTCGAAACATACTTAGCTAGCGTTGATCTCGTACTTGCTTGCTGTATACTACGCAAAAACAAAAGGGAAGCCCAATGGCTTCCCTTTTGTTTTTGGTGCTGACTAATACTACACCCCTCTGCCTTGAATAACGCGGAGAAGGATAGCGATAACAGCAATCACTAGCAATACGTGGATGATACCACCCAGGCCGAAACTGTTAAAGCCTAAAAAACCCAGAAGCCAGACAATGATAAGGATGACAGCGATGGTGTATAGTATATTTCCCATGACGTTAAGTAGGTTATTTTATCACCTAACTACGTATGAACAAAAAGGTTTGTAAAACGCACTAAGGATCGGAAAAGTATCTTCAACACGAAAAGCAAAGGCTTCAACGTACTGTCTGGTTAAATACAGGGTTTTATATGTCATGTGAAATCTAATAGGCGAAATTATAGATCTGTAAGTATAATTTTATGATATTATTTTGCTGTATATAATACAACTATAGAGGGTAGCCATTACTTTTGTTCTACAAATGGCCGAGAAGTAAGACTGTCAGTTATTCTCAATGACGGTTTACAAGCTGGTTTTACTGGTTATCACTCTTTCAGTTGATCATGGCTAAAAAAAAGCAGTTAATACGAGTTGTTTTTGATGTATTGGACACCGCAAACCGGAATATGCGGCAAAACGAAGACTTATCCGTTGCCGCCTGTGACCCGGATGAAGCAATTGATTGGGTATACGCCGAAATGCAAAGACAGTTCAGTCAGTCAGAAATTCGATTGGCCCGGGTTCGGATTTGTGCATAATTAGGTTGCACAGCTGGGAAGCCAATAGATACAGATTAGACAAAGCTTATCTACCAGTAAGCAACAAATACTCTCCATATATATAATTATATAATAGGAGTTAGTTTGACTTGTGAATCTATAGATAGCGTTTACAACCTTTATACCTTTACATTATATATTATACAGGAGTAAATGGCAGGGGGAAATCAGATGTATTATCTACTACTATATATGCATTCACACATGCATCAAAATATTTTTCAAAGGTAAAACGCAAACCATCAGCGACTTACTGATGAATGCTGCCTCATTCGTTAATTATTTTCTGGCGGGCCCTTGACAAAGGGTGGCTTTTGCCCCTACCTTTGCAGTCCCAAATGAGGGAAACGTGATCGACCACCAGCGCTAAACCGCTCGCCATCAATCACTTACTTTGACAATCGTTGACCCATTTTTGCCTGACCCCCGGATCAGTCAAAAATAAAAATCAACGATTGCTTGACATCGGGAAAATAAGTCACTACCTTTGCACTCCCAAACACGGAGAGCGGGCCAGCTTAATCACCACAACCCCCTTAGGGTCAGGAAGTTAAGCAGATTGAATGGCGAAACGAAGCAAAAAATAAATTTAGTCTTTTGCTTGACACGTTAGCCAAACAAGTAGTACCTTTGCCCTCCCAAACAACGAGATAAACATGGCGGTCTTCGCCCAGCTTTTCTCAACCAGGTTCGACCAACGGGTCGGACATGACGTTCTTTGACAAACG
>NZ_BAAHBP010000011.1:0-1714 GCF_054776615.1 Spirosoma pomorum
TGCTTTTGTTGCTTGGTCGCTACAAAGTTGACCTGACTACCAGCTTTTTAGATTCCCCAACACACTCTAATAGAGTTAGATATTGTTGGTTCATCTCAAAAACCATATATAGTTATAGAAGCTCCAAAAAAGTTGCCAGAACTTCTCCCTGTCCGTTTTGGCCCTCAGGTAGAGCAATCGTCGCAAGGTATTCCAAAAGACGGGTTTTCGGCTGCATATGGGCCCTTTCGTCGCTTCACAGGAGGAAGCAAAGAATGGGATAGTGTATTTAAATCATATCCTAGCGCAGCCGCTCATTTGAGCGTTTTCGGAGAAGATATTGCCCTTACTGAAGCTATAGATTTTCTGCGGATTCTTTATATAAAAAAGCTAGATAAAGAAAATATTGATTATGAGTCAGTTGATGGTAGAGCTTTATGGGGTATCACTAAATTTATTAATCAATCAAATCTGTTGCCACCTAACGTCAAAATCCAAAGTGTAAATTCTGAAACAATCAATCTCATTGATGGAAATGGTATAATCATACCTATAACCCAGATGAGTGATGGCTTTAGATCAATTTTGAGTCTGGTTCTCGAATTATTGAGGCAGTTGATTCAAACGTATGGCTCAAATAAGGTTTTTAGAGAAATACTGAGTGATGACGTTACGATACAAGAAGCTGGTATTGTGTTAATTGATGAAGTAGATGCACATCTACATCCAACTTGGCAGACACGAATAGGTGAGTGGTTTACTCAATACTTTCCTAATATCCAATTTATTGTCACAACGCATAGCCCTCTGGTTTGTCGAGCAGCTGAGAACGGCACTATTTGGCAACTGCCTGCTCCAGGAAGCGATAAGGCCTCGTACAAAATAGAAGAGAGAGAAAAGAAGCGATTAGTTTTTGGAAATATTCTAGATGCATACGGTACACAAGCTTTTGGTGATAACGTTACACGCTCTGAGTCATCCAATGAAAAGCTGAATGAGTTGGCTGAGCTTAACATAAAGTCTATAATGGGTAGTATCTCCCCAGAGGATGAAGGTAAACTTAATGAGTTACGTAGTATTTTTCCGACAGAAGGATGATTCAATTAACAAACATCGAACTTGATGAAGAAATAGCGGATTCACTCAAGCTATTACAAGAAGAAATTAATATTCTACCGTCATTTGAGGAGCAGTCAGATTTTGCAAAGACAAGCTTTAGTAACAGAAATAGAAAAGGAAATGTAGTTTTTGATGAAGTCAAAAAGGCATTGACTAAAATGTGTGCGGGTGCAAGGAGATGCGTTTACTGTGAAGATTCTGTGGCTGATGAAGTAGAACACATATACCCCAAAGACATATATCCAGGAAAAGCATTTGATTGGGACAACTATGTCTATGCCTGTGGCCCATGTAACGGACCAAAAAACAACAAATTTGCAGTTTTTCGAGAAGATACGGGTACCTTTCAACGAGTCAATCCCCCTCCGAGAACACCCGCAGTACAACCACCGATTGGAGATTCTGTTCTTATTAATCCTCGCACTGAAGATCCTTTAGATTATTGCATGCTAGATTTATCTGGTACTTTTAAGTTTGTGATCACAAAGCAAAAAGAGACCAGGGATTATCAACGGGCTGAATACACTTTTGACGAAGTATTACGACTTAGAGTGTGTTGGGGAATTAGCTTTGGCAATACGCGTCGATACGCTGTAGCATAATCTGAATGTTGGCT
>NZ_BAAHBP010000012.1:0-772 GCF_054776615.1 Spirosoma pomorum
CAGCTCACTGGTCGAGCGGGGCGGGCGTCGATAATAAACGGGCATCAAGCACACCACCGAAGCTATGGACTCATGCAGGAGCATGATGTGGTAGGAGAGCATTCTATGGGGGGTGAAGTTGGGGCGTGAGCCCTGGTGGACCGCATAGAAAAGCAAATGTAGGCATAAGTAACGAGAATGAGGATGAGAACTCCTCACACCGAAAAGCTAAGGTTTCCTCCGCGATGGCAGTCATCGGAGGGTTAGTCGGGTCCTAAGGCGTAGCGGAATTGCGAAGCTGACGGGAATGGGGTTAATAGTCCCCAACTATCTATACAGGTTAGTTCATGACGGAGTGCAGGGGGTTCTACGTACGGACGGAAGTGTGCGTTGAGACAAGGCTTCGGCTGCGTCGAAGGACTGAATGGGCTTCCAAGAAAAGTGGACTGGCGTGTAGCGTATGGATACCCGTACCGTAAACCGACACAGGTAGCTGGGCAGAATATGCTAAGGTGCGCGAAAGAATCATGGTTAAGGAACTCGGCAAAATTACCCTGTAACTTCGGGATAAGGGGGGCCGTCTCAGCGATGAGCGGCTGCAGAGAAGACGCCCAGGCGACTGTTTACCAAAAACACAGGACTCTGCCAAAATGAAAGTTGACGCATAGGGTCTGACACCTGCCCGGTGCTGGAAGGTTAAGGGGGGAGCTTAGCGGGTAACTGCGAAGGTTTGAACTGAAGCCCCAGTAAACGGCGGCCGTAACTATAACGGTCCTAAGGTAGCGAAATTCCT
>NZ_BAAHBP010000013.1:0-7980 GCF_054776615.1 Spirosoma pomorum
TGAAAACGATTATTATTTAAAGTTGTCAAAAACTACGCACTAAACTGTCCCGCTAAATCGAACCACCTCACATCTGATTTTCTTCGCGAAAGAAGTCATTAGACAATTAAGAGTGCTACCCTTTCAACAACTTTCTCAAAATAACGCTCCCGCCCGAGACTGAGGAAAATCTCCATGTGCTCATTCCGGGCGTTTTCTGAAACGGTGTCTAACATAATATTTCTTACTTTGGCTAATTGATAAAAGGTGACCGTTGTAAAAGTTGCCACTGTTATTGGTGGACACTTTAAGTAGTTAGCTAGTAGATGATCTTGGCACACAAACCAGCGGTTGAGGGCTAATTCAGACTTTCGCAACAACCACATAGCTGTACGACTGAATTATAATCAACTTTTTTTACTAGTTGTTCATGAAAAGACTCGTTATTCTCTTCCTGTTTGGGTGGTATTTCATACCCATAAACTCTTCAGCCCAAGTACAGAATGAGAGGCAACTTTCAGCCCAGTTTGACCAGATATTGGCCGAGCAATTCAAAACGGAAGGGCCCGGCTGTGCAGCTTTAGTGGCCCATAAAGGGAAACCTATCTACCAAAATGCGTTTGGCAAAGCTGACTTAGAATTGAATGTGCCGATGCGGCCTGAGATGGTCTTTTCGATTGCCTCAATTACCAAGCAGTTTACGGCCATGGCTATCCTTCAACTCATGGAGCAAGGCAAACTTTCCCTACACGACCCTGTTACTCGTTTCCTTCCCAACTATCCCACTCTAGGCAAACCCATCACGATTGAAAACCTGCTGACTCACACTTCAGGCATTAAAAACATCACCGAGATTAGTCAATTTTGGGAACAAAGTCGCCAGAAAATGACGCCTTTAGCTATGATCGATCTATTTAAAGATCAACCCTTGGAGTTTGAGTCGGGCACTCAGTGGCATTATTCAAATTCGGGGTACATCCTGTTAGGACAAATTATTGAAAAGGCATCGGGTAAAACGTATCCTGAGTATCTGAAAGAGATGTTTTTCGAACCATTGCGAATGACTCATTCGTCTTATTATGAGGAGGCCAAACTCATAAGTAATCGAGTGCATGGTTACCAACTCAGTAAAGATGGGAAGAACCAAAATGCGGAGTATATTAACCTAGAATCGGGCTATTCTACGGGGGGTATTCTCTCAACCGTTGCCGATTTATGGATTTGGCACCAGGCGGTACATGGCCATAAATTAGTCAGCCAAGAGACGCTGGCTAAAGCCTGGACTCCTTACCGCTTGACTACGGGCCAGCTCACGGATTACGGGTATGGTTGGTTCATCGATTCGCTTCAGAATAGCCCGCTTATTTGGCACAGCGGTAGCATCAATGGCTTTCGTTCATACTGTCTTTATTTACCCCATGAAGACGTATTCGTGACGGTGTTGTCTAATTCGATTGATAAGAACCCAGCCTATGTTTCTAAACGAATAGCCGCTCTAGCGAGTGGAAAACCCCTGTTGATAGACCAACAACGTGATCTCCATCGGCTCGAGAGGTACGTAGGCAAGTATGAAGATGGCACTAAGAATACGTATACAATCACGCGTGAAGGAGATCAGTTCTTCGCTACCCTCCCCTCCAATAGCCAGAAGTTACCGATTGTTCCTGCCACTCAGACCAAGTTCCTGTTCAGAGATACCAACGCTGAAGTTGACTTTAGTCAGGACAGATCGGGTACTACCCTGATGCAAACCCGGATTTACGGTGGGCCAACTAGTCTGGCTAAGAAAATAAACTAAAGTTTTCGCAACCCTATGATTCTCGAATAACCCTCATTAGTGAGACAAAGAGGTATTTATTTATGCCATTGTCTCATTATACAACGTCATCTGATTATATCGTCTGCTTCTGTGGAATCATCTTCTTGACGTAAGCGCTCCTCAATCTCCTCAATTGACGGTAAGGTGCTTTGCAAGTCGGTTGGCAGAGACTCCATCAACCGGTACTCAGTGATGCCGATTGGCTTGTTCATGTCCCGCAGGGCGTATTCGGCCATCAGCTGGTCATGACGACGGCAGATCAGTAGGCCGATACTGGGGTTATCTAACTCGCTTCGTAGTTGATCATCTACGGCCGAGAGATAGAAGTTTAACTTTCCCACGAACTCGGGCTCAAACTCGACTACCTTCAGCTCAATCACTAGATAAGAATGCAGCTTAAGGTGATAAAACAACAGATCTAAGGTGAATTCGCGCCCAGACACCTCAAGGGGATACTGCCGCCCAACAAAAGCAAAGCCTTTGCCCAACTCGAGCATGAACTGAACCAGGTGATTGACTAAGCCCTCTTCCAGGTCCCGCTCTTTATACTTCTCGGTCAAACTCAGAAAGTCGAACAGGTAGGGGTTTTTCAGCGACTGCTGGGCCAGATCTGATAGGGGTTCGGGTAGGGTTCGCTCAAAGTTGGAGATCGCCTGGCCAGTGCGTTGTTTATAGTTTGACTCAATCTGCTGAACCATTACATCCCGTGACCAGCCATTCTCGACCGTTGCCCGCATGTAATACAGGCGTTCATCCAGGTCCTTTACTTTGTCCAACAGGGTGGTATGATGGTACCAGGTCAATTTTGCAGGCGTCGCCTGCAAAATTGACTCTCCGCCAAATTGATGGTCCGGATAAGCGGCCGCGAAGGCCTTCATGTAACGCAAGTTGCGGGGCGACATGCCCTTCATGGTAGGGAATTCCGCCTTCAGATCAGCCACCAATCGATCGACTACTTTTTGCCCCCAACCCTGTAGCTTTTCTTGCTCAAGAATAATGGCGCCGATGCGCCAGTAAAGTGCCAGTAGTTCGGCATTGGCTGCAAACGTGGCCCGTAACTGAGTGGTTCGGATTTCACGTTTTAGTTTATCCAGCAGTTGGATATAGCCAGCTGGTTGGCTATTGGATGGAAGCATCAACGTCAGTACGGCTTGATCAAGATCGAAGATACCAGTAAAAGCGCTATGATGCGGTTATGATGGGTTAGTTTTGGCTGCAAGCCTAATAGTAAGCTAACTCATTGACGAACTAGCCAAGCAGTATGAGACCAGGTACTAATCGATTAGTTAAGTATGTCTTTTACTGGAACGTTATTTAAAACCAAACATCTCACTGAACACTCTACAACTAGACGAAGAAACCTTCATGCGTGTGCTTCGTAAATTGGGCATTTGCTGAAACGGGTAACACAGGCCAATTCTGACTATTTTCGTCAGATCAGACGTGTTTTCAGTTCATTCTTAATAATGCTTAAATCTGAGAACCTACTTTGTAATTAACCTTGGTCCTATATAACCTTGCCGATCTTTGGCTTCCAAGTCCACCGATCCGGCGACAGGGTAAACGCCCCGGTTGGTAGGGTCAGATTTTGAATTTGGGCTCTCGGTTGACAATACAAACGCCCCAGCAAGGCTAATTCTGATTAATGACATGTCAAAACAGATAATTAAAAGATTACTCTTTGCCTCTTCGCTGTCATTGTGTACGATAGTAAAAGGGCAGGTTCACAGTATAAAAACAAACAACGATATTCAATATATTGACTCAACAGCTAAAGTCACAATTGATTCTATCTATAATCTATTAGTCGCTGGACATGACTTTAGAGATTTAGCATTTAAATACTCACAAGACGCAAGTTCTTACAAACAGGGTGGCGAGTTAGCTTTTACCACTATGAAGGAATATGTAAGCGAGTATCGCAATGCTATTTTGGGATTAACCTTGAATGGAATATCAAAACCATTCAGAACCAAATTCGGGTATCATATAGCCCAATTGTTATCGAAAAAAGACAGTATATATCGTACTAAGCATATCTTAATTCGCGTAGTCAAACCACGAAGATATCATTCAGTTGTATCTAATAGCTCCACTGTTGATGGGCTGAACTCTATTACGTATTTAAATTCCTCTTCCAATTATAACAGTTTTTACAAAAAGTGTATCTTAGTTAATGGAATACCAATATTAAGTTCGCAAAAAGTTGATGACCATGCTTTATATAATGCAAAAGATATAGTGGCTTTTATGACAAGTATTCTGCAACCTAAGATACTACATAAGTTGAAAGAAAATAAGTTAAAAATTGTCATAAAGGCTGAAGCAGAAGTAACCACAGATATTCCTGAGCATAAAGATTTATACAAATTTTATAAAAATACCAATTGGAATAATTTAAGAGGTTTAGGAGCAACACATGAGTGGCCTGTTAGTAGTTGTGCTGAGGAGAATTTACTGTGCAGGTTTTATGATTTACATAAAGGTTATGACATATTAGTACATGAATTTGCTCATGCAATCCATCAGTTAGGGATTAACGATACAGATAAGCAATTTGACAGAAGACTGAAAAATATATGGAAACAAGCAAAGAAGGAAAGGCTTTGGAATAATACATATGCTATCACTAATCGTGAAGAATACTTCGCTTGTGGTGTGCAGTCTTGGTTTCATGTGAATGGCGAGTCTAATCCAGAAGATGAAATGGATAATCTTGGCAATACAAGGTCTAAGCTAAAGGAATATGACCCACGCTTATATGAGTTGCTTAAAGAGTATTTTCCAATGAGCGATCTTTACGTTAGTTGCAACTGTGGTGATTAAAGATAGACGATGACGAGGGGAGTTATAGTTTCGCTCCGCGTGGATGGCTTGCCGGGCGACAGGACGCTCGTCCCGAGGGAAAGCAGGCAGTCCAACAAACCGAAAGTGTAAAGGCAGCGGCTATGTGTGTTCAGTGGAGCAGTTGGCAAACCATCAACATTCAGGGGTATTAGGTGGAAAAAAGAGCTAATAGAGTAGTGGTTGGCCCTCGTAGTTAGAAAATCTTACGTTCTAGCTCCATCTCTTAAAAGGATCCCACTTAAGACGAGGGACTATCTATAATTCGGGTGTTTTTTAGCTTGGCTTATTCTATATTCTTCTGTTTATCGCCCACCCTTGTCTGAGTTATACATTGATTTTAAATAGAGGATCATAAATGTTACAAATCTTTTAATCCGCAAATTGCAATTGATTTCATTAAGAAGACATCGATATGGGCAGCAAAGACCGGGATCATGCTTTGCTTCAGCAAGTATCAATAATTCGTCACTACTTTTAACCAGCTCTCAAATGAATATTTTTCTATAATTTCATTATCTATATATATATAAGGCCTTTGCAAAAATTCGTCAATTTCCTTTTCGTTATCTTTAGTTAAGATAAAAAAATTATTAGGATGATAAAAGTCTTCGTTCACTACAGAAGAATTCGTCGTAATAACTTTCTTTCTTAACTTAAGCCCATCAAAAATTCTGAAAGAAAATCCTGAATGGTGTACCATTTTAACATCTATAATTATCTCACTATTTTGAATCAGCTTTAGTTGTTCTTCGTAAGGAACAATAGACCGTATACAATTGAAGTTTTGCTTTACGTAATCAGGAAGTTGTTCCTGCTCAGCTTCACTACACACCAAATCGAATCGTATCATTGAGATTCGATGAGACAGGTATTGATGAAGGGATTGAATAAAGTCTAAGCGAAAGGGATTAAATGAGCTGATGTAGTAAATTTTATTTTGAATAGCCTTTGGATTAGTGCCGAGCGATGGATAAGTAAAATAAAAGTTGGGTGCGTAGGAGACCCCGTATTGCCCGAATGCGCCTAACTCTGTTTTATCAAATATATAGAAGTAATCGAAAAGGGGGACTAATGGTAGAACATGTTGATTATATGTCAACCCATCATAAAAAAAAGAGATGAATTTATGGCTTCTTCTTTTAGCCTCTTTCAATAAATATTCAGAAAAAACATCAGCTCTGAGTACTAGACATATGTCATAGTATTGTTGTGACTTAACTAAAGATAGCCGCTTCTGTTCCTTGTATAGGTTCTGCGCTTTTTGATTAGACATTTTCCCTTCTGGGAAGATCTTCCTTAAAAGATACTTTATTTTAATTGACAAATCTTTTAAAGTAAATCGATAATAATTATTATGAACAACGGTAACGTCGTATTCTAAGTGTTTCAGATTTTTCTCAATTACTTTATATAACTGGTAATCCCAAGGCGCAATAAGTAAGAATTTTTGGTTCATTCTACTTTAGAACATGATATTAAGAAGGCATAATGCTATAATAAATAAACTAATGGGTGAGAAAATTATCATAAGCATGTATTAGTTGGCTGACCAGGCATAGCTAAAGTATCAAGAGTGCGCAAACCATCGATAGACTTGACGGCTTCTTCTAGAACGTCTTTTCTTACGCTCTTCCAGTAGCAAGCAGGTCCATCAGGAGGACTAACTTCTAGACTCAAAATCTCTTCGCTCTTGTTGTACCACAGCGCATTTTCGGGATGCTCTGAAGGCAGTGGGTTGTTTTTTGCGTACTTTATTCTGTACGGTGCATTCCTCGGTAGCGAATCGTAATTTTTGAGAAAATAAGCAAGCGCCTTGTTTTGGCCTTCAACTCGACTACTAAACGAACCTAGATCGCGGTATCGACTGAGAATACCTGGCTCGTTACAACTAAAAGCAGATACGAATACTAGAAGCAATGAAAATGAACGATATTTCATATAATCTGAAATGAATAAGGCGAGCTATCAAAGTACTTTGATAGCTCGCTATTTTATTTATTGTGGGCAACCAGCAGGAACTGGGAGAATATAATATAACCTGTTATGCATCAAACCCACCGCTGTGCCATATAGGTATTCCCAACCACCGAACTGTGCTGGCAGGGTAATAGCGGCATTGCATACGCTGAAACTACGAATTTGCTCCGATTCCTGCCAATAATTGAAGATATCACCTTCAGAAGGTATGTTTAGCGAAACTGGCCAAACACCACCACCGTAGTGAGCATTGAACCAAGAGCGAGCAGATAGATTATTATGTAAATCCATTGCTGTGTGGTTAGAGTATAGACGGTTACCATTATTATCACATTCGTGATCGCTTGTAATATTACGAGTGAAATAAATGGCTTGATTCTTTGAATAACCAATCATCATTGCTTCCCGTATGATTAGACAGCTCCAAACAGCATGCTGGAAGGCGTTTCCAGGATAGCCATCTTGCGCTCCCGAAGAGCCTCCTGCTCCTGGTGCTGAACCATATCTAGCCGAAGATTCAGACATGGCTTTTGTAGAAGCGTAGGCATATCTCGAAATCATTGAAGCATTGTTTTGTAAATGCTGCCATTCTAGGTCATTGAGACTGCCAAAACCAATTCTAGCACCAGCCCCGCCCTTTAATCGCTCTTCAGTTGCTGGTTTGAGTTCGTTCTTCATCAGACCATTATAATATCGAACGACAACATCAGAATTTTCTCTTACTGATTTCTCGTCTTTAAAATCAGGGAAATCATGTATAATTCTGTTTAAATGCGCTGATTTAAGGGGGTTTTGGCTCAGATCAGGATACTTTTCTACAATTGGCTTTGCAACTTCTGCCAGCTCTTCCAGTGATAAAGTTGCTACCCGGCCATTCGCATTACTTTGCTTTACCACTACAGGGTAGAATACTGATTTTGGGACACCAATCGGAATCAATACCCGTAAACCACTTAGGGTATCCTCCCGAAAACCAGTTTCTGCTGATCCAGAGACATCAGATGTAGGGACTACGCCTGAATTGGGAGACATGCAGGAGGTAACGAGGTAGCTGGTAGACATGACTGATGCTACCAAAATCGGTAATAAATTTTTTTTCATTACTTTTAACTGGTTTAGTGGAAACATTGAACAATCTCAAAGCCCCGCTCCTGTCGCCAAACTGTTGCGGGGCTTTGTTTTACAAACATCTGCGTATATGGTAGTTAAAACAACTAGTTGTTATCTATTATCAAATAATTTATAATTGTATTTCTACAACGTCCATAGACCTACATAAGCAGTTATGCTTAGAGCGTGTTTTGGAATTAGATTTGGCTTGATGGCTGTATTCGTTGTAACATAATCTGAATGTTGGC
>NZ_BAAHBP010000014.1:0-1021 GCF_054776615.1 Spirosoma pomorum
GCCAACAGCCAGATCATGTTACAGCGTATCGAAGATCATTACCAAACTTAATTCCCCAACACGTTCTAAAGAACCATCTTCATTATAGCTTACAGTGTACGTTGAATGACTTATCCAAATATCGTTTGCAGTACTGATTGACTCGGAGAGGAAACGCCTGGAAGGCTTTGGATCGAGGTCGTTTTGCTGACAGGAGACAATAATCCCCAAAAGGAATAAAATGAGAACGGACTTTACAGAGTTCATAAAAATGGATGTGAATGAGTAAAAATAGGCAATAGGTATGCAAGTATATTTGTATTTGATGGCCAAAGATAGCTACTTGATATAGCTTTATAAAGATCACTTTTACGCGACAAAATAACCGATTGTTGGTCAACCAATTAGTCAAAAACTTTTACTCAACTACCCCCTGAAAACTAATTTTAGCCATCAGATAGACATCAAGACATAAATCATCTGATACTTTTATCTCCCTTTTCTCCATGCTATTCACGAAATGGATTCTGCCCATCTATATGCTTCTAATGGGACTAACAATGCTTGTCTTTCCCTACATGATTAACAAATCGGTCGACGAGGAAATATTTATTCAACAGCATAGCCCGATTGTTCAAATGCCAATTATTCAGCGCTCAAAGGGTCATGGTACAATAAAAAATCCCAACAAGATTTACGTTTATCATAATGGTAAGAAGTACGTTATTGACTGCTCAAACCCAGTTTTTAGAAGCACAGTGGGAACCAGCACTATAGCTGTTCATTATGATTCGGCTCGTGACAAAGTTGTTCTCCCAAACATTCAGATCAAACGACATTACTTCATACAAATCTTACTGTTCTTATTTGGGGTAGTACTAACCGGAAAAACCATTGTTGATATGCGTCGAATGTGGTTAGAAAAAACGGATTTATAGCGTACTTGTACGCTGCTATACTAACCGCACGAATTGGTCGTGCCTTAAAGGTGGATATTTAGCTTGAAGAACACACGGTTAATCAATAAGCCAATCACCGTATC
>NZ_BAAHBP010000015.1:0-17395 GCF_054776615.1 Spirosoma pomorum
TTAGCCAACATTCAGATTATGCTACAGCGTATCGACGCGTATTGCCAAAGCTAATTCCCCAACACACTCTTTGAGCCACATCCTTATCTGCAGATTGACAATAGATTACTACCTGAAGCGGATATAAACTCGAGAAAATTTTACGCTTACACCGTTTGCAAAAGCTTCGACAAACAGAAGGTTGATAAAGTGGTATTGCCCTGCTTTTCATTCCATACGTTCATCGAACAGTTCCAACAAGAACTAGAAATCTCCATAATTAATATGCTGGAAACTCTACGTTAATATTTACATGCTACTTATGAGAAAAGTAGTAAACTTGGAGTATTGACCTCCGATTTCGTTAGGAACTCCCAAATTTTAGTCAGTATTTTCTTGACTACGAGCTCGTATTTCCTACATCACAAACAAAAGTGATGAACGCTATTATAAGAATAAAGTTATAGTGGAACAGAGTGTATCTTCTTTGGTTTTCTACTATAATGAATGTTCTAAGCATACAGATTTTGACTCAGACGATCATGTACTACTTGAGAATTACAGGAAGAATCACGTTCATGATTTAATATAAAATCACTAGTAGCATCGAAAATTAGCTCAAAATAAAAATTTTATGGTGCATAATAAGGCTGAATTTTCTCAATGTTTTAACATCCTTTCAGTATTGCTGTTATTGATTTTTATAATTTTAATCAATCTCTTCAATGACGTCTATTTCGAATTCTGTTAAACGCTTGATAATATTATCCGTTGATAGAATAGTTTCAGGAAGATATAGGTCTCCTTCTTTTTGCTCAGATTGTCCATTAAGACCTAATATTTTTTCTGTCATTAAATATACGCCGACAGCCGTGAGATGAGAATTTCCCCTTGGCCCAGATACGATGGTTCGAAGTTTTGTTTTCTTGCCAGATAATAAGATGCCTTCAATAGTAATGTACAAATCATGGGAGGCTTCCAAACCTTTACTACTACCTATCGATTCACCAATAGCAAAATCAAATCGAATATTTGGAGCACTCGTAAAAGCGGCAATGCTGGGAACATCCAGAGTACTCAATGGATAACCCACTGCTGATGAATGATTGTACAAATCAATTACTCTTGCGCTATCTTTTGCTTGTACAGATAGCCACTTTCCATCCTGACGAATCAGTGCCTGACCGACAAAACCACTTACATCGTTTGCAACTTCCGGCCCTACACGATCTTTCTCGTCATACAATCCTGCAGTTTCTATACGTGTAATATAACTAAATTTAGCCGCTAGGGGCTTAACAATAAGGGTCAGCAATCCTGCTTGCCAATAGCCAGCAAATACAACTGGAGCAACAATCGTTTTTTGCAGGCTTAGAAATACCGTAGGAGAAATTTGTTCAGCTAATTCACTTACGGTAATACAAGCAATACCATTAGAAATAGCAGTTTCCCTTAAAATATTACGGTGGTCATGCATTGCTGATATGATAAGATTAATTTCCCCAAAACGGCTGAAATCGAAATCTTCCTCGAGATTGATGTAGGCTGTTTCTGAATTCTTTAATTCCTTTGCTAACAGGACCCCATTTTGAGGGTTTCTTCCTGCCAGGATAAGTTCGGTGGTAGTATCAGCTTTTCTGATCAGACGGGCTATGTTGCTTCCCACCATTCCGTAACCGCCAACAAGTAAGATCCGTTTGCTCTGTGATTCCATATTAAAATGTTGATAATTTGTAATTATAAATTCCGTAATCTAGGTTTAGCGTGGGGCTATTGCATTCTAGATAAGAAGGTCATATATAATTCTACACCAAGCGTAATATGGCTATCAGAAGCGTTATAGTCCATCCCATAGAAAGCAAATGGTGGTTGGTAATTAGCTTTGACATATTCAAAACTCAGCTCAAAAGGTCTTGTGAGTTCGTCTAGCGTATACTTGTACTTCCCTGAGCTACTCAAATCGTTTTCTTCGACCCCTAAAGATATTGCCAATGCTATCTTTTTTCCTTTCATTCGATATCCGCTCCTGCTGCCATATGCCCATCCATGGGTCATTACTTCATCGAGCCATTTTTTTATCAATGGGGGACAGTTAAACCAATAGTAGGGAAACTGAAAAATAATTTTATCATGTTGTTCAATTAACTGCTGTTCAGCTGAAACATCTATTTTTTCGTCCGGGTAAGCTTCGTACAACTGGTGTACGGTATACTTTTCAGGGAATTTAAGCAGTTCAGCAACCCATTTTTTATTAATTGTGGATTCACTAATATTAGGATGCGCAACAATTATTAAAGTCTTCATTTTATTATTATTGATATAGTTAATACAAAGGTAGTATGTACTATAAGCTTTCGTATATTGCCAGCCAATTGTTAGGTACTATATAAAATGTAAGTAATGAGTGGAATTAAGCAGACGTCAACGAACTTTACAAATAAACTTGCCCTGAGTGATGAATGTCCAGAAGCTTATGCGTCAAATATTATTGGCGGACAATGGACTTTAGTTATATGCTCTTGGTTACTTAGTGGTAAGCTCAGGTTTGGAGAACTAAAAAAGAAACTACCGAACATCACTGAACGGATGTTAACCTTACAGTTACGTAAGCTCGAAGAGAATAAAATAGTCAGCAGGACCGTTTATGCAGAAGTTCCACCACGTGTCGAATATGAATTGACCCCGATCGGATACGCCTTAAAACCAGTAATCAAAGAGTTAGAAGATTGGGGTGATCGTCATAAGAAATTGACTGGTGAGTGACTCAGAGTTTATTGGTTGAATCTTCCAGCTACATTCGCGAAATATTGTACGTTCGGATTATGAGCGATTTGACGAGATTCTGCATATGCATTGACTAGTATCCGCTTATGCTTAAAGTTGTCTTAATAAATTAGTGAAGATGTTCACTTATCTAGACCTAACGGGGCAAACGTCGACCGTTCTTTGAAAGATATAGAGGCACTCGCATCGTTGGCTGCCTAACCAATCATCACCATAGGGGCACGTATCAATAGGGATTGGACGAAACACTGTTTTTTATTTGGCTATCCGTAGGTTTCTGAATGACGGTGATGTTATTTGCCTGGTCGATTTTTATCAAGCCCATGTTTTCAAATGCGCTCAACCAGCGCTGCATGGGCAAAACATTCCATTTCTGCCGGTACCGTGTAGCGTTCTCAATAATTGAATCAAAGTGGTTTAATGGGGGATCGTACTTGTCGTGATATTGGTGTAATACGTAGTCGCGTACAAAGATTTGCTTAACGCCCGTCTGATGAAACATCATAGCAAAATCTGTATCTTCTGCCCCATACCCCGTAAACGATTCGTCAAAGCCACCAATAGTTTCAAACGTTTGCTTTTGAATGGCAAATATCAACGACCAGAATTGCAAATGATCGACCGGCTGGCTGACCGCTATGTGCTCTCGGGCAGGGTGTGACACCGCTTGATGCTTCAGATCACCATAATTTCCTGTATCCGGCAGTACCGGCAGATACAAAGGATAAGCTGCAATTATATTTTCCGCCTGTAATCCTGTTAGCATCGTTGCAAACAGGGTTGGCGATACGATGCAGTCTACATCGATAAAGATGACATTGCCCGTTTTTGTAGCAGCAATTCCCCTATTCCGGGCGGCAGCTAGTGGCAGGGCATGCGTTTCGTTCATTACATGAATGCTCACATTCAAATCATCGGGAGGTGCAATTCCGGCCAGGTCGTCCATACAAATAACCTGTATATCGTAAGGAAGAATTGTTGATGCTTTTACAGAATGGAGTAGATTGGCTAGTTGCTTTCGCCTACCCTTGACAATCGTTACAATACTGAAGTCAGGCATACCAGTCTCTTAGTTGATGCGCTATCGCTTCCGGTGCGGACGCATTCACCAGATTTTCGTAAGAAGATGTAAATACGTTCGCTTTTTGCAGTACGTTTTGCCACTGCTCAGCGCTGAAGGTTTCCTCCGCCAACAGCGCAATACGTTGAGTAGCTAACACAGTTGCGTGTACTGCCTGCTCGTCATAGGGTCTGGGTTCCGGGAGCAGGACCAAGCGTTTACCAAGCGACAAAAGTTCCGCGATCGTGTTTTGACCGGCTGCAGAAATCACTACGTCTCCAGCAATAGCTTCCCTGATGTCTTTAACCGGACCGAGTAGTGTACAGTTTTTGTTTAAAGTATAGTCTTGCTTATTGCCGATAATCGTAAACTGGGTATTTTGATCGTTTGTGATGTTTTTAAGCACCGATACGTCGTAATTATCATAGCCCAATAGGATCGTTACGTTACTGCTATCTGGACGATTGCGCTGCGCCAATCCACGGCCCGCATACTGTGACATATAGCCACTGTAGTAGGTTTTAGCCGCAAATGGGTAGTTTGCTTGTTCCAGAGAAGCCGGAAAATGAGCGACAATGTAATCGGCTAGTTCATGCGCAAAGACCTGTGTCGGGTCGTTCATCACATTGCCGGGCAGATGGACTACAACAACCGGCACGCCCATGCCCCGAACCATGATGGCTAATTCCGGAACACCGTCGCAGTAGAAAGCTTTTGGTTGGTAGCGCTCTATCGCTTCAGCCAGCGCTTTTGCCCGTCCTGCAGGCTCAGTTGCATACGGCGTCACTTCAAACGCTTTTGAAAATGTATGTTCTGGTATCTCGTAGCCAACCGGATACTTTGGCGGGAGTTCCAGCACTTGAACGTCGTGCTTTTTATGCAAGTATTCCGTTATGTCGCTGTTCGTCGTTATCGCTATAACTTTAAAGAAAACGGACAGTGCTGGATATAACAGATTAAATGTTGCCCGATGGCCATTGCCGTGCGCATGGACAAAATAGAATATTGTTGGCTTCGTCATCAACTGACCTTTTTCGCGACGCGTTTATAGATGTTTACGTAAGCCGCGGAAGTCTTTTTCATATCGAACGAAGCTGCAAAGTCCCTGCAAGCTTCCGGTTTCACTTTTTGAGCGATATTCAACGGCTTTATCAGGTCCCGCCAGTCCTGTGAATCAATAGCTATGGATACGTTGTCGTGGCGTAACTCGGGCGGTATAGCAGTCGTAAACCCTACAACGGGTAAACCGCTTGCCAGCATTTCCACGGTGCTCAGGCCGAAAGGCTCTTCCCAGCTGGCGGTTGCCAGATACGCCGAAGCGCCTGCCGCTAGCTTACTTAACTGTTGCTGCGTAGCATGGGAAATGTATTCGATACGTTCGTTGAGCTGCGGCTGGACATAGTCACGGAAATAGTCTTTGTCAAAAACAGGGCCAACAATCCTGAGTGGTTGTTCTACATAATTGGCTAGCTGGATAGCGGCTTCAACGTTCTTTTCTTTGGCAATTCGTCCGCTCCAAAGCAAATACCCGTCCCCCTTCCTTGCGTGTAAGGGCCACTTATCGAGTACGATTCCATTTAAAACTACGTCTACATCATTACCGAGTGCTGCCCGCCATTGTTCGCTCATTCGGGCCGAAATACCGATCGGTACGACAGGCGCATGCTTCATGAAAAATGTGTACATCAGGACAAATTTTTCGGTTGGCGGCAGATGCAAGGTTAGTACGCCTGGAATTTTATGAAGTGCACCAGCTGAATAAATTTCAGGTATAAATGAATTGTAATGGATGACATCATAGCTACTCACGTCGAATAGTCCATATTGTAGCGTCTGATAGTGTTGCTGTCCGAGCAATTCCGGAGTTGGTCGGTACGAATCATCTTTCATGCTGAGCGGGCTCTCCTGGAATTCAATCACCTGAAACAGATTCTTTTCATCGGCGTCTTTGGCGATCACATCGACGGTATGCCCTAGGCGCACTAGTTCGTTGGCAAGCTCGACGATGAATGCTTCCGTGCCTCCATTATAGGGCTCACGCAGCGAGATGAACGGCCCGGCAACCAGGAGTATCTTCATAGCAGTTCCTCAAAATACTGTATATATCGCTCAGCCATTGTTCTTAACGAAAAGGTTTCGGCGTGGCGTCTTACGTTGTCGCTTTTCAGCGGTATCGCAGCGGTGATGGCTTTGGTCAGCGATTTTACGTTTTTTTGCTCAGCAACCACGCCACTTTCACCATCGACTAGTTCTCGGAAAGCACCACGGTCGAACCCGGCTATCGGTACGCCCGACGCCATGGCTTCCAGGGTAGTGAGGCCAAAGGGTTCTTCCCAGCGGACGGCACTGACCATAGCGGCTGCGCCGTCCATGTGCATCCCAATTTCAGCCTGTTTTAGATGACCAAGGTAGGTGTCGGTCTCTGTCATGCGAGGTCTGATCTGCTCCTCAAAATACGTAGTATCATCGAGCGGCCCGGCAAACTTTACGGGCATATTCAGCTCGTGGGCCGCGTCTAGTGCGATGTCCAGCCCTTTAGCGTAGACGATCCGGCCAAACCAAAACAGATAGTCCCGACTTTTGCGTACAAGCGGCCACTTATCCAAATCGACACCGTTGTGGATAACGATTGAACCGTTATTCATATACGGCTGCCACGTCGCTTTGAATGATGTTGACGGCAGAACGAAATGAAGATTTTCGGCACCCGAGCAAATCGTAATCGCTGCTTTTAATTTGCTGATGGGTGGCGTATGGATGGTCGTGACCACCGGAACGGGCACCCTCACGCCCCATAGTAGGGGTAGTTCATGTGTCGAATTGTTGTGAACGACATCGAAATCATTTCGTTCAATATCCGCCAGTATCGATAGGTATTCATCGGTCTCATAGAGTTCGAACAGCCTGTCTTCCCGATGCGCATCGCCGTAAAATCCTTTTACGTTCAGCTCAGGGTCACTATCTGCATGGGCATACAACGTAATTTCGTGACCGAGACGGATGTACGCTGTACATAGGGCGTGGGTAAACGCTTCTAGGCCTCCCCGAAAGGGCTCCGCGATTGGCAGTCTCGTTTTGGCTATAACCGCAATTTTCATAGGCTAACGCTACGTCAAGGGTTGCGGTTGCTGAGCGATTGTTTGTACGACACGGTTGTCGGCAAATGGGGCTTTTTTGCCAATTCCTTGTTGTAACAATACGTCTCTATACAGCTTCACGTAGCTCGACGTCATCGTTTGGACAGTCATGGTCGAGGCAAATGCTGCACATGTACTTGGACTGATCGCATTACTCTTTTCAACCAGTCCTATTAAGTCTTGCCAACGGAGCGACGCCGTTGTGGATACACTTTCATGCGCCCAACTGGGCGGAACAGCCGTATCAAATCCTACGACGGGCACACCGCTCGCCAGCATCTCCAAAGCCGCCAACCCAAACGGCTCCTGCCAGGTTGCCGTTGCCAGATAAACAGACGCTTTTTTCGCTAATTCGCTCAGTTCTCGTTGCGTCACGTGCCCTACGTACTGAATCTGAGTGTTGAGATGCGGTTTAACGTGCTCATCAAAATAGTGTTGATCAGCGATTCGGCCAGTGATCTTCAGCGGCAGCTGCATCTGTTTTGCTACGCGAATGGCCGCTTCAACGTTTTTTTCCTCGTTGATTCGTGCCGACCACAGCAGATACTCACGGCCCCTGGAGTTGCTCGTCGGCCAACGATTCATGTCTATACCATTGTGTATGAGTGGTATATCTATGCCAAGTGCCTGATCCCATTCACGTTTGACCCTTTCCGATATTGCTACGAATGTCACGTTCGTTCGCTGAGAAAGGTTTTTATACTTCGCTATTCGTTTTTTGTCAGCCGGTGAATGAAGCGTTAGGAACGAAGGTTTATTGAAATACAGCCCTGCCTCTAACAGGTGCGGGTAAAACATGTTGTAATGGATGACATCATACGATTGGACATCCAAATTTTTGAATTGGCGCTTTTCGTTGAATCGTTTAAAAAAATTGGGCTTATCGGTAGTAGATCCAGGAAATGGATTGACAAGCGTGAATTCAGTGCCGGATTCTGCTTCGCCCGCAACAACATCGACAACATGCCCTTCACCGATAAGTTGGTTGGCCAGTGAAACGATAAACGCTTCTATGCCGCTGTTATAAGGCTCTTTCAGTGATATACCAGGGCCTGTCATAAGTAAAATGTTCATAATAAAACAGCGCTGTAGGCTTCACCTATTTAGTACGCGTTAAAAGTAGACAGATTGAGTTGAGTGAGTGTCTGACAACGTTTTGTTACGGTTCCAATTCGGTTTACACACTCTCGGAGTAAGCGGGCGAGACTGAACGTTCTTTTGTTTCCAGTTCGCTGATCTGCTGGTCCAGTTTGCGAATGTTCAGCAGCAGCATACAGACCCAGGCTAACGCGATCAGGGCCGCGAACAGAAAAAACGTTGTCTCCCAGCTAAAATGCTCTTTGACCGGGCCAATCAACGTAGCACCTACCATCGAACCGACCGCTCCAATAGTCATGTAGAACGTAAACTGACTGGCTGAAACCAGCTTCGAACAGCACTCCATCGCGACGGCATACACGCCGATCTTGGCAAAGGCGTTCAACCATCGGTACGTAATGATGAACCCGTAAATGAACGTACTGTCGGTCCAGTAAGACTTTAGTACAGCCAGGGCGGTCGTAATGAAAATGATCAGCAGAAAATAACCGCCAATCATGCGCTTCTTCCCGAACCGTTCGATGAGGTAGCCCCCCAGTAGCATCCCGCCAATGCCCCCGATCAGATCCGCCGTGGCGAAAGCCTTTGAGTAGGAGACGTTTGTCCAGCCGGCTATTTTGACGGTGAAAAGCGGGAGCAGGGTTTCAAAATAATTGTAGGAACCTTGAGTGATGAACAGCAGCGCGGCAACCAGCAGTGAATTCCGCAACCGAAACAAATCCCACAATGCCTTCAGAATGGTCGACCAGCGGGTGATCTGCATTTTCTGGGTTTCTGCGGAAGGCGTTCCCGGCGTCCAGGGTAAGATTTTTTCACCGGGCTCTTCCCGCAAACCAATCGGTACAACCGTTAGCAGACCAATTAGCAGCGCGAGAGCCAGCGTAGCTACTTTGAAATCGTAATTGGCTAGCAACCAGCTCCCTCCGGCCAGCGACAGGGAGCTGCCAATCATACGGGCTCCCCCCATGAACCCATTTGCCCGCGCCTGCTCATCGCCCGGAATTACGTCGACCGCCATGCCATCCGTAGCCGCGTCCTGAATGGCCCCGAAGGTCGAAACCAGGAACGCGGCTCCCATAAACAGCTCCAGATTCGACAACGGATCAGGGACGAACGCCATGAGCATCAGGCTAACCATTAGCCCCAGCTGACCAAAAAGAACCCAGGGCCGCTTTCGTCCCATCGGCAGGTAGGTATACCGGTCCATGAGGGGCGCCACTACAAACTTAAACGTCCAGGGCAGCGCGCAGGCCGTCGCAAATGCCCCGATTTCAGTTGGTGTCTTGTTTTGCATGGCCATCCAGGCCGGAATACCGACAAACAACATGCCCATGTTGAGGCCTTCGGCAAAGTATAACGCGGTAAACGAAAAATACCGGACAAACGCACGGTTGGAAAGCGCGGGAAGCGTATGGCTAAGCGTCATAAGAAGCGGGTTAGCGGTAGCATTTTGTTAGTGAGGTTTTTTGTCATCCCTCGGCACCGGCCGCCCGGCTGCGTCGGGATGACAAAAAATACAACCCCTCCCTAAAATACCGACACTCTCGTGAACTGGTCGGGGAGGGGGTTGGGTACGTTTGGATTGGTGTTGATTTCGCCCTGGGGATAAATGAACCGCTGCGGCTTCTGCGTACCTGTGTACAGCGGAATAGGTAGCTGAACGACCGGCGTCGCTTTGGCCAGCCGACGGTAATCATTGAACGCTTCGTATTGCATCAGTAGCAGGACGTAACGCTGGCTGATAATTTCGTATAACAGGGCCGTCTGAACCGTCGTCTGCCGGGTTGGATTCGCCAGACCGGTCGCGCTGAAATCGTCCAGCGTATACGCATCGTACTTTCGTCCCGTTGCCGACAGAGTTTTGCCGTGGACATAGCCCGTTGCCAGCCCCACCCGGACCGTGTTGAGCGCGGCCAGGGCGTTGTTCGTAACTCCCAGACGCGCCTGCGATTCGGCGATGATCAGCTGGTTTTCGTAATACGTCAGGATCGGATGGGGCGCGTTGGCCGTGAACGCGCCATCGACGGTATTTGGGTCCAGGCTACCGGTGGCCGTGATGCCCACCTTGATGTAGTGATTATAAAGGGCCGTTTCATCGGTTTTCGTGTTGGCCGACTGAATGCGCGATTGCAGCAACTTGGGTAAGTACGCTCCGTCGAAACCCGTATCACCCGCCCGGTTGACCCGGAAGAAATCATAATTCTGGTTCAGGTCGATGCCCAGGCTCGTGCCGTGCGGAATCAGGGCGTCACCCGCCGTACTGCTGATTCCTTGACTGGCGCTGGCAATGGCTTTGGCGTAATCGCCGGTATGCAGGTACAGCCGGGCTTTTAATGTATTGGCCGCTGCTTTCCACTTTGCTACGTCCCCTTTGTAGATAAAATCCTGCGTCGAAAAGGCCAGCCCCGTCGAGGCTGACAGGTTCGTGATGGCGTTGTCCAGGGTGGTCTGGAGAGCCGCGTACACATCAGCCTGTTTGTCAAACACGGGGGTAGGGTACGTTACGTCATTGAAGGCCTGGCTGTAAGGAACGTCGCCGTAGAGAGCGGTCGCTTTGGCAATCGCCAGCGCTTCCAGCACCTGCCCAACGCCCTTTGTCCATTTGTCGCCTACGGCGTCCGCTTTTGTCTGAATCAAGCGGGCCTGACTAGCCACCGGATACAGCGGGCTCCACGTAAAACTCTGCGACGAAACGATGTATTGGGCAAAACCCTGGTGCGCCCGCGACAGACCGTTCAGTTCCCCCGCCCACATCGAGGCAATGCGAACGTCGGTGTCCTCGTGGAGAAAAGACACTCCCAGCAGCGTACCCGCCAGCAACGTAGCGACGTCCACGTCCGTCACCGCGTTGGGGTTACTCTGAATGTTGGGCTCCTCGAATAGCCGCTGGCAACTGCTCAGGCCGTTGATAGCCAGGTACACGAGGATTAGTTTATAGGAAAACCATTTTTTCATGATTCGGGGTTGGAAGAGGTAATTAGTAGTTGATGCGTACCGAAAAGAGGAGCGATTTCGTATTGGGATTGGTGAACCAGTCCTGCCCGCGCGACAGTCCCGCCCCCGTGATGTTCACCTCCGGATCGGTGCCCGTGTATTTGGTCCAGAGCACCAGGTTGCGGCCGGTCAAGCTGAAGTCGACGTTGGAAAGGTGCGTAAATCGACGGAACCGCGACGGCGGACCGGCTGGGCTGCGCAGGCTATACGTAAGTGTGATTTCACGGAGCCGTGATACGCTTGCATCTTCGACAAACTGCTTGTACGAGGCTGAGTTGGACGCCGAGCCCCGGCCTTGCCACCACGCTTGATTGACCGCGACCGGACCCGCTCCGAAATCCCGGATTTGCCCCTGAAACGCTGTTCCCGCCGGAATGACGGTGCCGTTGACATCTTTCA
Organism: Spirosoma pomorum; assembly: GCF_054776615.1. Classification (NCBI taxonomy): domain Bacteria; kingdom Pseudomonadati; phylum Bacteroidota; class Cytophagia; order Cytophagales; family Cytophagaceae; genus Spirosoma; species Spirosoma pomorum. The sequence goes on from NZ_BAAHBP010000015.1 coordinate 11,452, forward strand.
GGCCACCCGCCGGAGCTACGACGGTATACCCCTGATCGGCGTGGACGCCGAAGTTGTAAAGTGACCCGCGGGTACCGTTGAAAAAATCGTTGCCGGCTACCCGGTCGAACAACACGTATAGCGACAGTCCTTTATAGCCGAACGTACTACCCAGTCCACCCCGCCATTTCGGATTTGGATCGCCAATGATCTCGTTGCTGATACCCGCCTGTGGGAATCCGTTGGCGTCGAGAATATAGCTGCCGGATTCGTTTTTTCGAAAATCAGTCGAGTAAAAAATACCGAACGGCTGGCCCGGAATCAGCGATGCGTTCTGCATATAGCTGTCGGGCAGAATGTACACCGTCGCACCCGCCAGCGACACGACCTTGTTGCGGTTCATCGAGTAGTTGGCCGATACGTTCCAGCTAAAGTCACCCCGGCGCAGTAAGTCGGCGCTCGCTTCCAGCTCCAGCCCTTTGTTCGACAGTTCGGCGGCATTGCTGTTACGGACCGTGTAGCCGGTTTCGCTAGGTACATTCAGCGACAGGATAACATCACGCGTGTAATTGCTATAGGCGGTTGCCGACAGACTGATCCGGTTCCGGAGAAACCGAAGATCAACGCCGATTTCGGCTTCGGTTTTCCGTTCGGGTCGCAAAAAGTCGTTCCCGGCCGTGGTGCTGCGTACGTAGCCTCCGCTGTAGAGCGCACTGGTGCCCGTCAGGCCCCTCGTGAACATATCCGCGTAGTTAGCTGGGCCGAACGTCGTGAAATTCAGGTACGGCTGCGGCTGAATACCGACCTGCCCCCAGGTAAGCCGCAGTTTTCCGAAGCTGAGCCATGAGCTGTTTTCGAGCCCTTTCAACTGCGTGAACTGCCAGGCCAGCGCGGCCGAGGGGAAGAAGAAGCTGGAATTGGTTTTGGCTCCGAAGGTCGAGGCACTCTCGTTCCGTCCGGTGAGCGTCAGAAACAGCTGGTTGTACGCCTGAAGTTCAGCCTGCGCGTAGTAGGCGTAGGTGCGAATGAGCGAATTGGTATTGCCCGCCGTCAGGTTTGAGTTGAGTGCGTTGGTCAGAATATCGGGAGCCGTCGGCACGATCAGGTTGGTAATTGCATCCGACAGCGTCGCTCGCCGGCGGCTGTTGTAGTTAACCCCCAGCAGCAGCGATCCGCTGAAATTATTGCTGAACGTTCTGCTGGCGTTGGCAAATACGTCGGTGTTGAACTGCTTCTCGGTGATCCAGTTTTTAGACAGATACCCGTTCAGTTGCAGGGCTGAATTGCGGGCGAAGCGTTCCAGCCGGTTGTCCGTAAAATTGTCGATGCCCGTACGGCCCGTCACCGTCAGCCATGACACGGGCGTGATGTCCAGTTCGATGTTGCCGGTCAGGCGATCGACATCGCTGGTGTTGCGGTTGTTGTTGATGGTCCAGATGGGGTTGGCGTAGATCGTGCTCAAGTCCTTGCCCAGCGGATTCCGGTACGATACGTGCGCGTTGTTGAATACCTGCCCGGCCGGATTCGTGTATGTACCGGTATAGTAGCCGTTGTCGAAATCGGGCGGTGTCCGTAAGGCACCCAGCATGATCCCATCGACGTTATCGCCTTCCTGCACCCGCGACGAGTAAATCTTCGCATAGCCCACATTGGCCGATGCCCGGAACCAGTCGGTAAACTGACTCGATACGTTCACGCGGGCGGTGTTCCGCTGGTAGTCGCTGTACGACTTGATGACACCTTTCTGCGTCAGGTTCGCGTAACTGATCATGAAATTCGTCCGGCTGTTGCCTCCACTGAGGTTGAGGCTATTGTCGGTAAAGTGACCCGTCTGGAACGCATCGGTGGTGTGGTCGTACGTGTCCCGCGCATTCTTACCCCCGTGCGGATTGGCGGTCGTTCCCGATGCGATGGCGTAGCGCTGCGTGCCGTCGGGAAACGTAACGAACCCCTGGTAGCCGGATGCTTTCGGGTCCGTGATGTACGTATCGGAGCCACCCGTCCGGTCGGCAATGAGGTCGCCAAAGCTGTTTCGTTGTCCCTGCACGTACAGTCCCCCTGATCCCTGCCCGTAGGTATGCTGCAACGGCGGCATCTTGTTCACGCGGTCCACAGACACCGTCGATTTGAACGTAATGTTAATTTTACCGTTCGTGTCTTTGCCTTTTTTCGTCGTAATGATGACCACTCCGTTGGCCGCCCGCGTTCCCCACAGAGCCGCTGCCGAAGCGCCTTTCAGCACTTCCATCGTTTCGATGTCTTCGGGGTTGATGTCGTTGATACGCGACTGCTGCACAATCCCATTCCCGGCGGCTGTACCTAAATTGTCGGTGGCGTTACTAACCGGAATCCCGTCGACGATGAATAGCGGCTGCGCATTTCCGTTGATCGTATTCTGCCCACGGATCTGTATATACGCACCGGCGCCGGGGTCGCCCCCATTGCGTGTGATCAGTACGCCCGATGCCTTGCCGCTCAGGCCCGTCAGCAGGCCGGTTTCGCCCGTTCGGGCAATAGCCGTTCCGTTAATGGTCGAAATAGACGAGGCAAACTTGTCCCGTTCGGTGCGTGTTCCGATGGCCGTGATAATGACCTCATTGAGTAACCTGAGTTCGGGCCGTAACAGGACGTTAATGGTCGTGCGTCCAGCGATAGGCTCTTCGACGGTTTCCATTCCGATTGCCGAAACAACCAGCGTATCCCCGGCGGGGGGAAGGGTTAGTGTGTAGTTTCCGGTGGCGTTGGTAGTGGTCCCGACTGAAGTGCCTTTTATCGTAACGTTGGCTCCGGAAAAACCTCCCGGATTGCCATCACCATTGACGGTCCCCCGAATTTGTCGATTCTGCGCCCATACCGTCGCTGAATAGGGTAATAGCAAGCATACGCTTAGAAGTAATAGTTTACTCATGCTAATTGGTTAAAATGTAAGGACTAGAGCTGGATGCAGCTTGTCCGAAAGGAAATAAACACAGCGCCCAAGCTATAAGAGGTGCTTTAGGTATCAATGAGAGGATGTGTAAGCTAAATGTTTTAGGAAATCTCTAGCGCTATTTGGTAAAGGAAGCTTTGCCTCGAAAGAGAAGTAATGCGGCAGGGCTATCAGGGGGTGCCGTGAGGGGGAAATTATTGGAACGTTGATGCGGGCAAAAGTCATTGTGCACTATTTATTAATCAGTATAAACCAGGGCAGCGAGGACATGAAAAACAAAAGCAGTAAACAAAGCAGACAGGCTGCTGAGCAAACTACGCTTCTTTTCTAGTTCAACCAGCGCTGTTTGTCGGCGCTACCGGTCACAGGTTTACTGATAAAATCATTGGCCTATAGTAACGCTGCTTTTGCTTTATCCACTGCCAGCTCAGAAGTCGTTAGAATGATCACGGATAATTTAGCTGCGCTGTGCCGTTTACCGTAAATCGATCATTTTCGTCATCGTCCACCAAAAAAATAACTCTCTTGTTACGTTCTCGCATTTGTTACGTTGAAACCAAGTCCGTCAGAAAACTTACTCAACAAATATAATACAAAATAAACATACTCTTTATTTGTACAATACTCGTTACGTAAACTCAGAATGATCCAGAAGTACGCGCCATTACTTTTGCTGAGTGGTAGGATGAATATAATGTTCCCAGTAATAAAGACTGCAACCTAATTGATTACGCAGTAGTCCAAGGCCGCCCTGCGTCTCAAATAACCCTTAGATTCTGGTTTGGTAAGCTTGATCAACGAGCTGGGAACAAACCGATTGGCTGCTGTTCGAGGAAGAATACGGAATTTCTATTTGTCTCATGGAGGAGAGGGTTTTGAGACGGATTACGCTATCCAACCTGTTGTGAGATAGTACACTAGCAGTCCTAAGAGAGTTAGACTAAATAGGGGATAAAACAAGTCTCTCCTCCAAAAATAAATGGGTCCTATTAGCAGATACACGACCAGCAGCCAGATTTTATCAATCCGCCGATGTAAGGGATCGATGTAATAGAACACCGAGACCAGCACCGTCAGTATCCAGCAGACAATTTTTGCGGAGTCCCTCATGCTCGAAGTAGAATCTGTTATATGATGGCCAAAGTAGAGAGCTGCAAGCTAAACGATGTAACAGTATTCGCCTAATTTAGACAGTAGATACATAAGGCTCCTTCAGCTCAAGCGGGGGGATATTGATTATTTAATGCGCAATTTATCTTGTGCATCGCCTGGCAAACTGGCCTGCTTGAATCGAAAGAGGTATAGTTGTCCTGACCCATGACGCCCAAGTGACGCCTTACCCCAGACTAGCTATCAACCTGACTAGTGGCTAAACGACGGCTGATACAACCCACGAATCGCTACGTATAGAGCGCCCAAGGCCACTTACGGACCTCAGTGACCGTTCATCGGGTTTGCAATTTAGAAAGAGCAACTGCCCGTCTAGCTTTGGCCAATCCTACCAAAATAAACGTGATGCCCCGAACTTATACCCTGAAAAAAATAGGCGGACTTTTCCTCGGCAGTTATGTAGTCTATCTGCTGATCGGCTTTGGCCTAACTTATGTCGGTATACTCCCTAGATTATATTTTTTTCCGGGCTGGTCGTTGAAGCCCCCCCACAGTGACTCTTCAACTGTGGCCGCAGACGGCCCTATCCTTCTCTACCATCGAGACGGGGTCGTTGCCCACCAGATTTATCTCCAAAACACCGGGCTTAAAGTGGCCCACGATACCATCGATCAGCTGGCGGGGCAGCGATTTACCTGTTACGTTACCGAAACCGGACAATCCTTTTCGTTTCCCCTCCATGATCTCGTAGCCGCCAGCGAGCCGAGTGACTACAAACCCGTTCAGCGTATGCTGGTAGTCTCTGACATCGAGGGTAATTTCAAAGGATTAGCCTACCTGCTTCGTCAAGCAGGGGTAATGGACGAAAGCTTCAGGTGGCATTACGGTCAAGGACATCTGGTTTTTGTGGGCGATCTCTTTGACCGGGGCCTACAGGTCACCGAGTGTTTATGGCTGCTCTACAAATTAGAAGCCGAGGCCCAACGGGCGGGTGGACGGGTTCATTTCATTCTGGGTAACCACGATCAGATGAATCTAACGGGGCAATACAAATACCTACGCCGTAAATACCGCCACAATGCCGATACGCTGGGGCTTCCCTATTCGAAATGGTATACCAGCCAGAGTGTGCTGGGTCGATGGTTGCGCACCAAGAACGTCGTGGAGCGCATCGGGGATGTGCTGTTTGTTCACGGAGGAATCAGTCCCCAAGTCGCTCAGCATCGACTTCCCTTAGCCACCATTAATCAACTGGCCCGCACCAGCCTGGACACGAACCTGCGCTTGCCGCATCCAGCTGCTCAGGGCGTAGATAGCCCCAGTATGCTAGGCCCCACTTGGTACCGGGGGATGGCCCAGGAGGAAATGAGCCTTGGGCAAGTCGAGTCGGTGGCGAAGCAGTACGGGGTACAGCGCATCATTATTGGGCATACTCCCGTGGAAGATATTCGCCTTCTCAGCAATCAGCGCGTCATTGCCATCGATTTGCCTCATCAGCAAAACATTGATCAGGGCGTGATGAAAGCCTTGCTTATCGAAGAGGGGAAGTTTTACCGATACGCCACCACTGGGCTAAAGCAGCGTTTTTTGTGACGCTTCGCCAGGCCACCGCTTTCGATCGTGGTCGGTAGTTCGCCTGCTTACTCCTAAAGAGCCTATATCATCATTGCCGCTCGACCCGAGTTCTGGGTCTTTACCTGGATGATCCTGATTTTTCCTAGAGGCCGTAGTCAAGCCAGCGGACCATAGCCTAAGCCATGCAGTCTAACTCCAGTGCGGATACAGTTAGGCTGCTGTTCTCTAACGTTCTTGTTTTCATCAACGTGATTTATGGCGATGTTAGATTAATGAATGGGTAAGAGCGTGTTTTGAAATCCATAAAGGCTGAGAGTCAGAGCATATTTGTGTCGACCAAGACATACAGCA